>DATMDV010000001.1:0-6578 GCA_035557475.1 Ilumatobacteraceae bacterium
CAGCGAGATCATCAAGTGGCTCGGCGACGACGATCCGACGACGCGGCGCATGATGGAGAGCATCCTCGCCGTCGAGGAGGAGCACGCCGACGACCTCCTCAACCTGCTCAAGAAGATGGGCTGAGCGGTCGTCCGATGCCACACGAGAAGCATCCGCAGACACTGCGCGAGCTCGGTGGCTTGCCAACTCGCGCCGACGGGCTGGCCGGTACCGCGGTCGTCGTGATCGACGCCCAACACGAGTACCTCGACGGTCAGCTGCCGCTCCCCGCGGTCGGGCCTGCGGTCGAGCAGATCCGGCGGCTCCTCGATGCGGCGCGCGCACTCGGCGCGCCGGTCATCCACGTCGCCCACTGCGGACGTCCCGGCGGGCTGTTCGCGCCCGGCGAGGGCGGCGAGATCATCGAGCAGGTCGCACCGATCTCCGGCGAGTCGGTGATCGGCAAGTCGTTCCCGAACGCGTTCGCCAGCACCGAGCTGCGATCAGCGATCGAGCAGCTCGGCGACCCGCGCCTCGTGCTGTGCGGGTTCATGACCCACATGTGCGTCAGCTCGACCGCCCGCGCGGCGCTCGATCTCGGTCTCGACGCGATGGTCGTGAGTGATGCGACCGCAACACGCTCGCTTCCGTCGATCGGCACCGGCGGGCCGATCGCGGCCCAGGTCGTCCACGAGATCGCGCTCGCCGAGCTCGCCGATCGCTTCAGCGTCGTCACCGACACCGAGGCGTTGCTGAACGGCTGAACCCGCGCAACCCATCGTTTGTGTCACAGATGCCGGCGACCCTCGCCGATGTCGGTGACACAAACAGGGGTTGAGGGTGTGGTCAGGCGTTGGCTTCGACCTTCGGCTGGTAGGTGCCGGCCGGCGAGTGGCTGGTGATGGCGAGGCGATTCCACGCGTTGATCGCGACCACCATGAACACGAGCGCCGCGTAGGTCTCGTCGTCGAACTGGGCCCGAGCCTCGGCCTCGACATCGGCGGGGACGTGTCCGTCGGCGATCAACGTCATCTCCTCGGTCAGCGCCAACGCCGCCCGTTCGGCGCCGGTGTAGACCTTCGCCTCGCGCCACGCGGGGAGCATGTACAACCGCTCCTCGGACTCGCCGGCGAGCCGAGCGTCTTTGTAGTGCATGTCGAGGCAGTACGCGCACCCGTTGACCTGCGATGCCCGCAGCTTCACCAGCTCGCGGATCACGGGGTCGAGCGGGCCGTTCTTGACGGCGTCCTCGAGCGCCTGCATTCCTCTGTACCCGGCCGGAAAGGCCTTGTAGATGTTCACGAAGTCAGCATGTTCGGCGGAGCTCATGACGTCGAGTTTAGGAGCGCCGTGGCAGCATGTGCCGGGTGGGAGGCGGGGCGCGACTTGCGATAGCAGCCGCCGCCGGGGTGCTCACGGTGTGTGTGTCGGGCGCTCCGCTGTACGTCTCGTCGGTCGGCAGCGAGTCGGTGCAGCTGCAGTTGTCGCAGATGTGTCTCGCCGACGCGGGGCTCTACATGTTCCTCGGCCAGGCGGGCACGTTGACGTTCGGCGGCAAGCCGATCGCGCTCGTCGAGGAGCAGTTGGCCGCGATCATCGCCGGGTTGGATCACGCCCAACCACCAGTCGTCACGACGTCGACGGCGGTGATGGTGTACTCGCCGAGCACCGACCAGGTGACGGGTCCGACGCTGCGTTTCTTCCATCGCGAGGGCCAGTACGAACAGCTCCCCGGCGACCCTCCCACGTTGGGCGAATTCGATGCGCTGGTGCCCGAGTGGACCGTGGACTCGTTCAACGGACGTGATCGCGACTTCTACGTCCGCGTCCCGTCCGAAACGCTGGTGATCGACCGGGAAACCGGTCAGCCGGCGCGCGACCAGGCGACGTGGAAGACGTTCCACGTCGCCGGCACGTACGCCGACATCACGCGACCCGAACCCGACTACTGGTGCGGCATGCGTGAGTTCTTCCGCCTCAGCAACCTCGGTGACCGACCCCGCCCGGCGGTGTTCGTCGATGCCGTGACGATGGCGCTGATTCCGTCCGACCGCACCCTCGAGGTCCGGCCCGACCCGCACGGCATGACGCTGGATGACGCCACCGAGCTCCTCGGCGGCTTCGAGCAGCTCAACACCCGGTACGCCAGGGAGTTGGGCTTCGGCGACGACGGCAGCCAGATCGTGTCGAACCTCCCGACCGTGATCTCGCGCGCCGAGGGCCAGCGTGATCTCGTGGCCCGATCACTCGCGCCGGTCGAGCTGGGGGGCATCCTCACCGCGGCCGGCCTGCTGGTGGCCTCCGGAGTGATGCTGGCGCGGGAGCGTCGCCGCGATCTCCGGCTCCGCGTGCTGCGCGGCGTCGGTCCGCCGGCGCTCGCGGCGCGTCTCGCAGCCGGCGAGTTGCTGCCGGTCGCGCTCGGTGGGGCGTTGGGTGTCGTGGTCGCGTTCGCGGGGATCCGTGTGTTCGGCCCGACGCCGGAGCTCGAAACCGGACCGGTCCGGATCGCGGTCGCATCGTCGTTGCTCGGTGTCGTCGTCGCGATCGCGCTCGTCGCCACAGTCGCGGCGGTGGCGACGGCCCGAACCGTCGACCGCCGTCCCATCCGCCGCCACCGGCTGGTGCCGTGGGAGCTGATCCCGATCGGGCTCGCAATCGCGTCGTTCGTGCGGCTCGACGACGTGGGCGGGGTCAGGCTGAGCGGTCCCGAGGCACGCGGTGGTGACCTTCTTGCGCAGGCGTTCCCGCAGCTCGCGGTGCTGGCCCCGCTGGCGCTGCTCGCACGACCGCTGAACGCGGTGCTGCGCGGGAGCGCCCGCACCGGCGGGCGGCTGCCGGTGCCGCTGCTGCTCGGCGTGCGCCGTATCGCCCACGCATCGGGCGCGTACACGATGCTGACACTGGCGATCGCGCTCGGCGTGGGGTCGTACGTCGTCTCGAACTCGTTGACGGCAAGCGCGGAGCAGATGCTCATCGACAAGTCGGAGACCTTCGTCGGCGCCGACATGACCGTCCGCACCGACGAGCTCGGCGATCTTCCCGCCGAGCTCGCGGGTCGCGCCACGCAGGTAGCGACGGTCGAGGGTCAGCTCGACGGTCGGCGGGCCGAGCTGCTGGGTGTCGACCGTGCCACGTTCGAGGACGTGGTCCGTTGGCGCGACGACGCGTCAGGATCGTCGCTCGCCGAACTTCTCGATCCGCTCTCGGCCGACGCACCCGTCGAACTGCCGAACGGTTCCAGCGACGAGCTACCCACCATGCGCGCCGTCGTGGTCGGACCCGTCGGAGGCGGATCCGAATTCTCGACGCGGCGTGGACCGGCCGCGGCGATCGAGCAGGTCGGCACGGCGCGTTGGTTCCCGGGGTTCTCCAACGGCACGACACTCGTCGTCGTCGACCTCGACGTACTTCGCGCGACCGGTCTCGAGGTCCGCAGCTCGGTCTGGCTCCGCGATCCTCCGACTGACGCGCTCGCCGTCCTCGAGGCCGCCGGCTTCGCGCCGGGCCGCTTCGACACCGCCCACGAGGTGTTCGACGTGACGAGCTACAAGGCGGTCGGCTGGGCCTACGCGCCCCTGAGTGTGTTCGCCATCATGGTCGGGTGCGCCACGTTGATGGCACAGCTGTTGGTGCTCTCCGCCGGCCGCCGCGCCCGTCAGGCGACGTGGACCCTGACGAGCCGGATGGGCATGCGGCTCCGGAACGAGACGGCGGCGGTCCTCACCGAGCTCGGCATCCCACTGGTGCTGGGTGGCGCGCTCGGACTGCTCTTCGGCTGGCTGGCCCTGCGCGTCGCAGTGCCGAGGTTCGACACGCTCCGCCAGTTGGAGCCGCCCGCCCGTACGATCCTCGACGTCGACAGCGTCGGCGTCGCAGCTGGCGCTGCACTGGCCACGATGCTCGCCCTGGCCGCGCTCTCGCTCGTGGCGATCGCGAGGACGCGCCCGATGGAGGTGATGCGCGGTGGCAACTGAGGCGGCGGTGGCCCGCAGTGTGTCGCGCCGCTATCCAGCGGCCGGTACGCCCGTCGTTGCCCTTGACGACGTGAGCGTCGTGATCGAGTCCGGCCGGATGACCGTGATCGCGGGGCCGTCGGGATCGGGCAAGTCGACGTTGCTCGGACTCCTCGCCTGTCTCGATCGCCCCGACAGCGGTGTCGTCGAGCTCGATGGCCGCCCCATCCACTCGGCCAGCTCGCGCGATCGGCGTCGGATCCGCCGCCGATCGATCGGCATCGTGTTGCCGCTGCCGCCCGACAACTTGCTGGAACGTCTCGACGCGGCAGGCAACCTCGCGTGGGCAGGCAAGGTGCGATCGGGCGCCCGGCTGACGGCCGAGGATGTTCATGCCCGCCTCGCCGCGGTCGGGCTGGGCGGCTCCGGCACCAAGCGGATCCGCCAGCTCTCCGGAGGCGAGCAACTCCGATTGGCGCTCGCATGCGCGATGACCGGCGATCCGCCGCTCGTCGTCGCCGATGAACCAACCGCCTCGCTCGACCGGAGCAACGCCGCGACGATGGTCGACGCGATGCGTTCCGCCGCGGATCGGGGCGCGACGCTCGTTGTCGCGAGCCACGACACGCACATCCTGGACGAGGCCGACGTGATCGTGCGGCTCGACCACGGAAGGCGCGTGTCGTGAACACGATCCTGTCGCTGCGCGACGTGACCAAACGGTGGGGCGGGTCGAGCGGTCTCGAACCGATCTCGCTCGACCTTGCCGCGGGTGAACTGATCGTCGTGCAAGGCCGCTCGGGCAGCGGCAAGAGCACGCTGCTCGCGATCCTCGCCGGTTGGTGTGCGGCCGATCATGGCAGTGTGGTGCGCTTCGGCGAGTGGGCCGTTGCCGATGCGTGGCGCGAGTGGCGGCACACGTCGATCGTGCCGCAGGTGCTCTCCAACGTGGCCGAGCTCTCGGTGCGCGAGAACGTCGCCATGCCGCTGCGACTGGCGGGCGCCACGCCGCACGACGCCATGGCGACCGCCGACGATGTGATCGAGCGCCTCGCGATCGGTGAGCAAGCCGGACGGCGCCCCGGGGAGATCTCGGTCGGGCAGCAACAACGACTGGCGGTGGCCCGCGCGGTGGCGATGCCGGCGACCCTGCTCCTCGCCGACGAGCCGACCAGCCACCAGGACGCCACACACGCCGAGGTCGTGATGGCCGCGATCGAGCGCGCCGCGGCCGACGGCGCCGGCGTGTTGGTGGCGAGCCACGACCCGGCGGCCCTGAACATCGCCGACCGGATCATCCAGTTCGACGTGTGAGGTCCGACGCCGGTCAGCCGGAGAGGAACTGGGTGACGAGCGGACCGACCTTCTCCAGCGCCTCCCACTGCGGCACGTGACCCGCCTCCTCGATGATCTCGACGCGAGCGTCGGCGATCCGGTCGGCGAACTCCTGGGCGTACACCGATGAGATGAGCCGGTCGTGGCGTCCCCAGATGATGAGGGTGGGGGCGGTGATGCGGTGCATGCGCTTCTTCAGCCCCTTGTCGGGGATCGGCCAGACGAACTTGCCGGTCGTCCCCAGTGCCCAGACAGACTCGGCGATCCGCATGCCCAGTTCCTGGGGATCGGTCGGCATCGTGAGGAAGTCCTGCACCGGCTTGGCGTCCATGTTGTGGAACAACGTCGACGGCAGGTCCTGCTGGGGCACGATCATGTATGGCGTGACCGGAGCGTCGTCGCGCCACAGGCCGATCGGGTCCAACAGCACCATCTTGCTGATCCGTTCGGGCTTGTGGGCCGCCAGCTCGCACGCCATCATCCCCCCGAACGAGCTGCCGACGATCGGCACCGACGACAGCTCGAGGGATGCCAGCAACTCGTCGTAGATGAGGATCAGGTCCCACAGCGTGTCGACACCGTGGATCGAGTCGCGGGCGGTGTCGCCCGTGCCGGGATGGTCGGGGGCGTACACCGTGTGCTCCTCGGCGAGGACGTCGAGGAAGCCGTCCCACATCGGTCCACCGGCCGTGTGGAGGTACACGAGTGGCGGTCCGCTTCCGCCCACCTTCACCTTCGCTTCGAAGTCGCAATGCTTGACGGACACGGTCTCTACTGCGGGCGGCGCCATGTGGTCTCTCCTCTCGGACGAATCACGGAATCTTCAGCTCGCGAAATGCCGCTCAGGCCTTGGCGGCAACGGGCCACCACGAGTTCTCCCAACCCTTGTCCTGCCAGATCGGCTGGAGCTGGGGAAGGACCTCTTGCCCGAACTGCTCGATGTTCCGCATCGCGAGGTCGTGCGGCATCGAACCGAACTGGAGGACGGTCATCAGGTGGCCGATGTTCAAGCGCTTGGCGATCGCAGCGAGTTGCTCGCGCACCGTGGCCACGCTGCCGACCACGGCGAAGCCCTTTTCGATCATGTCCTTGGCCGACAACGGCTTGAGGTCGACGGTGAAGTCCGAGTACTCCAACATGCCCGACGTGAACAGGTTGACCAAGCTCTTGTAGTCCATGTACCCCGGCGGGGCGATGTACTCCGGCGGCAGATGCAGGCACTTGTGGTAGAAGTACTCGACGTGCGCTGAGAACTCCTCGAAGGCCTGGGCATCGGTGTCGGCCACGCCAACGAGTTGCAGGAACCCCGC
>DATMDV010000002.1:0-5884 GCA_035557475.1 Ilumatobacteraceae bacterium
CCCAACTCGGCGGCGATCCCGACCACGAACAACACGACCAAGGCGGGGAACGCGCGGGTCCAGACGTTCGTCGTCGCCTGGTAGTCGGCGATGAAGTGCGGGACCCCACGTCGGACGAACCAGCGCTCGATCGCCTCTCGATCTGCGCCGGTCGTCACCGCGTCGGAGGCTAGTCCCGGGCCTCGCGACGTTGGCGGTGCTCGCGTCTCGGCTCGACCGAGACGGATCCCTCCAAGTCTCCGCAACTCGCTCACATCCGCTTCACAACTCGTTGTCATCGTGGAACCACCCCCGAGACAAGGAGATGGAGAGATGAACAGGAAGATCTTGGCCGGCATCGCCGCCGGGCTGTTGACCACGGCCGTGCTGGTCAGCGTCGGCGTCGGCGCCTACCGCGCCGGTGAGCGCAGCGACCGCACGGTCGAGGTGGTCGGCGAGGTCGTCGCCAACGGTGAGGGCACCACCCGCACCGTGCTCGTACCGGCCGACGGCTACGGCTGGCACGGTGGAGGACACGGACCCGGCCCCGGGTTCCTGATCTTCCCGCTGATCGTGATCGGGCTGGTGCTGCTGTTCGCCTCGCGCCGGGGCGGGTGGCGCGGCGGTCCGTATCGCTGCCGCGGCGAGTATCGCGACGACGAGCTGCGCGAATGGCATCGCCGTCAACACGAGGCGCCCGCTCCGTCGGGCACCGACCCGGTCACCTGAGGTCCGGTCCGGCCAGTGGAGATCCGGCCAGCGGGCAGGGTGCGCGAGCATCCTGCCCGCTGACTGCATCATGGGAACTGCATCATGAGAACTGCGAACCACGTGCTGGTGGTCGACGACGAGCCGGCGATCGTCGAGATCGTTCGGGACTACCTGGCCGACGCCGGATACCGGGTGTCGACGGCGCACTCGGGTGAGGAAGCGTTGCGCCAGGTTCGCTCGATCCGGCCGGATCTGATCGTGCTCGACCTCGGGCTGCCCGGGCTCGACGGACTCGACGTCGCTCGCGCCATCCGACAGTCGTACCGGATCCCGATCATCATGCTGACCGCCCGGTCCGACGAGGCCGACCGGGTGGTCGGGTTGGAGCTCGGCGCCGACGACTACGTCGTCAAGCCGTTCAGCCCGCGAGAGCTGCTCGCCCGGGTACGGGCGGTGCTGCGCCGCAGTGGCCTCGCCGACGAGCACGACCTCGACGCCGACCGCCCGCTCGTCGTCGGTGACCTCGTGGTCGATCCACCGCGCCGCCTCGTCACCGTCGGCGAGCGGTCGGTCGACGTGACCGCCACTGAGTTCGATCTGCTGGCGCGGATGGCGGCGGCGCCCGGCCGGGTCTTCACGCGCGGGCAGCTGCTCGAGACGATTCACGGCGTTGCGGTCGATGCCGGCGAACGCGCCATCGACGCCCACGTGAAGAACCTGCGCCGCAAGATCGAGGCTGACCCACACCGACCGCGACGGCTCGTCACCGTCCACGGCGTCGGCTACCGGCTGGCCGAGTCGTGACGGGTCACCACGGTCCTGTCGGGCGACGCTCAGCGAGGCACGGCGCCCACTGGCGCGGCCCATGGGGTCCCCACGGGCCGCCAGGGGCGTACTGGTGGCGGCGACGATTCCTGCGCGTCGCAGTCGTCGTCACGTTGATCTGGATCGGGTTCGGCGTGCTGTTCGGAGTCATGGCCAGGAACGCCGATGGGGGCCGGGACGGGCGGTCGGGACCGCCGGTCGTCGTCGCCGTCGTCGGTGCCGCGATCGTGGCCACGTTCATCGCCTACCGCCGCCTCGCGCGTCCGGTCAGCGATCTGCTCGACGGTGCCGAGCGTCTCGGCGGGGGCGACTACGACGCGCGTGTGCACCCGGGTGGCCCGCGAGCGGTGCGCACGCTGGGACGGGCGTTCAACGACATGGCCGGCCGGCTGGAGGCGTCAGAGGAGGCACGGCGTCGCTTCCTCGCCGACATCACCCACGAGTTGCGGACGCCGCTCTCCGTCGTCCGGGCCGAGGTCGAGGCGCAACTCGACGGCATCCACCCGCGCGATGACGCGCACCTGACCACGCTGCTCGACCACACCCACACGCTCGACCGCCTGATCGAGGACCTCCACACGCTCGCGTTGGGCGACGCCGGTCAGCTCACGTTGCACCGCGAGGCGATCTCGGTCGGCGCCGTGGTCGACGACGCGATCGCGGCGATCGCCTCCACCGCCGATCGACGCGGCGTCACGCTCACGTCCGTTGGCAGCGCCGCAGCGGCCCTCGAGCTCGACGCCGACCCGGTGCGCCTCGGACAGGTGGTGACCAACCTGCTTACCAACGCGATTCGCCACACGCCACCCGGAGGGACCGTGACCGTCACGATCACCCCCGACGCCGAGTCGGTCACGTTCGTCGTGGCCGACACCGGACCCGGCATCACCGGCGACGTCGAGAGGATCTTCGACCGCTTCGCCCGAGCGGCCGACTCCGGCGGCAGCGGGCTCGGCCTGACGATCGCCCGCCAACTCGTCGTCCGGCACGGCGGAATCCTCACCGCTTCCAACGCACCGACCGGCGGGGCGCGATTCACCGTGCAGCTGCCCCGGACCGCGTGACCGATCGGCACTCTGGCAACGGCACCGTCAGGAAGCGCCGCCGGTGTCCAGATCCCGTTCGAGTTGCTCGTAGTACGCCTTCTGCGACGGGTAGTAGTCCTCGAAGTCGGGCAGCGCTGCGTCCTCGCGTGAGGCGACGAGGTTGTCGAGGTAGTACTCCCAACCCGGACCCACCTCGGCGACGTTGGGTCCGGCTCCGAGATGATGGGCGAAGCGGAGCACGGTGATCCCGTCGGTCTCGGTGAGGTGCGCCTCGAGCCGCCACGATCCGTAATCGTCGACCGCCGACACCGCCAGGTGACGTGGTGGTTCGCACGCATCGATCGTCATGTCGGCCGGTGCGCTGCCCTCCTCGAACGTCAACGTGTAGCGAATCGTCTTGCCGGGCGCCGCGTCTCCGGTCCAACTGGCGAACCAGCGAGCCGTGCGGTCCGACTCGGTGATGCTCGCCCAGACATCGTCGATCGACGCACGGAACGTACGGGTCAGCAGCAGGTCTCGGCCATCCGGAGTGAGGATCAGGCGTCCGGTCGGTGTGGGGTTCATGCGGTGTTCTCCTTGTGGGTCGGGGCGATCGCTCGGCGATCGCGGCGGGCGCGGTACACCTCGGTCTCGAGGGCATCGAGACGACCGGGCCACGGATCCCGGAACTGGTCCAACCACATCTCGAGTTGAGCGAGCGGCCCTTTCTCGAGCCGGTACAGCCGCTCGCGGCCGCGGGACTCGTCGACGACGAGTCCGCACTCGCGGAGTACCCGCAGGTGCCTGCTCACAGCTGGTCGGCTGATCTCGAAGCGTGCCGCAATCGCGCCGGCGCCCATCGACCGGTCGTTCAGCATCGTCATGATCTGCCGGCGAACCGGGTCGGAGATCGCGGCCGCCACGTGCACCGCCAAAGCGTAACAGATCAGTTACGCATTACACAGAGCGCCGCGGTCTGATCGCGTTCGAGCCGGTGGACTACGCCGAGGGGCGCGATCAGGTCCGCCACGCCGGCGTCGCCGAGACCTGACCGCTGCGGTCCACGCGACATGGCGTGTGCGAGGCTGACCGTGAACGGCCACGGTGGGGCGAGCGAAAGGGCAGCACGGATGTCACGGACCGATCTGGTGGAGGCCGCCGAGCAGATCCTCAAACCGATCCAGCAGTTCTCGCGCGGGTGGATGCTCGATCGATCGACGGCGGAGTTCGGCGTCTCGCTCGGCTTCCGCGACGGCGAGGAGTACTGGATCGTCGGCCGGGCCGGGGCGCTCGGCGACGTCGACCCCGAGATCGCCGCCGCGGCGCTCGCGTTCATCGCTCCGGACGCCGTCCGCGAGGCGTGGGAACACATCCCAGTCGGCATGACGCCGAGCCAGGTCACGGCGACGTACGCGTTGCGCTGCACCGGATGGGGCTCCGGCGCGCTCTCCGAGTTCGACCCGGCACGCATGGAGCGCCTCGACCGCCTCGGCCGCCAGGTCGCCGACGGCGCCAGCCCAGCGCTCGGGGTGCTGTTCGCCGCTTGGCGATCCGTCGCCCAGCCCGACGACGTCGGTGCCCGCGCCACGCTCACGATGCACGTCCTGCGCGAGATGCGCGGCGCCGCCCACATCGTCGCCGTCCAGGCGTGTGGCCTCACCCCCGTCGAGGCGATCCTGGCGTCGCCCGCTCCGCCGCCGCGCTCGGGTCCGGCGTGGGCGGAGCACCTCGGCTGGCCCGGTCCGTACCGCGACGCCGACGAGGTGTGGGCAGCGCGGATCGACGCCGAGCGGTTGACGACGCAAATCGTCGCCGCCCATCTCGCCGTCCTCTCCCCCGATGAGCTCGCCGACTTCGCCGAGCTCGTCGAGACGACCCGCAACTCCATCAACATGTAGGGGCGAACATGTGACGCCGCCGTCCCCGGAGTTTCCCTGAACTGTCTGCTCGAAACGAAGCGGCGGCGCGGATGAAGCAGACAGAACGGCGGGGTCGGCGGGGTCGGCGGTCACGTAGCCTGGCCGTCCTATGCAGGTGACGGTGTTGGGAGCCGGGTCGTGGGGGACGACGGTGGCGACACTGCTCGCCGCCCGTCACCCGACGATGCTGTGGGCGCGCAACCCCGACACGGCTGAGGAGATCGAGCGCGAGCACACGAACGCGTCGTACCTGCCGGGCTTCGAACTGCCGGTGAACCTGTTGGCGACCGCCGATCTGGAGAAGGCCGTGGCCCAGGCCGAGCTGCTGATCGTCGGTGTCCCCACGACGGCCTTTCGGGCGACGCTCGAGCAGGCGCGGCCGTGGATCCACCCGTGGATCCCGGTGGTCAGCCTGGCCAAGGGCCTCGAACAGGAATCGCTGCTGCGCATGACACAGGTCATCGCCGACGTGCTGCCCGGCCATCCGGCGGCCGCCCTCACCGGTCCCAACATCGCCCGCGAGATCATGAGTGGGCAGGCGGCGGCGAGTGTGATCGCCACGCCCGACCTCGCCGTGGCGAAGGCCCTGCAGCACGTGATGCGCCGCGGTGTGTTCCGCATCTACACCAACCACGATGTCGTCGGCTGCGAGCTGGGTGGAGCGCTCAAGAACGTCGTGGCCATCGCCTGCGGCATCGCCCAGGGCCTCGGCGTCGGCGACAACACCCGCTCGATGGTGATGACCCGCGGCCTGGCCGAGCTGACGCGACTCGGCGTCGCGATGGGCGGCGAGGCGGCGACGTTCGCGGGCCTCGCCGGCATGGGCGATCTCGTCACGACGTGCATCAGCCCGCACAGCCGCAACCGAACGGTCGGCGAGCAGCTCGGCGCCGGGCGCACGCTCGCCGAGATCACGTCGGCGATGAACATGGTCGCCGAGGGCCTCAAGACGGCCGTGACGGCCCACGACCTGGCCGAACAGTACGAGCTCGACCTGCCCGTGCACGACGCGATCTACCAGGTCGTGACGGGCGAGATGGACGCCGGCAACGCCTACCGCGGCCTGCGCCGCCCCGCCGGTCACGAAGCCGAGCCCGGCTGACCGGGCACGTCGAGCCCGACTGACCTCTATTCGAACGGCGGGACGTGCTCGCCGGTGAGGCGGCGCACGATCTCGGCGCCGATCGGGAGCGCCGCCGTGGCGGCCGGCGAGGGCGCGTTCAGCACGTGCAGCACCGCCGGATCGTTCTGCACGAACAAGAAGTCGTCGACCAACCCGCCGTCGCGTCGCACGGCCTGGGCGCGCACGCCGGCACCCGCCCGTTCGAGGTCGGCGGCGCGGATGTCGGGAAACATCCGCTGCAGCTGCTTCGCCATCGCCCGACCCGACAACGACCGGTACACCTCGCCGAGCCCGTACCGCCA
>DATMDV010000003.1:0-4461 GCA_035557475.1 Ilumatobacteraceae bacterium
TTCTTCACCTTCTTCTTCGCCTTCTTGATCGCGCCATCGCTCGCGTCCTTGTGCTTCAGCGCCTTCAACTTCTTCTTCGCGGCGGCGAGCCTGTCTTCGGCCTTCTCGCAGGCGGCGCCCGTATTCGGCGGAGGCGCCAGCACCGGGCAGCCACCGTTGGAGGGTGGTCCGGCCTCAGTCGGGCAGTTGTCTGAGGAATCGAGAAGCCCGTCCCCGTCCCCGTCGGGGCAACCGGCGGCGGTTCCCGCAACGATTGGACACGCGTCGGCGGCGTCCCCGAACCCGTCGTTGTCGTCGTCGGCGTCGCAGGCGTCGCCCTGGCCGTCGCCGTCGCTGTCGGCCTGGCTGGGGTTGGACGTCGGACAGTTATCCGAAGCGTCGGGAGCGCCATCAGCGTCGGTGTCCGCCGCAGAACGCCAGAGCTCATTGCCGTTTGCGCCGTCGCGGGCGGAGAAGAACAGGGTGCCATCGACGCTGAGGAGGCGCCTGGGATCGCTGCTGTCGGTGTTGGGTCGGATGTCCTTGACCAGGGTCGTGCCGGTAGTTGTGCCGTCGGACGTCCATAGCTCGCGCCCGTTCGCATCGTCGAACGCCACGAAGAAGAGGGTGCCGCCTACGTTGGTGAGCTGCGAGGGGTCGCTGCCCTCGGGGTCGGCTTGGATGTTCTTGACCTGGGTGGTTCCGGCGGGCGTGCCGTCGCTCTTCCATAGCTCCCTGTTCCCGAGCTCGAAGCCGTTAGCGGTGTCCCCGTAGACGCTGTCCATGGCGACGAAGAAGAGCGTGCCGTTGATGTTGGCCAGATCGGTGGGGATGCTGGCCCCCGGGCCGGGCCGGATGTCCTTGACCAGGGTGGTGCCGGCGGGAGAGCCGTCGCTCCTCCACAGCTCGGCACCGGTCGTGCCGTCGTTTGCGCCGAAGAACACGGCGCCCTCGACGGCGGTCAGCGCGAACGGAGCGCCGCTCTCCGGGCCGGGTTGGATGTCCTTGAACACGCCGGTACCGGCGGCGGTGCCATCGCTCGTCCACAGCTCGATGCCGCTCGTGCCGTCCTCGGCGACGAAGAACAGGGTGTTGTTGAAGTTGGTCAGGGCAGAGGGTCCGCCGGTGCCCGGGCCGGGTCGGATGTCCTCGACCAGGTTGGTGTTGGCGGTTGTGCCATCGCTGGCCCACAGCTCGCGCCCGTTGGTGTTGTCCTCGGCGGTGAAGAACACGGTGCCGTCGACGCTGGTGAGCTCGCGCGGGCTGCTGCCACCGACGGGGTTCATGTCCCTGACCAGCGTGGTTCCGGAGGCCGTGCCGTCGCTCTTCCACAGCTCGACGTTGTTGCGCACATCCTCGGCGGCGAACAACACCTTGCCGTCGACGTTGGTAAGGCTGAGAGGAAAGCTCCACTCGTCACCGGGGGCGATGTCCTTGACCATCATGGTCCCGGCCGCTGTACCGTCGCTCTTCCACAGCTCCTTGCCGTTGACGCCGTCCGTTGCGGCGAAAAACAGGGTGCCGTCGATGTTGGTGAGCTGCGAGGGCTCGCTGCTCTCGAAGCCGGGTCGGATGTCCGCGACCATCGTGGTCCCGGCCGCTGTACCGTCGCTCTTCCACAGCTCGCGCCCGTTGGTGCCATCGTCTGCGGTGAAGTACAGGGTGCCGCCGACGTTGGCGAAGGAGGAGGGGTTGCTGCTGTCGCTGTTGCCGGCGTAGATGTCCTTGACCAGCGAGGTGGTGAGCGTCTGGGCAGAGGCCAGACCGGCGGTGGCAAGCGTCAAGCCGGCGAGCAAGAGCGCCAACGCTCCTGTTCGCGTCGCCCGTCGCCCCGCGCTATCCCTCAGCCAACGACCGTCCATCTTCTCTCCCGTCGTCGCCGAGGAGCTCGTCGTTGCCTCTCGACCTGGCGTCGTCGAGAAGCCCCATCACGAGTAAGGTAGCGCCGCGAAGTCGCTGGTACCGACGCCAGCTCAACCCAGCGAAGCGACGGGAATCGCCACCAGATCCGCCGAGAGTGGCCGCAGCTCGCCGTCGTCGCCGCCCACCTCGCCGTTGATGCACGCGAGCCTGAGCGTCGTCGGGCTCGAGGTCGTGAACGAGGCGGTCATCGGCAGGTTGACCTCCCAACCACTGTCGTCGAGGACCGCCTCGATGTTCTCGCCGGTGAGCTCGCGGCGCGTGTCGTCGGTCCAGATCCCGCAGCTGACGCCGGTGGCGTCGTCGTCGTTGTTGAAGATCCTGACCTCGGCGAAGACGATCCACGTGCCGGCGTTGAGGTTGTCGGTGCGCACATTGGTCGGGTTGTCGATGTCCCTCGACGTGATCGTCGGTCCAAACGCGTCGTCGCTCCCGGCCGAGTGCACCGCGTCGATGGTCGGTGCGAGCGTGGACTCTCGGATGTCGAGATTGGTGAGGCTGTTGTCGGTGACCTCATTCGACTGGATCGAGTTGTCGGCGATGCCGTAGAAGAAGCCGGAGTCGTTGATCTCGGTATTGAAGGCATCGGGGGCGATCTCGGCGTAGCCGACCGAGTTGCTTGCGAGGTCGGAGGCGCTCAGGGTGCCGTTGACGACTTCGGAGGTTGAGATCGCGCCGGGGGCGATGTCCGCGCCGAGCAGCGTCTCGTCCAGCACCTTCCCGGTTCTCACCGCGTCGCCGGCGATGTCGTCGCGCTTGACCTCGCCGTTGATGATGTCTTCCGAGCCCACCTGGTTCTGACCCGCAAGCGGGCCGTCGACTGCGTAGGCGGTGCCGCTGAGGGCGACGAACAGCGCCACGTAGCCGACGACGTTCGAGCGGATGTGCCGGCGAATTCGTGCGGACAAGGTGAGCTCCTCCTGAGTCTTTGCGTCCCGAACACGAACGGGGTTGAGCCGATCGTCCCACCCGATGACGGCGGACGCAACACGGCTCCCGGCTAGTAGACCAGCGCCACCGAGAGGTAGTAGCCGGCGACGATCGTGAACAGGACCGCGTCGAGGCGATCGAGGAGACCACCGTGGGGGCCGAAGATCGCGCCCGAGTCCTTGATCTGCAGGTCGCGCTTGATCATCGACTCGAACAGGTCGCCGACCGGCGCGAGCACCGCGACCGCCATCCCCATCACCAGGGCGTCGATCACGGGCAGCCAGTCCTGATAGAGGCCGGCGAACCAGAATCCGGCGGTGCCGCCGACGAACCCGAAAGCCAGTCCCTCGAGCGTCTTATTCGGGGAGAGCGCCGGAGCGAGCCGATGGCGCCCGAACATCCGCCCGCCGGCGTAGGCGGCGGTGTCGGCGACGAAGGTGGCAACGAGCACGTCGACGAGCAGCGCGGCTCCGTGCTCGGGAAGCTCGCGCAGGAGCACCGCGTGCGCGAACGGGACCGCGATCCAGAGGATGGCGAGCGTGGTGACCGCGATCGAGACCGTGATCCCCTCACGATCCGGACGCGCAACGGCCGAGACGAAGATCAGCGGCAGGCTCGCGGCGAGGACGATCATCATCTCGTACTGGTCGCCGTAGAAGGCGGTGGCGACGAGCCCGGCCGTGGCGACGAAGGCGGTGATCAGGAACGGGCGCGCGTCGCGGGTCATCCGAAACAGCTCGAAGATCCCGACGCAGGCGAAGCCGATCATCGCCGCGGCGAACAGCTCGCCGCCGACGATCGCGATCGTGATCACGACCGCGATCCACGGCAGCGCCCAGGCGATCCGCGCCAGCGTCTCGCGACCGCGCTTCGGCGGTTCGTCGCCGCCCTCCGTACGGCGCCGGACCCGCCGTCGCCGGCGCAGCGGCGGCGGCGGCGCCTGGCGGTTTCGCCGCGGATGGTCGAAGTCGAGCTCCGAGTCGAACGGGCGCGATCCCTCCACCTCGCCTACCTCCCCCCGAACCTGCGTCTGCGGGTCGCGTACTCGCCCAACGCCCGATCGAACGCCGCGCGGTCGAACTCGGGCCAGAGCCGGTCCGAGAAGACGAGCTCGGAGTAGGCGCACTGCCAGAGCAGGAAGTTCGAGATCCGCTGTTCGCCGCTGGTGCGGATGAGCAGGTCTGGGTCGTTCATCTCGGGGGCGTACAGGCCACTGCGGAACTCCTCCTCGGAGTCCCCCGTAAAGCTTCGCGCTGCGTCCATGATCTCCGCCCTGCCGCCGTAGTTGAAGGCGACGAAGAGCGTGATCTGCGTGTTCTGGGCCGTCGTCCGCTCGGCCCACTCCATCCGCTCGACGAGCTCGGCGGCGACCCGTTCGCGGCGGCCGATGAACCGCATCCGTACCCCCTCGGCGTCGAGCTCGGGCGTCTCGCGGTCGATCCGCTCGGCGAACATCGTCATCAGCCCGTCCACCTCGGCGCGCGGGCGCTGCCAGTTCTCGGTCGAGAACGAGAACACGGTCAGCTCCTCGATCCCGAGCTCGGCGGCGTCGCGCAGCCTGGCCTTGACCGTGTCGGCACCGGCGCGATGGCCGTCGACGGCCGGCAGGCCGCGCTCCGCCGCCCAGCGCCC
>DATMDV010000004.1:0-17297 GCA_035557475.1 Ilumatobacteraceae bacterium
TTCCAGGTGCAACGCTTCCGTGCGATGCGAATGTGGTCGGCGTTCTTCGCCGAGCACCCGATCATGCTGTCACCCACCTGGGCCCATCCCGCGTTCGCGCACGGCGACGACATCGCCGCCAGCGCGACGGGCGCGATGCTCGACACGCTCCGCCCGGTGCTGCCCGCCAACATCCTCGGCCTCCCGGCCGCCGTCGTGCCAGGTGGCGTCGCGGACGGACTTCCCGTCGGAATCCAGGTCATGGGCGATCGCTACACGGATCTCCGCTGCCTCACCGTCGCGGCCGAGATCGAGGCCGCGGTCGGCCGGTTCACGCCGATCGACCCGGTCACGACCTGACGGCGCGTGGCCGGCCGTCTCGTCGCCCTCGACCTCCCCGGCGGACCGGCATTCGTCGACGTACTCCGGGCCGTGTGGGATCGCGGTGACGCCGCGCTGCCCGTCGACCAGCGACTCCCGCCGCGAGCCCGGGCCGCACTGCTCGACGCGATGGGCCCGAGCAGCGTCATCGACGCGAACGGCGAGGAGACGACGCTTGCCGGTGGCCACCCGATCGACCTCGGAGATGCGCTGGTCGTCGCGACGAGTGGCACCACGGGGGCACCGAAGGGAGTGGTGCTGACGCACGACGCAGTCGCCGCGTCGGCGGTCGCGTCGACGGCACGGCTCGGGACGCTCGCCGGCGACCACTGGTTGGCCTGCCTCCCGCTCAGTCACGTGGGCGGCCTCTCCGTCGTCACCCGTGCCCTCCACATGAACACACCGCTGACCGTCCTCCCCGGCTTCGACGTCGACGGGGTCGAGCGATCGGGCGCGACGCTCGTGTCGCTGGTGTCGACCGCGCTGCACCGCGTCGACGCGTCGCGCTTCAGGAAGATCCTGCTCGGTGGTGCCAAGCCCCCGAGTGGGCTGCCGTCCAACGTGGTGACGACGTACGGCATGACCGAGACCGGGAGTGGCGTCGTGTACGACGGCGTCCCGCTCGATGACGTCGAGCTTCGAATTTCGGCCGGAGAGGTGCGCATCAGGTGCCCGATGATGTTCCGCGGCTATCGCGACGGCACGTCGCCACTCGTCGACGGCTGGTTCGCGACCGGCGACGCCGGCCATCTCGACAACGATGGTCGACTCGTCGTCGAGGGCCGGATCGGTGAGCTGATCATCACCGGCGGCGAGAACGTGTGGCCGCAAGCAGTCGAGGCGGTGCTGGCCGAGCACCCCGCGGTTCGCGACGTCGCCGTGGCCGGACGGCCGGATGCCGAATGGGGCGAGGCGGTCGTGGCGTACGTCGTCGCCGGCGGAGACCCCCCTTCGCTCGACGAGTTGCGCGACTACGTCAAGGCGTCGATGCCCGCCTTCAACGCGCCGCGGGCGATCGTGCTCGTCGAGGAGGTGCCACGTACCGCGCTCGGCAAGATCGTCCGCGCAGCGTTCGCTCACCCGATATCGTGAGCTGCCCGTGGGATCCTGTCGGCGAGCCATCACGATGCTCGACGCGGGCCGGGGAATGCCCTCCCACCCCGGGGGGCCGTGAGGCCGACGAGCGCCACAACCCCCCTCCCCAACCGGTACTGGCGCCAATGGTGGGCCACTGCCGTGTCCAACCTCGGCGATGGCATCAACTTCGCCGCCCTCCCGCTACTCGCCTACTCGCTCACCGACGACGAGCGGCTGTTGTCGTTGACGACGTTCGTGACGCTCGTGCCCTGGCTCGTGCTCGCCCTCCCCGTCGGCGTGCTCGTGGATCATGCCGACCGTCGGATGCTGATGGTCATCGCCAACACTGCCCGCGTCGGCCTGTTCGGTGTCATCGCCCTGACTGCAGGCGCCGACGTCATCACGATCGCTGCCCTGATGTCGCTCTTGATCGGCGTCGGCACGTGCGAGGTGGTCTTCGACAGCAGCGCCCAGGCGTTCCTCCCGATGCTCGTCAGCAGCGCCGATCTCCCGCGTGCCAACGGCTATCTGTTCGCGGCCGAGGTGGTCACCGGCAGCATCCTCGGGCTGTCCGTCGGCGCCTTCCTGTTCGATCGGGCTCATGCGCTGCCGTTCGCCGTGAACGCCGCTTCGTTCGCACTCGCCGCGATCCTCATCGCCTCGATCAAGGTGGAACGCACGACACATCCCATCGACGTCGGCGAGCTCGGGTCCACGATCGGCTCGGGGTTGCGCTCGCTGTGGGACGACCAGCTGCTCCGCCTGCTGGCGATCATGCTCACCGTCACCAACTTCGGGTTGATGTTCGGCCACGGCATCTTCGTGAAGTACGCGGATGTCGAGCTCGGCGTGACCGGCTTGGGGTACGGGCTGTTGCTCGTCGCCACCGCCCTGGGCGCGGCCGCGGCCGGCGTGTTCGGGCACCGGATGATCTCGCATCTCGGGACGCGCTGGTCGATCGTCGTGCCGTACCTCGCGTTCGGCGTCACGCAAGTGATGCTCGGTGCCGTCCCGGTCACCGCCGTCGTGGCCATCGTCGGGTTCGTGCTCGGCGGTTCGATCACGTTGTGGAACGTCGTCACGGTGTCGATCCGCCAGCGCGTGATCGAGCCGTCACGGTTCGGACGTGTCAACAGCGTCTACCGGTGGATCGGTACTGGCGCCGGCGCATTCGGCGCGCTCGTCGGAGGTCAGCTCGCGTATC
Source organism: Ilumatobacteraceae bacterium (assembly GCA_035557475.1). GTDB lineage: Bacteria > Actinomycetota > Acidimicrobiia > Acidimicrobiales > Ilumatobacteraceae > JALOLG01. The sequence goes on from DATMDV010000004.1 coordinate 2,642, forward strand.
GGACGAACCTGCGCGTGCCGTACCTCGCGGCCGGTGCCATCACGCTCCTCGCGCTGGCCCTGTTCGCCCCGTCGCTCCTACGCGGAACGAATGACATCGACCTCGCCGATCACGAGCGCGAACGCACCCCGGCGCCGCCGTCGATGACGTAGGTCTCGCCGGTGATCCAGCTCGCCAGGTCGGAGGCGAGGAACAGCGCGAGGTTGGCGATGTCCTGCGGCTCGCCGAGCCGCTTCAGGGGCAGCGCCTTGGCGAGGTCGTCGCCGAAGTTCTCGACGAGGAACGAAGCGAAGTCGGTCTGTACCAGTCCTGGCGCGATCCCGACAACCCGGGTGGGGCCGATCTCACCCGCCAGTTGACGTGTCAGGTGGATCAGCGCCGCCTTCGTCACGTTGTAGACGCCGAGACCGAACTCGGCCCGCAGCCCACCCACTGATGCGATGTTGATGATGACGCCCGGCTTGGTGGCGAATGCCTGGCGATGGGCGGCCTGGCACCAGAAGACCGGTCCGCGGAGGTTGACCTCGAACGTCTTGTCGTACCGAGCCGGGTCGACATCGAGGACCGCACCGTAGTACGGGTTGGTGGCGGCGTTGTTGACGAGGATGTCGAGGCCGCCGAACCGTTCGATCGTGGCGTCGACGCAGGCCGCGGCCGACTCGAGGTTGCCGGCGTTGGCGGCGAACACCGCCGTCTCGCCCGACATCTCCGCCGCCGCCGCTTCGAGTTGGTCCTGCTTGCGCGACGACAGCATCACCTTGGCGCCGGCGTCGGCGAACGAGGCGGCGATCGCCCGACCGATCCCCTTCGAGGCACCCGTGACGAGCGCAACCTTCCCGTTCAGTGAGACCTGCATGGCCGGGCACCGTAGTGCGCGGTCAGTTCAATCGTCCGAACGGGATGCCACGTCGACGGAGCCGCTCTCGTGGCCCTGACCGACCACGATCCGGATGCGGCGGATGCGGCGGCCCTCGACCTCGTCGGCGACGAAGCGCCAGCCGTCGAACTCGACGGCCTCGCCGGGCTCGGGGACGTGTTCGAGGGTGCCGAACAGGAAGCCGGCGACGGTGTCCCAGTCCTCGTTGGGGATTTGGACGTGGAGCAGGTCGTTGAGGTCGTCGATCGACGTGCCGCCGTCGACGAGATAGTCGCCGTTCGGCAGCCGCTCGACGGTCGCCTCCTCGGTGTCGTACTCGTCGACGATCTCGCCGACCAGTTCCTCGAGGCAGTCCTCGAGTGTGATCAGGCCGGCAATGCCGCCGTACTCGTCGACGACGATCGCGAGGTGGAACTTGCCGGCTTGCATCTCGCGCATCAACCGGGCGACCGGCTTGTTCTCGGGGATGAAGCGCACCGGACGAGCAAGTTCGAGCACCGGCTGATCTCCGCGACCGTCGCGCTCGGCGCGGATCAGATCCTTGGTGTAGGCGAGCCCGACGATGTCATCGTCGTTGGTGCCCGACACGGGCAGCCGGCTGAAACCATGGGCGATCGCCAGATCGAGTGCCTGGCTGACCGTCGACGTGTCGGTGACGACGACCATGTCGGGCTGCGGCACCATCACCTCGCGGGCGACCGTGTCACCGAACTCGATGATGCTCTCGATCAGCTGTCGTTCCTCGTGCTCGATCACCTCGTCCTGGGCAGCCGCCTCGACGATGCCCAGCAGCTCGAGCTCGCTCACGAACGGCCCCTCCTTGAGGCCCTTGCCGGGCAGCAGGATGTTGGTGAGCCCGATCAAGCCCCGCGAGATGGCGCGCAGCGGTGGGAACGACACGACCCATTCGGTGATTCGGGCGGTCGCCAGCGCGGCGCGCTCGGCGGACAGCACCGCCCACGTCTTCGGCATCGCCTCGGCGAGCACGAAGAAGAAGATCACGTTCAGGAAGAAGCCGATGATGACGCCGGTGCCACCGAACAGCCGGTCGGCGAGCAGTGACGTGAGGAACGCCTGACCGGTTTGGAGGAACGTGATCGTCACGAGGATCGGGTTGATGAACCGCTCCGGATGACTCACGAGTCGGGACAGCGCGCGCGCCGACCGTTTCCCGGACGAGTCGGCGATCGCCTGGGCCTTGACGCGTGAGATGCGGTTCAATGCCGTCTCGGCGACCGCGAAGAACATCAGCACCACCAACAGCAGCACGATCGCCAGCAGCATGAACGTGTCGATCGCGGTCCAGACGACGGCGGTCATGACTCGTCGTGCTCCTGCTCGGCCTGCTCCTGTTGAAACGTGGCTGGCACAGGTCCGTGCCAGTGATTCTCGGACAGCAGGACGCGCTCGCGCTCGCGCATCGCCGCCGTCTCGACCGGCTCCGCGTGGTCGTGGCCGAGGACGTGGAGGATGCCGTGCACGACGAGCAGCGCCAGCTCGTCGTCGACGCTGCCGCCGTGGTCGGGCGCCGCAGCCGCGGCGATCGCCGGGCACACGACGACATCGCCGAGGAGCACCGGTGTCCCGTCGAGGTGATCGCTGGCGGCATCGAGCGGGAACGAGAGCACGTCGGTCGGTCCCTCGACACCCATGTGTTCGGCGTTCAATGCGGCGATCTCGGCCGGATCGACGAACGTCAACGTCAATTCGCCGCTCACGCCCTCGGCACGGAGCACGGCTTCGGCGAGGGCTCCCCACCGGGCGGCGTCGATGTCGACATCGTCCTGCTCGTCTGCGCAGACGACGATCGGCGACCCGACGCCGGTGGGACTGGGCGGGTCAGCCACGCGTGGCTGACCTCCGCTCGACCTCGCGTTCGTAGGCCGCGACGATGTCGGCCACGATCTGGTGGCGCACGACGTCGGCCGCGGTGAGATGAACGAATGCGAGGCTGTCGATGCCCGTGAGCACCTTCTCGAGGCCGACCAGGCCGCTGCGGCCGTCGGGCACATCGACCTGGGTGACGTCACCGGTCACGACGACTTTGGAACCGAACCCGATCCTGGTGAGGAACATCTTCATCTGCTCGGGCGTCGTGTTCTGCGCCTCGTCGAGGATGATGAAGCTGTTGTTGAGCGTGCGCCCGCGCATGAACGCGAGCGGCGCGACTTCGACGGTTCCGCGCTCGAGCAGCTTCTGGGCACCTTCCGGATCGACCATGTCGTACAAGGCGTCGTACAGCGGACGCAGGTATGGATCGATCTTCGCCATCAAGTCGCCGGGCAGGAATCCCAGACGTTCGCCCGCTTCGACGGCCGGACGGGTCAGAATGATGCGTTGGACCTGCTTCGCTTGCAGTGCCTGGACCGCCATCGCGACGGCCAGCCAGGACTTGCCGGTACCGGCTGGGCCGATGCCGAACGTGATGACGTTGGCGGCGATGGCATCGACGTACCGCTTCTGACCGGCTGTCTTGGGCCGGACATGCCTGCCCCGAGCGCCCTTGAGCACCTCGTGCGTGAGGACGTCGGTCGGTCGCTCGTCGGCCTGCACCATCCCGATTGCCTGGGCGAGGCTCCGGTCATCGAGCTCGTGACCGCGCTCGAGCAGCGACACCAGCTCCTCGAACAGCTTTCCGAGGTGTTCGGAGTGCTCTCCGCGCAGCGAGATCTCGTTGCCACGTACACTGATGTCGGCGTCGGGGAACCGACGTTCGATTTGGCGGAGGTGCTCATCGCGCGGACCCAACAGCGCTGCCATCAGGTGCGATCCAGGAACAACGACGGTGGTCGAGGTGTCGGTCGTCGTCATGCGCATCGTCGGCCGAGAGCGGCACTCATCACGTCACACGGTAGCGCCTGCGACGCGGTGACCTGCGCAACGACCCTTGAAGAAATCCCTACGGAACCATGAGTCGGCGGCCGATAGATCTGCGTCGTTCCCACCTCGGGATCGCGCCACGCAGCTATCCCGATACGGAGAGGACGATGGATCGAGCGCTCACGACGATGTCATGGGTGTGGGTCACCCTCGGCATCATCGCGCTCGCCGCAGTTCCGTTCACCGGGACGACGGGTCGGCTCACCGCGATCGGCATCGCCGCGGTCGTCTGCGTCTGCGCCTCGTACGTCGGCTGGCAGATCCATGGAGTGACGCCCCTCTATCCGGTCGTGATGCTCGCGTCCGGCGCGTATCTGTTCACGTTCGACCTTCCCGCGCGCGACGGCGACATGGCCGACGTCAGTCCGAGCGAAGCCGTCATCGACGTGATCGCCAACCTCGTGCTGGTGGTCGGCGTGGCGTTCGCAGTACGGGCGCGCCGCGGCGGCTACTCGCGGCGCGACGTCGCCGACGGCCTGACGGTGCTGCTCGGCGCGATGGTCGTGGCGTGGATCGCGATCGCCAACCCGTTGATCGAGCGTCGCGACCTGAGCGCGGCGGACGCGATCCTCAACGGTCTCTCGCTTCCGCTGTCGGTGATCCTCGTCGTGTTGATCGCGGCGTTGCTCGCGAGTGGTCTCGAGCGGAACCGGTCGACGGTGCTCCTCGTCGTCGCCCTCTCGCTCAATCTCGTGGGCGACCTGATGCGGGGCTTGATCAAGTCCGAGGTGATCGACATCGGCGCCGCCGATTTCGTCACCGCCGTGTACTTCGGCGCACTCTTCACGGCCGCCGCGGCGTTCACCCATCCGTCGATCGGGCGCGCGTTCGACAAGCGCGCACCACGCATCTCGGTCAACGCGACCCACCGTCTCGCGGTCCTCGGCTGCTGCTTGCTGTTCCCGATCGCGCTCGTCGCGGCAGTGCCGGGTGAGTCGACGCTCGACCGGGTCATGCGCACGACGCTCACCGTGCTCCTCATCGGTTCGGGCTCGTTGCGGCTGCTGAACGCGATCCGGGTGAGCAACCGGGCGGAGCACGAACTGCTCACGAGGAGTCAGGTCGACGAGCTCACCGGCCTGCCGAACCGGGTTCAACTGATCTCGGCAATCGGCGAAGTGCTCGACGACACGTGGCGCACCGAATCGCGGCCGTCGCTGATGCAGGTCAACCTCGATCGCTTCAAGAACATCAACGACAGCCTCGGACACGAGCTCGCCAACGAGGTGCTGTGCGAGCTCGGTGCCCGCCTCCGCGGCCTCGCGCGCGACATCGGCGCGCACATCGCGCGGCCGTCGGGCGACGAGTTCGTGATCCTCGATCGCGACGCCGGATCGCCGGCGCACGCCTTCGCCCGCGCCGAATCGATCCACGCCGCCCTCAGCGAACCGTTCGTCGTCGACGGCGTCTCGGTGTTCGTGACGTCGAGCATCGGTTTGGCGGTCGTCCCGAAGAATCGCACCATCACCCCCGAGGAGTTCCTCCGGCGGGCTGACATCGCCACCCACCGGGCGAAGGCCAACGGCCGCAACTGCATCGCCCTCTTCGACGAGTCGATGCAGACGAGCGTCACGCAGCGGATGGACATGGAGAACGCGCTCTACGGTGCCGTCGAACGGCGCGAGTTGCGGCTCTACCACCAACCCATCGTCGAGATCGAGACCGGCCGGATCAGTGGGTTCGAGGCCCTGATCAGGTGGCGGCGCGACGACGGCACGCTCATCGCGCCGGCCGACTTCATCTTCATCGCCGAGGACACCGGGCTGATCAACACCATCGGTGCGTGGGCGCTGCTCGAGGCGCTCACCGAGCTGCGCCGCTGGATCAACGAGGGCATCGTCGAGGACACGACGACGATCTCGGTCAACGTGTCGCCCCGCCAGATCGCCGATCCCCACTTCGCCGACATCGTCCAAGAAGCACTCACCCGCTCGGGTGTGCCGCCTCACCTGTTGTGGCTCGAGGTCACCGAGTCGATGATGCTGTCGGAACCGGAGATCGCCAGGAGCACGTTGCGGCGAGTGCGGGCCATGGGTGTGCGGCTGGCGCTCGACGACTTCGGCACCGGCTACTCGTCGCTCTCGCTACTCCAGCAATTCCCGCTCCAGCGGATCAAGATCGACCGTGCGTTCATCCAAGGTGTCGCCGATCGCGCCAACGATCGGTCGTTGGTGCGCACCATCGTCGCGATGGGCTCGTCGATGGGCCTCGACGTCGTTGCCGAGGGCGTCGAGAGCATCCATCAGCTGCGGGTGCTGCGCGACATCGGCTGCGACAAGGCGCAGGGATACCTCATCAGCCACCCGATCCCGGCCGACGCGATGCGCTCGACGATGGTCGCCCTCTCCGACCTCGGCTCGCTCGGTTTCTTCGGAGCCGCAACCCGGACGCCGGACGCCGCGGTGACCCAGGCCCCGCTCCCCACCCGAACGAGCGTCCGCCCAGGACTCGTCGCCGACTAGACCGACCGGCCGCTCGCCGCCGATCCAGGAAGGTGCGACACTGGGGTCGGGCGAGAGGGGGCGACGATGCACTTCGCCGATCGTCGGGACGCCGGCCGCCGGCTGGCCAACCAGCTCGGGCACCTTGCAGTCGAGAGTGCCGTTGAACGGGGCGACGAACCCGCGAGCGATGGCATCGTCGTGCTCGGCTTGCCGCGCGGCGGCGTTCCCGTGGCGTTCGAGATCGCGCTCGCTCTCTCGGCGCCGCTCGACGTGGTCGTCGTCCGCAAGCTCGGCGCGCCGCACCAACCCGAGCTGGCGATGGGCGCGATCGGCGAGGACGGCGTCCGGCTCCTCGACGAGGGCGTCGTGCGGGCCGTCGGCGCGACCGCCGAAGAGATCGCCGCGATCGAGGAGCGCGAGCGCGCCGAACTGGCACGGCGAGCGAGTCAGTTCCGAGGCGATGCCCCGCCGATCCCGGTCGAGGGACGCACGGTGGTGATCGTCGACGACGGCATCGCAACCGGGTCGTCCGCCCGGGCCGCGTGCCGGATCGTTCGGGCGCGAGGTGCATCGCGGCTCGTGCTCGCCGTGCCGGTGGCCCCCGATCGGTGGACGAAGGACCTCCGCGACGAGGCCGATGAGTTCGTCTGCGTCAGCTCACCGCGTTGGTACCGCTCAGTCGGCGAGTGGTATCGGGACTTCAGTCAGACGACCGACGACGAAGTGATCAGGTGCCTCGAACAGGCCGCCCGCTGATCACGATCGCTTGGGCGGCGGCGAGAAGACTCTCTACCCGAACTGTCTGCGCCAGATGAAGCCACCGGCACGATGACGCAGACAGTTCGGGATTTCAGGTGGTGGTGAAGACGGCGACGGTTCGGGGTGGGACGGTGAAGGCGCCGGACGCCGGGTCGTAGGTCGCTGACTTGACCGTTGCGTCGGCGCCACCGGCCTGGACGGGGTGCAGCGTGTACGCCTCGCCGGCGAGTGCCGGCATGGTCTGCGTCTGGCTATCGGGCGTGGCGTTGAACACGACCACGATGCCCTCCCATCGCGGGTCGAGGTCGCGGCCGCCCTGGTCGTCGAGCGTCATCGTGATGACGCCCGGCGTCTGACCCGGCCCACCGATCGGGAACTCGACCCGATCCTGGATCCGGTCGGCCCTGCCGAGCCGGAACAGCGGCGACGAGAAGCGGATCTCCAGCAGCTCCGCCGCCCCAGCCGTCGCGTCGGCGAGATCGTCGGGCGCCGGTTCGAGTGCGGGGTCGCCGAGCAACGGAAGCATGTACACCCACTTCGACTCGTTGTCGGTACGGGGCGGGAGGCCCGAGCCCCATGTCGAGTCGGTGGCCGTCCAGTCGATGCGGTTGAACCAGTCGCCCGAGTCGTACGAGTTGCGGTCGAGCGACTTCGAGCGCAACAGGTCGGAACCGGCGTGCCAGAACGACGGGCTCTGCGCCAGCGCGGTCGTGGCGAGCGCCACGGTGTTCATCCGCACCCGATCGTCCATCGACGTGTCCTGCGGCAGCTTGTACTGCAACACGTCGAACAACGTCTCGTTGTCGTGAGCGTCGACGTAGGTGATCGTCTCCGACGGATCACCGGCGTATCCGGCCGGTTGACCGTTGTAGTCGACATCGGCGCCGGTCGCAGTCGCACCCGTGCGATCGACGAACTCGTAGTCGCGCAGGTTGCCGGCCAATCCGACCTTGATCTGGTCGTGCTGGAGCAGGAGCCGGGCTCGCTGCTCGTCCGATGTCCCGTTGACGGTTGCACCGTTCGGGTCGGTGTAGAGGCCCGTTGCGAAACCTTGGATGCGCGGGTCGGCGTCGAATGGACCGCCGCCCCTGACCGCGTCGCGCAGGCGGTCGCTGAACGAGCCGATGCCGGAACCGGCGAGCTCGAGCTGGCGGGCCTGCGTGAACCGGGCACCGCCCGCGACCTCACCGAAGTCCCACCCCTCGCCGTAGACATAGATGCGCTTGCCGTCGACGCCGTCGTGCTGGACGGTGAGTGCGTCGAGGGCTTCCCGGACCGCGAGCATGTTGTCGAGTGAGTGGTGTCCCATGAGGTCGAACCGGAAGCCGTCGACCTTGTACTCGCGCGCCCAGGTGACGACCGAGTCGACCATCAGCTTCTCCATCATCCGGTGCTCGCTGGCGGTGTTCGCGCAGCACGTCGAGGTCTCGACGGCGCCGGTGGCGGACAGGCGGTGGTAGTAGCCGGGCACGATCCGGTCGAGCACGCTCTTGGGATTCTGACCAGAAGCAGTCGTGTGGTTGTAGACGACGTCCATCACGACCCGCAGCCCCGACTGGTTCAGGGCGGCGACCATCGTGCGGAACTCGAGGGTCCGGCTCGGACCTTCCGGATCGGTCGCGTACGAGCCCTCCGGCGCCGTGTAGTGCCACGGGTCGTAGCCCCAGTTGAAACCGTCGGTGGCCGCCACCGCCGTGACGCACAGCTGCTGCTGCTCCGAGTCGGGCTCGAACGACTCGGGATCGCAGGCCGGCGTGGCTTGGTCGGCGCGGCGCTCGGGGATCGTGGCGATGTCGAACACGGGCAAGAGGTGCACGGTGTTGAGACCCGCATCGGCGAGCGCGCGAAGGTGCTGCATGCCCGCACTGTCGGTGTCGGTGAACGCCAGATACCCGCCGCGATGCTCGACGGGAACAGTTTCGTCACCGATCGAGAAATCGCGCACGTGGAGCTCGTAGATCGTCGAGTCCTCGGGTTGGGCGAGATCCGGCTTTGTGAGCGAGCTCCAGCCGGTCGGACGCAGTGACGGGTCGTCGAGATCGACGATCACCGACCGGGCCGAGTCCGTCGTGAGCGCCAGCGAGTACGGGTCGGTCACGGTGTTGGTCACGACCGCGCCCTCGGATGGCACGTAGACATCGACTTCGAACAGATAACTGCCACCGTTCCAACCGGGAGCACCCGTCACCGACCAGACACCGTCGGCATCGCGACCCATCTCGACGCGCGTGTCGGCAGGGGCACCCACGCCGCGCACGAGCAGGTCGACGTCCTTGGCGGTCGGCGCCCACACCGTCAGCTTGGGCGTGCTGCCCTGCCAGGTCAGCCCGAGGTCGCGGTCGTAGGCGTCGCCGTAGACGTCGTCGAGCACACCCGGGATCTGAACGCCGGATGCGTCGACGAGTCGCCCGAGGTCGTCGTAGGCCGCGACCGCCAGCTGGCCCGTGAGCAGATCGGCAACCTGGCGCACGGCGTTGCGCGACAGTCGCAGCGCGTCGTACCCGGCCAGGTGCGGCCACTGTTCACGCAAGTCGTCGGAGAGGCCGTCCGCGATGAGCGTCATCGGGAACGACACGCCGCCGAGGAGCGCCTCCTCGTCGACGGCCAACCCACCGGTCGGGGCGGCGTGGAGCCGGAAGCTCCACCCGCTCGCCTCGGCGGGGAGGTCCCACGCCAGGATGCCGCGCTCCAACCAGTGCGCCTCTTGCTGGTCGAGGTTCGGCACCGGGCCGGCACGCGACGTCGTCACGGTCAGCACGTGCGTCGACATCACGTAGCTGAACGTCACGCGCACGCCGTTGGCGGGGACGGTGTAGGCGATGTTGCCGCCGCCCGGAGCGCCGCCGGCGCCGTAGTTCTCGTCCCACGACAAGCCGTGGGTGACCTTGACCTCGTACGAACCGGCGGGGATCTCGGTCGTCGACCACGTCCACGTTCCGTCGCCGTCGGGGTCCTGCAGCCATGGCCGCATGCAGTCGGGCCGCCAGTCCCCGGGGTCCGCACAGCCGAGCTCGGACTGGGCGCTGCCCGGCGCGGTGATGATCTCGCTGAGCACGTCGTTCGTGACCCAGTGCGTCCCGTGGTCGTAGTAGAAGGTGACCGGACCTCCGGGATGGGTGAACGGGATGTTGGCGCCATTGAAAACCGCGCCGTCGCCGTAGTTCTCGGTCCAAGAGCGGTCGATGGCAACCTTGAACTGGTAGTCGCCGGCCGGAAGGTCGAACGTGCCCTTCCAGATCTGTTCGTCGAGGTCGAGCGTGAGCTGGGCATCGTCGCACTCCGGCTGCCATTCGCCGGGGCAGCCCATCTCGTCATTGGCCGTGCCGGGGACGCTCACCGCATCGGGCTGGGTGACAGGTCCGCCGCCACCGCCGCCACCACCGCCACCAGGGGGCGGCGGATCGCCGACCGTGGCGTAGGTCTGGGCGACCGACAAGTTGTCGCTGTGATCGCGCAGCACCGCGCGGTACTCGACGAGCGTTCCCTTGGCAAGACCGGTCACGTCGTGGAACACGCGGTACGGCGCATTGTCGTCGGTGCCGAGGGCCGTCCACGCTTCAGTGCCCGCCGGGCGCCAGGCCACGGTCACCTGGTTGAAGCCACCCATTGGCACCGAGACACCGACCTCGGCGCGGCCTCCGACCGTGCCCCCGGGACCCGGCGTGCGGAAGTACATCGCCGGTGCGTTGTCCTGGTGCTTCAGATCCGACGCAGCGCGCCACACGACGGCGCTCAGCGCGGGCACCGTGACGGTGACGCGACCCTCGCCGTCGCTGTTGACGTCGGCGGTCCCGGCCGGCCACAGACCACGGTACTTGCCGTTCTCGGTGAACGTGTCGAACGTGACCGTCTGGTCGACCTCGCTGTTGTTGACCGCGACGACGTACTCGCGCTGGTCGGTGACGTCGATGCGGCTGAACGCGTAGACGCCGGCGTTGCCACTCGCGTACCGGTGGATCTGGGCGCCGTCGGCAAGCGCCGGGTGCTCGGACCGCAGGCGCGACAGATCCGCCAGATGCAGGTACACCGGGTGTTCGGTATCGAAGTTGGCGTCGGCCGTGGTGGCGTCGGTACCGATCAGGTCGTCGTCGTTGTACGTGTCGACCTGCGACGGGAACATGTCCTGGCGGGCGTCCTTGTCGCCGCCATCACCCACGAATCCCTGCTCGTCGCCGTAGTACACGACCGGCTGACCGCGCGAGAGGTACATCAGCGAGTGCGTGAGGAGGTCGCGTGCGAGCAACTCGTCATCACGCGCGCCGGTGTTGTAGATGAACTTCCCGATCCGGCCCATGTCGTGATTGCCGAGGAACGTGGGGAGTGAGTACGCGTTCGAGTCGGTGTCGGTGTAGTAGTCGTCATCGGCGAACAGATCGCGCAACTCGACCGTCGCCCGGCCCTCGCCGAACCCTTGCGCTCTGGCCTGGAAGCCGAAGTCGATCGTCGCCTGCAAACCGGCCTCGGTCGTATAGCGCGACATGAACGCCGGGCTCGCGTCGAACACTTCGCCGAACGCGAAGAAGTCATCGTTGCCAGCGGCTTCCGCCTGCGCCGCGATCCCTGCCGCGAACACTTGCCAGAACTCGACGTTGACGTGCTTCACGGTGTCGATCCGGAACCCGTCGATGCCGAAGTCGACCCACGCCTGGTAGATCTCGGTCATCCCGGCGACGACGTCGGGATGCTCGGTGAACAGGTCGTCGAGGCCGAAGAAGTCGCCGTACTCGCTGGACTCACCGGCGAACGTCGTGTCGCCACGGTTGTGGTAGTAGCGCCGATCGTTGAGCCACGCCGGCACCTTCACCGTCTCGTCCTCGACCGTCCGGTAGATCGGCATGTATGGGAACGACACCGCCGGGTCGAGCGGAGGGAACGTCGGCGTCCCGGCGTAGTCGCGATCGTCGAAGGGATCGCCAGACGCGTCGCGGTACGGCTCGGTCGCCTTGTCGATGTACGTGTACTCGCCCTCCTGGAAGCCGATCACATCGGCCGTGTGGTTCGTGATGATGTCGAAGAAGACCTTGATGCCGCGGGCGTGTGCCGCATCGACGAGCGTGCGCAGGTCGTCGTTCGTACCGAGGTGCGGGTCGATCTGGGTGAAGTCGGTGATCCAGTAGCCGTGGTACCCGGCGCTGATGTCAGTGCCGGACCCCTGCACGGGCCGGTTCTTGAACGCCGGCGTCAGCCAGATCGCGGTAGTGCCGAGGCCCTCGATGTAGTCGAGTTGCGACACCAGACCGTCGATGTCGCCACCGTGGTAGAAGCCCTTGTCGGTCGGATCGAAACCGGTCGCCAACCGGTCGCCCGCGAGGCCGCCCAGGTCGTTGGTCGGATCGCCGTTCTCGAAGCGATCGGCCATGACGAAGTAGAACCGCTCGCGTGTGAGGTCGTCGCGCAGCGACGTTCCGGCCATCTGACGATCGGCCTCGGTCACACCTTCGGGCGGATCGGCCGGGCCGACGGCGACGCGGTGCGACGTGTCGTCGTAGGAGAACGTCAACCGCGCCGCGTGTTCCAGCACCAGCGGCACGTCGGCCGTCGGGTAGCTGCGTTCCCAGGAGCCGTCGAGCGCGACCTTCCACGCCCACGACCCGGCCGGCACGTCCACGGTGATCGACCATGAACCGTCGGCGGCGGGCTGCATCGCCGTGGCCGGGCACGGTGGCGACCAGTCGGCGGGGCATCCGAGCTCGGATTGCAGCGAGCCGGCGAGCGTCGCGCTGACGGCGGGCTCGTCGTGGTCGGCGAGCGCCGGCGTCACTGCCGTGCCGGCCACCGTCGCAGCGGCGACGACGGCGGCGATCAGCCCGAGATGACGGACGACGTGGCCCGAACGACGTGCGGCAAGCATGTGAAACCCCCTGGCAATCGGCAGCCGCCCCTGCGTCGCGATGAGAACCTGTTGGCGCGACCAACGTACCCGACCGGCTCGTGGCCAGAAACCGTCGCCAGAGACCGTCGCCAGGGAACGTCGCCAGGGAACGTCGCCAGGGACCGTCGAATCGTCTCACCGACCGGTGAGCACGGACCAGCGACGCGGCCGGCGCGGGTCGGGCACGTAGACGCAGCTCCGACCGGTGGAGATGGTCTGACGCAGTTCAGCGCCCAGGTCATCGTCGGATGCGTCGATCGTGTCGATCGCCCGCGCGATCGCCTTGCGCACGGCAGTCCGCGCGCGTTCCGTCGAATCGACGAATCGTCTCGGACGTCCGTTCACCGCGAGCACGGAGGACAGCTCGGAACGCAAGGCCTCACGCTCGTCGCGCAGCTGGTCGACGCGCCCGAGATCGGAGTCCTCCTCGGCAGCCACGAGGGCAACATCGATCTCGCGGACACGGTCGCGATACGAGTCGAGCGCCTCGCGGTCGATCATCGAGTGGCCGGTGTCGTCGACCGCCGCACCACCACAGAGCTCGATCGCCGGGATCTCCTCGCCGGGGTGGGCCAGCAGGGTACCGAGGTAGGCGAAGCCGACGAGATCGGGCGCGACCACCTCGCGCTCGCCGGCCGCGACGACCCACCGCTTCCCGTCGCGACGGAGCACACCCGATGCCTGATCGTCGCCGACGTCGTCGAGCGCGGTCGCGCGTTCGTTCCACGTCGATGCCTTGGCGGTCATGCCCAGTGCGATCGCTTCCTCGGCGGCGCACCGCAACTCGTCGCGGGCGGTGGCACGGTCGCCCGGCTCCCCGCGCGAAGCGCGCGTCTCGGCCAGGTCGGCCTGGACGACCAGCGTCAACGGTCGATTGCCGAGGAGCCGGTTGGCCTCGACCGCGCGCTGCAGATGCTCGACCGCCCGCCCGGTGTCACCGACCGTTGACGCGGCGAGCCCGAGCGGCCATTCGACCGAACCGAAACAGCTCACCGCGAGCGACGGCATGACGGGCCGTGACGAGAACGGCAAGAGGAGCGCGTACACCTGACTGGCGACATCGGCATCGCCGAGCACGCGTGCCGCTTCGCCGATGCTGGCGATCCCGACGAGCCAGGTGCTCGACCGCGGGAGTGCGTCGAGACCGTCGACGGCGAGCGCGCGCAGGGCAGCCGCGGCGTCGTCCCGGAGGCCGGCCCGCGCCATCATCGTCGCCGCGGTCGCTCGGAACGAGAACTCGGGCGCCACCAACGACGGGGAGTCGGCGACCTCGCGGACTGCCGCGAGCAACTCGCCGTCGCGATCCTGGAGCCATCGGATCGTGAGCAGATGTGCCGCGAAGTACCCCTCGGCATCGGCGTCGCCGACCTCGAGACCGAGTTGCAGGCAGACTCCGGCGGCGGTCTCTGCTTCGGCGAGCGCACCCGAGCGGATGAGGCGCATGACGTCGATGGCCGCCACGATGTACGAGATGCTGCGGCACCCGACGGCGTCGGCGCGGTGGCGTAACTCACTGAGCACGCGCTCGGCCCGGACATCGCCGAGCAGGTACAGATCGACCGCCTTCCACATCAGGCCGAACAGCACGCGCACACCGTCGCCGATGGTCGACGCGACATCGATCAGCTCGTCCGCGAGTGGCAGCCGCAGATCGAGGTGTTCCGGGCTCAGCAGCGCGTGGTGCGTGAGCGACAGGGCCTCGACGAGCACATGTGGATCGCCGAGGTCTCTGGCGACGCTGAGTGCGTCGAGAACCGGCGCGACGGGCGCTCCGTCGTAGACCGCCTCTGCCGCGAGGCGCACCTCCAGGCGTGCCCGCAGGCC
>DATMDV010000005.1:0-3468 GCA_035557475.1 Ilumatobacteraceae bacterium
CCGGAATGAGCGCTCCGGAGTCCGAGCACCGAACGAGTCGGATCCCGTGACGTGCGCCCCACGACGAGGACGCACATCGCGTCTCAGCCGACGCGTGAACCGTCCTCACAGGCGACTGCATCTCACCTCGGCCAATGCCGATTCCTCGAGAAGGACGAAGACCATGAGACTCGGACTTGGGCTCCCCCACCTCGGCCCACTCGCCACCCCGCACGCCATCCGCACCGTCGCCATCGCCGCCGAAGGGGCAGGGATCGACTCGTTGTGGGCGATGGATCGGCTGCTCTCACCGGTCTCGCCGCGCACATTCGCGTACCCGGGCCGAACCGACGGCACGCTCCCCGCCGCCCAACAAACCGTCATCGACCCACTGGTCGCGCTCACCGTCGCCGCAACCGTCACCGAACGGATCACCGTCGGAACCGACGTGCTGGTCGCTCCCTGGTACCCGCCCGTCCTGCTCGCCCGAAGCCTGGCCGCGATCGACCAGGTGAGCGCAGGTCGGCTGGTCGTGGGGCTCGGACTGGGCTGGTCGGTCGACGAGTTCGAAGCCGTCGGCGCGCCGATGACCGGCCGCGGACAACGCATCGAAGAGATCCTCGACGTGCTCACGGCAGTGTGGGGCGACGACACAATCGAGATCACGACCTCCCACGAGCGGATCGCGCCCAGCGTCATGGGAGCGAAGCCGGTCCAGCGCCCGCGACCAGCGATCCTCCTCGGCGCGACAAGTCCCGGCGGTCTGGAGCGCATCGCCCGCAGGGCCGACGGATGGCTCCCGTTCGGCCTGGACTTCGCCGACATCGAGTCGCGTTGGTCCGACATCGTCGACGCCGCCGAGCGCTACGGGCGAGACCCAGCCCGGCTCCAACTCGTGGTGCGAGCCGATCCGAGGATCGGTGAGTACACGGCCGAACGCCAACGCGAGCCGTTCACCGGAAGCTGCGGGCAGGTGATGGGCGACATCGAGCGACTGCGCGAAGTCGGCGCGACCGAACTGATCCTCGACTTCCACGCCACCGCCCGCACCACCGACGAACTCGTCGACTGCGCTCTCCAACTGGCCGAGCCCACCCTCGCTGCTGCCTGATCCGGTACTCACGACCGAGGCACCCCTACGGACCCCGAAAAAGCAAACAACCCGAACCCTGAATGCGGGTTCGGGCCGTGCCGATGTCTCGCGACATCACGTCGTGCGCCCGGAGAGATTCGAACTCCCAACCTTCTGATCCGTAGTCAGATGCTCTATCCGTTGAGCTACGAGCGCCAGCGCCCGAGGAGTCTAGACCCGCAACCGTCGAAGGGGACGTGGGCTCAGGGCTCCCAGGGGCCCCATCCGCCGGAGCGTTGATAGAGCGCGTACGCCACCCGGGCGTTGGTGCGGGCATCGAACAACTGCGTCGCTGTCGTGACACCGAAGTCGTCGAGCCACGACCGGTGGGCGTTCCAGTGGATCTGGAACAAGCCATAGCAACACCAGTTCTGGGCATTGGCGCGGTAGCCGCTCTCGCGCCAGGCGATCTCGAGTGCCCTGGCCTCGAGGTCGTCGGGCCAGATCTCCCGGATGATCGCCTCGATCGCAGCCGGGGCGGGAGGTGCCGTGACGACGGGCGCGGTGGTCGCCGGCGCGGTCGTGGTCGGCGCAGTGGTGGTCGGCGCCGGCGCCGTGGCGGGTGGTGCGGTAGTCGTCGTCGACACCGACGGGAGCGTTGCCCCCTCCGGGAGGCAGATGTCGTCGCCCGGGTAGAGCGGCGTCGCGACGGTCGCCAGGTTCGCCTGCAACAGCTTGGCCAGCGTGGTGTTGGCGGCATCGGCGATGCGGATCCAGTAGTCGCCGGCAGCGACCGTGTACGAGAGAGCACAGACGGGCGCGACCCGGTTCGCGGGTTCGTCGGCGTCGGCCGCCTCGGTGACGGCCTGAGCCGTCGTCGACGTCGCCTGAACCGTCTCGGCGACATCGAGCTCGGCTTCATCGGTCGATTCGTCGGCGGCGCCGGTGCTGACGGCCGTCTCGGTTTGCTCGGCCGGTGCGACCGCGATGCCGATCGGTTCGGTCGATGGGGCGGCGGCGACCGCCGGCTCGGCGGACGATTGCGACTCGGTCGGCTGGAGCGCCGCCGAGTCGGCGGCGTTGCCGACGACGGGCGGTGGTGCGTCCTGCACGACGGGGGTCGCGCCCGACCCGGCCAGGTCTGTCGCTGGCGCGGCGGCCTCGGTACGCACCGAGCCGCGGTTCGAGGAGGGCCGTAAGCCCATCGCCACCGGTACCAGAAGCACGCCGATCATCACGATCACACCGAGCCGGAGGAGCAGCGGATCGACAGCACCGAAACCAAGCCGGTCGGCCAACGTGGAGACGGGGTCGCCGTGCGCGCCGGCGGGACGTTCGTCGAGCTCGATCAGCTCGACGAACTCGGGCGGCCCGTCGGCGTGCGCCTGGACGCTCGCTCGGCTCCTCGCGTCGATGCGTCTCGCGGCGATTCCCGGATCAGGTCCGTAGCCGACGTCGTCGAACCCGAAGTCGTAGGGATCGATGAGCGGCTCTTCGATCGGTGCGGCCGACGCGATCGGAATCTGACCAGTGCGGTCGCCGTGCTTACGGGTCCGTGCCACCGGGCCGGTGCGGTCGCCGTTGCGACGTACACGGCGGAACGACCCGGTCGTGTTCCACGACGGCGCGCTCCCCCAGAACTGCGCGGTGAGATCGCGACTGCGGTCTTCGGATGAGTTGGAGTAATCGTCGTGGGAGCGCCGCGCCATGGATGGGAACCTTCGGGAATGCCATGGTCTACTCGGTTCGTCACGAAACCGCAACGCGAGCGTCATCGGACCGACAACAAATGACACGCGTGTAACGCTCGCGCGGGCGCCACGGGCAGCGGCCGGCACGACCGCGGGTCCAGTCGGTGGTGATGGCGGAGAGGGTGGGATTTGAACCCACGGACCACCTTGCAGCGGTCAACGCCTTAGCAGGGCGCCCCATTCGGCCTCTCTGGCACCTCTCCCGGAACGCAGGAGTCTAACCCTCACGCATCACATGCCGATCGGCCCGCCGACGTGCCCGCGGACCGCGCCCGCGGGCGCCGTTAGCCTGACCCGCGGAACGGTGGCAGAGCGGACAATTGCACCCGCCTTGAAAGCGGGAGGCCGAAAGGCCCGGGGGTTCGAATCCCTCCCGTTCCGCTGTGTGATGTCGCGAGACATCGGCAAGGCCCGAACCTTCATCAGGGGTTCGGGTTCTTGGTTTTTCGGGGTCCTTTGGGGCCGCCTGGGGGTCGTCCGGTGCCGTGGTAGCGGCGGTTGGGGTCGATGGTGAGGGTGCGGATGGTCTCGCCGGTGGTGGCGTGGATGATGCGGATGTCGAGGTCGTCGATGAGCATCAGGATGCGGGTCCGGTCGAGGGTTCGGCCGATGCCGATGTGGTGGAGTTGGCCGCCGATTCGCAGGCTGACGTTGCCGGCGTTGACT
>DATMDV010000006.1:0-12133 GCA_035557475.1 Ilumatobacteraceae bacterium
CCCAACGTCGGCTCAGGTCGGCGAACCGGCGGCCGTAGCGTCGGGGACCTCGACGAGGCGTCCGGTCGCGACGTCGTAGATGTAGCCGTAGATGGCGATGGTGCCGGGTACGAGCGGGTGGTGACGGATGCGAGTCACGTCTTCGACGACGCTCTGGGCGTTGTCGGTGATCGTCAGCCAGTCGATGTAGTTCGCCTCGTGTGAGCCTGGTCCGGTGCCGACGTCGGTGAAGCCGTCGGCGCCCAGCGCGGCCGTCTCGAGGCTGTTGGCCAGCAGGCCGCGCATCACGTCGTCGGTGAAGAACTCCATGCCGCAGTTGGTGTGGTGGATCACGAACCACTCGCGGGTGCCCAGCAGCTTGTAGGAGATCACGAGCGAGCGGATCGCGTCGTCACTCGCGCGGCCGCCGGCGTTGCGGACGACGTGTGCATCGCCCTCGCTCAGCCCGGCGTACTTGGCCGGGTCGAGGCGGGCGTCCATGCACGTGAGGATCGCGAAGCCACGCGCCGGCGGGAGCGCGAGCGATCCCTTGGCTCCGAACGACGCTGCGTAGTCGGCGTTGGCCGCCAGGACCTCATCGAGAACGCTCATCGGTGTCGTACTCCTCGTGCGGATTCCACACTAATCCGGTCATCTTTATCGTAATTCGTACGCGCCGCAAGCGCTGCCGTGCCACCTGACGTGATCCACCAACCGGTGACGTCGAAGAGCGTGTGGGTGACCGTCGACGCCCAGAGGCACAACCGCCCATCTCCGTCGACGCGCACGGTGACGCCGCTCGCCGCGGCGCGGCCGGGTTGGGAGTTGACGTTCGACGCGTTCGGCACCGCCGATCCGCACGGGTGGGCGGTCTCCCAGCCGGCGGAGACCGAGCCGACCTCGGTCAATGATCCGGTGGTCGCCACCGCGCCCGGCGGCGCGGCGGCGACGTCGAGCACCTGACCAGCACCATGGATGGGCGCCCAACCGCCAGTTCCGTTGCGGGTGTCGAGGATCCGGGTCGGTTGGGCGGCCACGAACGAGGCGCCGCCGGACCCGAAGCGTCCCTGGAGGTCGACGATCACCCGGGCGCGGGCCGACGTGAAGACGCAGATCGCGCCGCCCGTCGTGCCGACGTACGCCGAGCCGGCGACCGCCTCGCCGGGTCCGTAGTTGACCGACGACGCCTCGGGCACGTCGTCGTCGCACGGGTAGACGGTGAGGTATCCCGAGGTCTCGGCAGCGTCGGCCGTGATGCCGACCGCGACCGCATCGGCCGCTCCGGGAACCGGCACGCGGCGCGTCGATCCGGCCGCGACCACCTCGTCGACCAGGCGCACGGGGTCGACCGGCACGAGCCCGAGCGAGGCGCCCGGCGCCAGGTATCCCGCCAGGTCGACGACGACGTGCGACGCGGCCGACGTGTACACGCACACCGAGCGACCGGTGCCGACGGGCACGACCGCACTCGCCGCCCGGTCCTGCCCGGCGAGGTAGTTGACGTTGCTGGCTTCGGGCACCGCGCCGCCGCACGGGTACGCGGTCAGGAAGCCGTCCGCGCCAGCCTGCGTCGCGGTGACGTTGACGATCACCGACGTCGCAGTCGCGGGCACCCGCGCGTCGAGCGCGACGACGGCGACCTGTCCGGCGCCGACGACACCGGTGCCGCGGGTGTCGAGCACCCGGACCGGGTCGACCGGTGTGAGGCGGGCCGGCGAGGCGGTCGCCGCCGGAAGTGCTGCGTCGCCACCGACCCGATGCGCGGTGGCCCAGACGCCGTACACCTCGCGGGCGATGCGCTCCGACCGGCGCGCGTGCTCGGCTGCCGACGCGAGATGCACGCCGTCGTAGACGTCGAAGCTCTCGGCGACGAGCACAGATGGCCAGTCCCACGTCGTGAAGTCGTCGCGAGCGGCATCGAATTCGGCGAGCGCCGCGTTCCACGTGTCGGCCTCGGCCTGGTGGGTGTAGAAGCGCGTGATCTGTGGCCACCAGATGTGATGGCCCGGTCCGAGCGCGTCGATGACGTGCTGGATCGAGTTGCGGGCGCACGTCAGGTCCGTGCGACAGAACCCCGAGTCGATCGCCCCGACGTTGACGATCACGTTCGGCGCGTCCCACCCGTCGGCGCGCCACTCGGCCAACCAACTCGACACCGTGACGTCCGCCGGCATGCCGAAGTACCCGGTTGGTGCGTACCCCGCGGTCAGGCCGCTGGCGGCACGGGCCACGATCGGTCCGAAGCCGAGGTCGGCGAGGTACTGCGACAGCGAGCGATGCCCACCGGCCGGGTACACGCTGGCCGCCAACACCGAGTCGCCCACGATCGTCACCGCGCCGAGTGGACCGGGAGGGAACGCGACGGGCGCGGCTGCGACCGGTGCCGCCGGTGCGGCCGCAGCTATCACGACGACCGTGATCCCGGCCACCATCCCAGTCACCAGGCCGGCGCGCGTCCTCGGTCGCTTGATCACGGCTGCGCCACGATCCGGCTGTGGATGTCGGTGGTGAGCGCGTGGACCGCTCGCGTCAACTCGGTGTTGACCTTGAGCTCCTGCTCCTGCTCCACGAAGTCGTGGTCCGCCTTGGCCTGCTGGAACGCGGCTTGTCGGTTCTGGCCGATCATCACGAACGTCGACAGGAAGATCGCTTCGAGCGACACGACGAGTGTCAGCTTCGGCCAAGGATCGCCCTCCACCAACAGCATCCACACGGCGAAGGCGACGGCGTGGATGTAGACGAACGGCATCGATCCGGCGAAGGCGGTGATCGCGTCCGCGATGCGCAGCTGGACACTTGCGGCGGTTCGAGCCCGGTGGGCGACGATGACCGGGTGGTGCTGTACGGCTGGTTCGTGATCCGTCATGGCAAGTTCCTCCTCGATGTGATCGGACCGATCCGCGTTTCGCCGCGACGACCGTACCGTCACACCCCGTGACGCGAACCACAGCCGACTCCCGACCTCCCGCTCCCGATCCGTCGTCGGCCGCCGACACCGTGGGTGCCGCGTTGACGATCAGCTGGATGTCGCCGAAACTCATCCCGGCGGACACCGCGATCGCCGGTCGGGGAACCCACGCACGCGTCGCGATCGCGCCCGGCGAGGTCGTCGCCGCGTTCGGCGGGTACATGGTGTCGGGTGACGTGTTCGCCGTCCTGCCGGCGCAGCGGCGCTCGTTGTCGATCCAGGTCGCCGACGATCTATACCTCGTCGGGCCCGATCAGCCCGACCCCAACGACATGGTGAACCACTCGTGCGACCCGAATTGCGGGATCCTCGGCAGCTCCGTGCTGGTGGCCATCCGTCCGATCGCGGCCGGCGAGGAGCTGTGCTACGACTACGCGATGTCGGACGGGAGCCCGTACGACGAGTTCGAGTGCTCGTGCGGCACCGCGTTGTGTCGCGGCCACATCACCGGCGACGACTGGTCACGGCCGGAGCTGATCGAACGGTACAAGGGCTGGTTCTCGGCCTACCTCCAAGCCCGCATCGACCGCCTCCCAACGAGCTGACGCCATCGCGGCCCGCAGACGGGCATCGAGACCGATCGTGCCGGCCGAACCATCAACGCCGAAGACACATTCGAACGCGGATGGTGGTGGACGTCCGTGAACCGACACGCTGGGCGGCCGGTCCATTCGAAGGCCCATGTCAAAGCCATCGCAGGTTCGCGAAGTTTTGGCAAAGTCACCTCAAGCGGCAATAACGCGTGCCGATTTCGGAAACGTGAGGTTTGTGCGACTGGGGGCATTGTTCGGCAGTGTCATGCTGATCGTCGCTGTCGCAGTCGGCTACGTGGCCCGCCGGGCCGACCTCGCACACTCCCGTGACGTTCAGATCGAGTCGTCGGCGTCGGTTGCTTCTGCAAATCTTGGAGGATTCATCAAGGCCGCCGAGCTGTCGGCAGCCGTCGGCACCGATCCGCGCGTCGCATCCGAGTCGTTGAGCGCCGCCCTCGAGGGTGCCGACGTGTGCGTCGTCGCACGCAACGCGGCGGCCGCCGCGCCGGCTTGCAGCACGCTCGACGTGGCGTTCGGGCAACGCGCGAATGCGAGGCTCGCGGCGTCCGACCGCAAGATCGCCGGCGTCGGAGATCGACTCGAGATCACTGTCGTGGGGGATGCGGCAACCGTGTACGCCGAGGTCTTCCTCGCCGATCTCGGGATCCTCGACAACGCCCAGCTCGACTTCGCGAAGACCACCGAGGCGCCCCCGGTGGTGGCCACCACGGTCGACGACCGACGTGTCGCGGCAACGCTGATCGACCACGGCGACGGACTCTGGGTCGCGGCGTCGACCGACGGCGGGGTGAGTCTTGCGAGCGAAGAGCAGCTGATGATCGTGATGCTGTCGTCGCTCGCGGTGCTCCTGCTGGGCCTGGCCGGGATGACGATCCGGGCGGAACGCCGCAGTCTGGTCGAGCGCGCCAGCCTCGACACCCTGACCCGCCTGCCGAACCGCAGCGAGTTCGAACGTCGCGCCGAGATGGTCCTCGCCGCCGCGCAGCGTTCCGAGAACGGCGTCTGCCTGCTCCTGTTCGACCTCGACGGGTTCAAGGCGATCAATGACACGCACGGTCACCAGGCCGGCGACGAGGTGCTGCGTGTCATGGGCAAGCGCTTGCGCCGCGCCGTTCGCGAATCCGACGTCGTGGCCCGCTGGGGTGGCGACGAGTTCGTCCTGATGCTGCCCGGCATCGAGGACGCATCGGCCGCACGGACCCGCGCGGCGAGCCTCGCCGAACTGATCTCGCGCGAGGACATCGATGGGCTGCGGGTGGGCGCGAGTGTCGGCATCGCGCTCTTCCCGCGTCACGCCGAGACGCTCCCGACGTTGATCGAGGCGGCCGACGGGGCCATGTACGCGGCCAAGCGCGACGGTGACAGCCACCGCCTCGCCGGGGTCGAGTCGGCTCCGATCGACCCGATCGTCGAGCCCGCCGCTGATCGTCGGGCGGCGGCGAACGTAACCTGAGGGCGTGACCGCCGCCGAGTCGTGCCTGACGTCGAAGCTCGAGGGCTTCGGCACCACCATCTTCGCTGAGATGTCGGCGCTCGCCGCGCAGACGGGAGCGATCAACCTCGGTCAGGGATTCCCCGACACCGACGGCCCAGCGGTGGTGCTGGAGGCCGCGATCGAGGCCATCCGATCGGGCGTCAACCAGTACCCGCCGGGCCCGGGCAACCCAGTGCTGCGGACGGCCATCGCCGATCATCAGCGTCGCTTCTACGGTCTCGAACACGATCCCGACGCTGAGGTGCTCGTCACCGCGGGTGCGACCGAGGCGCTCGCCGGGGCCTTGCTCGGCATGCTCGACGCCGGCGACGAGGTCGTGGTGTTCGAGCCGATGTACGACAGCTACCAGGCGTGCATCGCACTGGCCGGCGCCATCGCCCGGCCCGTGCTGCTGGCCCCGGGCGACACCGGCTACGGGTTCGACCCCGACGAGCTCCGTGGCGCGATCACGAACCGCACGAAGTTGATCCTGTTGAACACCCCGCACAACCCGACCGGCAAGGTGTTCACGCGTGACGAGCTCACGTTCATCGCCGAACTGGCCATCGAGCACGATCTGCTCGTGGTGACCGACGAGGTGTACGAGCACCTCGTGTTCTCGGGTTCGACGCACATCCCGATGGCGACGCTGCCCGGCATGGCGGATCGGACCCTCACCATCTCGTCGGGCGGCAAGACGTTCAACACGACAGGTTGGAAGGTCGGTTGGGTGTGCGGCCCTTCGCCGATGGTGGCCGCGACAAGAACGGCGAAGCAGTTCCTGACGTACGTCAACGCCGCCCCGTTCCAGCCCGCGATCGCCGTCGGCCTGGGCCTGCCCGACGAGTTCTTCGCCGGTGTCGCCGCCGATCTCGAGGTCAGGCGCGACCGGCTCTTCGACGGACTCGTCGCGGCGGGCTTCACCGCCTTTCGGCCGGAGGCGACGTACTTCACGACCGTCGACATCCGCCCGCTGCGCGCCGACGGCGACGGGATGGAGTTCTGCCGTTCGTTGCCGCACCAGTGCGGGGTGGTGGCGGTGCCGAACCAGGTGTTCTACGCCCGTACCGAACACGGCCGGCACCTCGTGCGGTTCGCGTGCTGCAAGCGACTCGACGTGATCGACGACGCGGTGAACCGGCTGTCGAAGTTGGCGGAGGCCGCGGCGTGAGCACCTTGCGAGTGGCAGCGGTGCAACACGACATCGTGTGGAACGACCGCGACGCCAACTTCGAACGGCTGGCGCCGAAGGTTGCCGCGGCCGCCGGTGCCGGCGCCGGGCTGGTGGTGCTCACCGAGACGTTCTCGACCGGGTTCGGGTTCGGTCAGCCCGACTTCGGCGAGACCGAAGATGGTCCGTCGGCACAGTTCCTCGCCGAGATGGCCAAGGAGCACGGCGTGTGGGTCGGCGGCTCGTGCCCGGAGGTGGCCGACGGTGCCCCCGACGACGACCAACGACCGTCGAACACGTTCGTGCTCACCGGCCCCGGCGGTGTCACGCACCGCTACCGCAAGATCCATCCGTTCTCGCACGCCGGTGAGGAGCGCCACGTGCGCGCCGGAACGGATCTCGTCACCGTCGACGTCGAGGGCTTCCGGGTCAGTTTGTTCGTCTGCTACGACCTGCGATTCGCCGACGAGTTCTGGCAGCTGGCGGCTGGCACCGACCTCTACCTCGTCCCGGCGAACTGGCCTGAGAAGCGCCGCGCCCACTGGATGGCGCTGCTCCAGGCGCGCGCGATCGAGAACCAGGCGTACGTCGTCGGCGTCAACCGGGTGGGCGAGGGCGACAACCTCAGCTATTCGGGCGACAGCCGGATCGTCGATCCGCTCGGCGAGCTACTCGCGACGGCGAGCCAGACCGAGTCGACCCTGCTCGCCGACCTCTCCACCGACCACGTCGAGCAGACCCGGTCGCACTTCCGCTTCCTCCAAGACCGCCGCTGACCGCCCCGGGCAAACCCACCGTTCTGTCTGCTTCAGATGCCGCCACGCGCGTTCTGAAGCAGACAGTTCCGGGTTCGGTTGGGTGGTCAGGGGAGGGGCTTGGCCATCAGGCTGACGAGGGCGCCGTAGTTCGTCTCTTGCTGGCCGACCTCGACGAAGCCGAGACGGTCGTGGAACGCGAGCGAGCCGTCGTTGCGCGGGCGCAGGTTGACCTCGAGCAGGAACCACGCCGCGTCGGCGCGCCGCTCGACCTCGTCGTACAACGCTCGACCCAACCCGCGGCCCTGGAACCCGGGCGCGATCGCGATCCGGTCGAGGTACACGAAGTCGTCGTAGCGCTCGGAGAACCAGCGGTAGTTGACGCTGCCGTAGTCGGCCCCCGGTGGCAGGACCAGACAGAACCCGGCGACGACCTCGCCGGCCGCGTCGTCGACGGTCGCCACCAACGCGATCGACGATTCGGCGACGAGGTGCGCGAGCGCGGCCGCCTCGATGGTGCCGACGCCGGGCACCCCGCTCTCGTTGATGGCGAGGACACGGTCGAGGTCGGTCGGCGTCAGCAAACGGACGGGCATCGCGCACGAACCTACCGATAGCGTCGGGCACCTCATGTCCGGACCCCTCATCTCGGCGCGCAAGCTCGTCAAACGCTTCGGAGACTTCACCGCCGTCGACGGCATCGACATCGAGGTGGCGCCGGGTGAGTCGTTCGGGTTCCTCGGTCCGAACGGTGCCGGGAAGTCGTCGACGATGCGGATGATCGGCTGTGTCTCGCCCGTCACCGACGGCGAGCTGCGGATCTTCGGTCTCGACCCCGCGACGGACGGCCGACAGATCCGGGCCCGGATGGGCGTCGTTCCCCAGAGCGACCAGCTCGACGGCGAGCTCACCGTCGAGGAGAACCTCGTGCTCTACGGGCGCTACTTCGACATCCCGCGCGCCGAGAGCCGGCGGCGCACGGCCGAGCTGCTCGACTTCGTGCAGCTCACCGACCGCGCCAAGAGTCGCGTCGAGCCGCTGTCGGGCGGCATGAAGCGGCGGGTCACGATCGCCCGTTCGCTGATCAACGAGCCCGAGCTGCTGTTGCTCGACGAGCCGACCACCGGCCTCGACCCGCAGGCGCGACACATCCTGTGGGACCGCCTCTACCGGCTCAAGCAGCGCGGCGTGACCCTGGTGATCACTACCCACTACATGGACGAGGCCGAGCAGCTGTGCGACCGGCTGGTGGTGATGGACCGCGGCCAGATCGCGGCCGAGGGCTCACCCCGTCAGCTCATCGAGCGGTACTCGACGCGCGAGGTGCTCGAGCTGCGCTACCCGGCCGGCACCAACGAGGCGCGGTCGACCGATCTCGTCGACATCGGCGAACGCGTCGAGGTATTGCCCGACCGGGTGCTCATCTACGCCGACGACGGCGAGGCGGCGCTCAGCCAGGTGCACGCCCGCGGCAGCTATCCCGAGAGCGCGCTGGTTCGGCGGAGCTCGCTCGAGGACGTCTTCCTTCACCTCACCGGTCGCTCGCTGGTCGAATGATCGAGATCTGCGCAACGCCATGCTGAGCACGCCCGCGCCCGTTCGCGTGTGGGAGCACAACTTCGCCGTCTATCGGCGGATCTGGCGTTCGAACGTGCTCGGGGCGTTCGTGCAGCCGCTCCTCTATCTGCTCGGGATGGGTCTCGGCGTCGGTGCCCTGGTCGACCGCGGGACGAACTCGCTCGAGCTGCTCGACGGCCTCTCGTACTTCGCGTTCATCGCCCCGGCGCTGCTCGCGACAACGGCGATGATGGTGTCGTCGCAGGAGGCGTTGTGGCCCGTGATCGAAGCGTTCATGTGGTCGAACTCGTACCGCTCGATGGCAGCGACCCCGCTCTCACCCGGTCAGATCGTCTCCGGGGTCGCGCTGTGGCAGGCGACGCGGGCCGCGATCGCGGTGACGGGTGTGGCGATCGTGCTGACGTTCTTCGACGAGACGCGCTCGCTGGGGCTGCTCCTGACGATCCCGTTCGGGGCACTCACCGGCCTGGCGTTCTCCGTGCCACTGACCGCGTGGTCGTCGACCCGCAATACGGAGACGTCGTTCCCGTCCATCCAGCGGTTCGTGATCGTGCCGCTGTTCCTGTTCGGCGGCGCGTTCTATCCCATCGATCAGCTCCCCGGTTGGATGCAGCCGATCGCCAAGGCGACACCGCTGTGGCACGGCGTGCAACTGTGCCGTGACGCCGTCCTGCACCGCCTCGAGCTCTCCGACACGCTCGCGCACGTCGGTGTGCTGATCGCCTTCGTCGTCGCCGGGCTTGCGGTGTGCCGCATCACGTACGCGCGGCGGTTGGCCGAGTGATGATCACGCTGGCCGAGCTGCCGCTGCGCATCATCCCGATGCACGTGTTCCGCGCCCGGCGTCCGCAGCGGATGCTCGAGCGGCAGGTGGTCGTCAACAAGCACAACTGGAGCATCCTGTTGAGCGGCTTCTTCGAGCCGCTGTTCTACCTGCTGTCGATCCGGATCGGGTTCGGCGCGCTCGTCGGCGACGTCGAGGTCGGCGACCGCCTGCTGCCGTACGCCGAATTCGTGGCGCCGGCGCTGATGGCTGCTTCGGCGATGAACGGCGCGGTGTACGAGTCGACGATGAACGTGTACCACAAGCTCCACTACGCCCACCTGTACGACGCGATCCTGGCGACGCCGATGACAACGGCCGACATCGCGCTCGGCGAGATCGGCTACTCGACGTTCCGCGGCTCGGTGTACTCGGCCGCGTTCCTCGTGACGTTGGCGTCGCTCGGCATGGCGGGCTCGTGGTGGATCGTGATGGCGCTGCCCGTGTGCATCCTGATGGCGTTCGCGTTCTCGGCGGTCGGGATGGCCGTGACCACATACATGCGGTCGTGGGCCGACTTCGAGTACGTGCCGTCGGTGATGCTGCCGATGTTCTTGTTCTCGGCGACGTTCTACCCGTTGTCGAGCTACGGCGACTGGGGCTGGGTCGTGCAGCTCAGCCCGCTCTACCACGGCGTCGCGCTCGTTCGCGGCTTCAACCTCGGCGAGCTGTCGTGGACGTATCTCGGCCACGTCGGTGTGCTGGTGGCGCTGGCGATCGTGGGGCTCTCGGTCACCGCGTACCGGATCGAGAAGCTGCTTTTGAAGTAGTCGTGCCCGACCTAGCCTGAACGGCATGTTGTTCCGGAAGAAGGCCGACATGGTGGCCGAGGGCGATGCGCTCCCCGGCCGTACCGACCAGACGATCCCGGTGCCCGATGCGCATTTCGTCAACGGCAACCCGTTGCGCGGTCCCTGGCCCGACGGTTTCGAGACCGCAGTGTTCGGGATGGGGTGCTTCTGGGGCGCCGAGCGCAAGTTCTGGCAGACCGAGGGCGTGTACTCGACCTACGTCGGCTACGCCGGGGGCTTCACGCCGAACGCGACGTATGAAGAGGTGTGCTCGGGCCTCACTGGCCACGTCGAGGTCGTTGGCGTGGTGTACGACCCATCGGTGGTCAGCTTCGAACAGATCCTCCAGGTGTTCTGGGAGAACCACGACCCGACCCAGGGGATGCGGCAGGGCAACGACGTCGGAACGCAGTACCGCAGCGCGATCTACCTCACCGACGAGTCACAGCGCAGCGCCGTCGAGTTGAGCCGCAAGATGTACCAGGAGCGGCTCCACGAGGCTGGTTGGGGCGAGGTCACGACCGAGATCGCACCGCTCGGCGACTTCTTCTACGCCGAGCCGTATCACCAGCAGTACCTCGCCAAGAACCCCAACGGCTACTGCGGGATCGGGGGCACAGGGGTGTCGTGCCCGATTGGACTAGGGTCCTGAACCCGTAGTCGTCCGCCCACTCAGAAGGAGATTTGATGTCGTTTCTCGACAAGCTGAAGGCAACCTTCGGCAGGGCCAAGGACAAGTCCGATGCGATCGTCGACAAGAACCGCGAACGGATCCCTGACAAGGTCGAGCGTGTGTACGACAAGGTTTCCGATGCCGCCGAGAAGGTCGCCCCCGGCGCCGACAAGCCGGCTGACACCAGCGCCAAGCCGGCCGACGACGGCACTCCTCCTGCTACACCTCCTGCCACGCCTCCTGCCACACCCCCGACCCCGACCTGACCTGCCCTCGACCCGATCTCATGAAGTTTCGGCGCTGTAGGGCCGCCGAAACTTCATGAGATCGGTGGGGTGGACCAGCCGCTGGCGCGTATTTCGGCGCCGTCGGCGTCGAGCGGGCGCCCCGGCCAGCGCAGGACGCCAGGCGTCGCGCTGAGGCGGGCGATGAGGGCCTGCATCGGTGTGTCGCCCACGACGGCGATCGTGCCCCGCGCTGCGACGTGCGGGTCGACACCGATGTCGGCCATGTCCATCACCGGGCCGACCGCGGCGTCGGCGGCGGCGAGCTCGGCGACGACCTCGGCCTGGGTGCGGCTCGAGCACCACTCGCTCATCAGCGCTTCGAGCTCCTCGCGGTGGTCTGCTCGTCCAGCGAACCCGGCGAACCGCTCGTCAGTTCCCACCCCGAGCAACGCGAGCACGCGTGCAGCGACGCTGTCGCTGCTGGTCGACACCGCCACCCACTTCTCGTCGCGACACTGATACGTCCCGCGGGGCACGGTGTACGGGAGACCACCCCCGAGGCGCGGCTGCTGCTCACCCGTCAGCGCGTTGAGGCTGATGAGCGGTCCCATCATCTGCAGCATCGACTCGAGCAGGTTGACGTCGACGACCTGACCAGCGCCCGAGTGGAGCGCGACCATCGTGGCGAAGGCGGCGGCGAGCCCGGTCACCTCGTCGGTGAGGGCGATCGGAGGAGGCAGCGGCGGGCCGTCCGGAGCGCCGTTCAACGCCGCGAACCCCGACATGCCCTCGGCCACAGTGGCGAAGCCGGGTCGGTTCGCGTACGGGCCGTCCTGGCCGAAGCCGGTGACCCGTGTGATCACCAACCGCGGGTTGCGGGCGAGCAGGGTGTCCGGTGCGAGGCCGAGCCGTTCGAGCGCGCCAGGCCGGAAGTTCTCGACGAGTACGTGGGCCTCGTCGACGAGCGTCAGGAGCGTGTCGCGGTCGGTCGCGAGCTTGAGGTCGAGGACGATCATGCGCTTGTTCCGATTGACGAGCTTCCACCACATGCCTTCACCGTCGCGAGGATCGCGCCACGCCAGACGGCGGAGCGCGTCGCCGTCGGGCCGCTCGACCTTGATGACGTCGGCACCGAAGTCG
>DATMDV010000007.1:0-8205 GCA_035557475.1 Ilumatobacteraceae bacterium
ACGCACGACGCCCATGTACGTCTTGCCGTAGTTCTTCTTCTCGGCCCACACGCCGTACCGCTCGGCGACGTCGTGGTCGACATCGCTCAGCAGCGTGAAGCCGAGGTCGTACTTGTCGTCGAACTTCTTGAGCTTGGGTGATTTGTCGGGGCTGATACCGAGGATCACGGTGTCGCCGATCTGATCGGCGATGTCGCGCAGGCCGCACGCCTGTGCGGTGCAGCCCGGCGTGTCGGCCTTCGGGTAGAAGTAGACGAGCACCTTGCGTCCGGCGAAGGCGGACAATGAAGCCCCTTCGCCGTTCTGGTCGAGCAGGGTGAAGTCGGGGGCCTTGTCACCTGGCTTGAGCGGCATGCGCTCAACGATAGGCCTCGTCAGGGGGCCGGCACTCCCGACGACATCCGATCGTCCAATGCTTCGGAGCTGCGCACCATGACCGCATCGAACTCGACGACCCGGAAGTTGCCGTTGTACAGGATGGGGAACATGCCGGTCAGCTCGAACCCGAAGCGGCGCATGTTCGCGAGGGAATCGACCCACGACGGCATCCCCTCGTAGAGCGGGATGACGGACACGATCGACTGGAGGGCGAGCATCTTGCCCAGGCAGCCGGCAGCGCCCTGCAGCACCTCGATGTCCCACCCTTGGACGGCGAGCTTGGCGAACACGTTGGCGCCCGCGGGGACGTGTTCGTCGAAGATGGAGTCGAGGCGCCGCACCGGCACGGTCTCGTGGCGCACGGCGTCCAGATCGGCGCCGATCCCTGTGGCGTGGTCCGTGAGCGGTGTCCGGAGCGAGGCCATGACGGACGCCCGGGTGACGGTGATCGTCGCGGTTGACTCCTCAGCGCCGAGCGCGGAATTCACCACGCGCCACTTCGGGTCGCGAGCGGCGGCCTCAGAGAGCCTGGCGAACGATTCGGCGACCGGTTCGAACGAGATGATCGTCCCCTTGTAGCCGATCGACCGGAGGAACTGGGCATATTGACCGACGTTCGCCCCGACGTCGAGCACGTGGTCGATGGAGAGTTCCCGCAGGATGTGAACGAGGTGGCCGTCGAGCAGTCGGCTCGATGGATGACGGATGACGTCGAAGCCGAGACGACGAGTGTGCCTCTGCAGCGCGGTGACGAGCCTGGCCCGGTTCACGTCCACGTTCGGAAGCTAACGCGGTGATCGTCGAGTTGGCGCAATTTTTCGTTCAGTGTCAGGCAAGGAACGAGTCCGACCCTCCATGTCGCCCCACCAGCTCGCCCCACCAGTTCGCCCCACCAGCTCGCAAGGTCAGCCGGCGCCGGCGAACTGCTCGATCAGGGGTGCGCCGGCGTCCAGCACAGGCAGGACGCGGTCGGCCCCGGCGTGTGGCAGCCAGAACACGGCCCGCGTGAACCCGGCCTGGCGGTAGCTGTCGACGACCTCGGCATCGACCGGGCAGCCGAAGATGCCCAACTCGATGCTGTCGGGATCGCGACCGGCCGCCTCGGCCGCGGCCCGGAGCTCACCCACCCGCTCGAACACACTGCGACGCCCGTGGATGGGCATCCAGCCATCGCAGTACTCGACGATGTGGCGGAACGTCACCGGCCCCCCGGCACCACCCATGATCACCGGTGGGTGCGGGAACTGCACCGGCTTGGGCCAGCTCCAGCTGGGTGAGAAGCTGACGTGGTCGCCTTCGTAGCCGGCCGCCTCCTCGGTCCACAACCCCTTCATCGCCAGCACACGCTCACGCACATGCGCGCGTCGCGAGCTGGGGTCGACGCCGTGATGCTCCATCTCGTCCTCGTTCCAGCCGACACCGATGCCGAACAGGACCCGACCGTCGGAGACGAAATCGAGCGAGGCGACCGTCTTGGCCAGCGTGATCGGGTGGTGTTGCGCGACCAGGCAGATACCGGTACCGAGGTTGAGCCGGTGGGTCACTGCTGCTGCGGCCGCCAGCCCGACGAACGGGTCGAGCGTGCGCCGGTACTCCTCGGGCAGCTCGGAGCCCCCGGGCCACGGCGTCCGCCGGCTGGTCGGGATGTGGGTGTGCTCGGTGACCCACAGCGACTCGAAGCCGCGGTCTTCCATCTCACGTGCGAGCCGGTCGATCCGGATCGTCAGATCGGTCGGGAAGATGAGCGCTCCGATGTGCATGGCCAAACCGTAGTGGGCATCGAAGTGGGCCTCGAGAGGCGCCACCACCCGACGCCGCGCCGCGTTTCGGGCCGCCGTGACGTGGGAAGATCTCCCCTATGACCACTGTGCTGATCGCCGTCGACGCGAGCGACGCCTCGGTCCATGCCGTCGAGACCGCCCATCGGCTGTTCGGCGACGATGCCAGTTACCTCGTGCTCAACGTCGGCGGGGGAACGTATGTGCCGGTCCCGATCTTTCCCGGCGAGATGGGCCTCGTTTCACCTCTGGCGTGGGCTCCCGTCGTCCAGTCGCAACTGGCGGCGGAGGACCTCCGTAACGACAGTGGTGCGCCCGACGTGATCTCCGACGTCGAAGCCGCCGAGACGATCGCCAAGCAGACCGGCAAAGAGGGCGGGCTCGCCGACGCGACCGCGCTCGGGATCGTCGGCGACGCCGCCGGCTCGATCGTCGAGGTTGCTGTCGAGCACGAGGCCGACGTCATCGTCGTCGGCACTCACGAGCGCGGGTGGCTGACCCGATTGCTCACGTCGTCGGTTGCCGACGAGGTGCGCCGTGAGTCACCGATCCCGGTGCTCGCGGTGCCCCGCCCAGCAGAGGCGGATGACGATCACTGACCCTGCGTCGCGCCGGTCAGCTCCACCCATCGATCTCGCCACGTCTCCGCCACGTCGTCGACGCTCGAGCGGAGTGTCGACTCCGGAACGATGTCGGCGATCTCCCGGCCCTCGGCGTAATGGTGCATCACGTTGCCGACGCCGGCGAAGAGTGCACGACGGCAGACGACGAGATCGGCTGGGGGGTCGTCGGCGAGGAATCCCCAGATCGTGAACGCCAACGTGAGGTCGTGGATCACCGGCGCCCGCCCGAACAGCGAGGCGCGCCGCAACGCGATTCCGAGTGCGCCGCGGACCGCGTCGTCGGCACGTTCACCCGGTTGTAGGCGCAGCGACGGACGGATCCGGTTGGCGAGCTTCAGCGCGTACCCCTGATCGGGTCCCTGCGTCCCGAGCTGTGGTCCGCGTGGCTGCGGCCCGTCGAGGTCGCCCGGTCGATCGGGCGTCCAGGTGTCGGGCACGTGATCAGGCGACCCGTACGTACGGGGCGCGTCGGTCGGCAACGTCGGGACGAACTTCGGTGCGGCCATGTCGATCCCCTGGTCTAGCTCCTGTCGCCGACCGCGCCGTGGTCGTCGTCTCGCATGATCGTGCTCATCAACAACGGCAGGCCGGCCAACGCGATCAGTGCGAGCGCTGTCATCCCGATCGCGATGACGACCTCCTCGACTCCGACTGCGATGCCCACCGTCGCCGCGAAGAACAACGAGGCCGCGGTCGTCAACCCGCGTGGCTCGCGATCCGTTTTGCGCAGCATGATGGTGCCGGCCCCGATGAAGCCGATGCCGGTCACGACGGCGTGCAACGCCCGGGTTGGGTCGCCACCGATCCGTCCGTCGGCCACGGCCTCGTCGTTGAGGATCCGTCCGAGCACGACGACCGCCGACGCCGACGCCGCCACCAGGAGGTGGGTCCGCATGCCGGCCGCTTTCTCCTTGATCTCGCGCTCGAAGCCGAGGATCCCCCCGAGGAACCCGGCCAGCGCGATCAGGCCGACCGCCTCCCAATCGCTCATGGTCCGGTGGTCGGCGCGTGCAGCAACCCGTAGACCAGGCTCTCCTCGAGCGCCCGCCACGACGACTCGATGATGTTGGGGCTGACGCCGATCGTCGTCCAGTCGCGTTCGCCATCGGTTGCGGACAGCAGCACCCGGGTGACCGCCCCGGTCGCGCCGCTCCCGTCGAGGATGCGCACCTTGTAGTCGGTGAGGTGCACCCGCTCGAGGTGCGGATAGGCCCGCTGCACCGCCCGGCGGAGCGCGGTGTCGATGGCGTTCACGGGACCGTTGCCCTCCGCCGTGTACACGTGGCGTTGGTCGCCGACCCACACCTTCACCGTCGCCTCGGTGTTGAAGTCACCCGTCGGCAACTCGTCGGTGATCACGCGCATGCTCTCGACCCGGAAGAACTCGTGGTCCCAACCGGCCGCCCTGCGCATCAGCAACTCCAGCGAGGCGTCCGCGGCCTCGAAGTGGTAGCCCTCGTGCTCGAGCCGCTTGAGGTCGTCGATCACCTGGTTGACCGCCGGACCGTCCATCGTCAGGCCCAGCTCGGCGGCCTTCATCTGGATCGTCGCCCGCCCCGCCATCTCGCTCACCACGAACCGCGTGCCGTTGCCGACGAGCGTCGGGTCGACGTGCTCGTAGGCATCCTTGGCGCGGACGATGGCGCTGACGTGGAGTCCGGCCTTGTGGGCGAACGCCGACGACCCCACGTACGGCGCCTGCGGGTCGACCGCACGGTTCAGCGTCTCGGCGATGTGATGGCTCACGACGGTCAACCGCTCGAGGCGGCCCTCGGGGAGGCACTGGTGACCGAGCTTGAGCTGCAGGTTGGGGATGATCGTCGTCAGGTTGGCGTTGCCCGTGCGCTCGCCAAGTCCGTTCAACGTGCCCTGCACGTGACGCGCGCCGGCGCGGACGGCGGCCATCGAGTTGGCGACCGCGCAGCCGGTGTCGTCGTGACAGTGGATGCCGATCATCACATCGCTGCCGACGTGGCGATACACGTCGGCGACGATCGCCTCGATCTCGTGGGGCAACGACCCACCGTTGGTGTCGCACAGCACGACGTG
The DNA here is from genome assembly GCA_035557475.1 of Ilumatobacteraceae bacterium. Taxonomy (GTDB): domain Bacteria; phylum Actinomycetota; class Acidimicrobiia; order Acidimicrobiales; family Ilumatobacteraceae; genus JALOLG01. The sequence goes on from DATMDV010000007.1 coordinate 4,829, forward strand.
GGTGGCGCCCTTGACCACTGCGGCTTCGAGCGCCCGCAGCGAGAACTCCGGGGAGCTCTTGTAGCCGTCGAAGAAGTGCTCCATGTCGACGAGCACGCGACGACCGTTGGCGGTCAGGTACTCGACCGAGTCGGCGATCATCGCCTCGCCCTCGTCGAGGGTGGTCTGGAGCGCCTCGGTGACGTGATACTCGGAGCTCTTCGCCACGATGCAGACGGCCTCGGTACCGGCCTCGATCAGGTTGCGCAGCGTCGCGTCGTCGTCGACCTTGCCCTTGGGGCGGCGGGTCGACCCGAACGCGACCAGCGTGCTCGTGCTCAGTGCCAACTCGTCGCGGGCGCGGGCAAAGAACTCGATGTCCTTCGGGTTGGCGCCCGGCCATCCGCCCTCGATGTAGCGCACGCCCAGCGAGTCGAGCTGTTCGGCGATCCGCAGCTTGTCGTCGACGCTGGCCGAAACGCCTTCGACCTGCAGGCCGTCGCGCAATGTCGTATCGAAGATCTCTACCGCATCCATTGGTTGCTCACCTGGTCCCTTGCATCATCGTAAGCCGTCAGCGTCGACGACTGGTCGTTGCCGCCCGGCCGTCGCTGGTTGCGGCCCGGCCGGAGAAATGAAGAAGCCGCCCAAGGGGGCGGCTCGGACGCGCACGCGGAGGCCACGTGCGCTACGGAATGATGATGAATGCGGCGAGATCCGTGCTGCTGCTCATCGGGGGCACATTCAACCCCCTGGCGCACGCATCGTCAACGTGAGAGGCCAACGTGAGGCCCGACGCCGGACCCACCGGTCACCCAACTGGTGGGCGGTCGTGGCCGCCTCCTGAACGCCCCGAGCTGTGGGCAGACCTGTGCACTAACAGTGGATGACGGAACATTTCTTGTGAGTAAACAGAAAGTTCGGGGGATAACCCTGGGGATTCAAAAGTACCCCTTGACCTGGGGTTTCACGTCCGCGAAGGTAAGCGACGTACCGGACAGCGCATGCCGACCGGGGCTGAGACACCGAGTCTGTCGAACGAAGCCGCAAGGTGGAGGGAGACGGAAAACCGGGCTCAGTCCACGAGGTGGAAGCGGGTTCGGGCGGGGCGATACGCCACACGGCTACGTCAGACCGGGCGCACGGCTTGCCGGGCGCAACGGAGAGGTGGTCAGGAGCGGAAGCGTCGGAGATCACCCCAACTGATCTCCGGGGCCGAGGCTTCCACGACGCCGAGACCGAGGGCACCGGTTTACCGGGGTCAGCGTGAACGGCGTAGTGATTTCGGAGACGGACCGGGCAACCGGGGACCGGGCCGAAAAGCGGCATCGCCCGCCGAGCCTTCGGGCACGACGGGCGATGTGTAGGTCGAGCGAGAGGCTAACGCCAGCAGGTCGACCAGTGGTGGATCGTCCCAACCTTCGGGCAGCCCCGGGTGGGTGATGTCGGCGCAAGCCGGTGTCGTCACCCGGGGCGCTCACCGTTTTCGGGCCATTTTGATGGTCGGGACCAGCCTCCCCCTATCGATTGCGGGCTGCTCGCCCGCGCCGCTTCGGCCGCTGTGATCGGGCGGCTACCCTCCCTCCCATGGGGTCTGGGCACGATCACGGAGAACCGCGGCGCGAGTTGAGCCCCGGGATGGAGGAGCAGCTCTCGCTCGGCCGGGTCTTCGGCGGGCTCGGCACGTTCGCCCAGCGGCCGTTCCTCACCGATCCCGAGCAACTCGACGAATGGCAGCCCGACGTCGCCATCGTCGGCGCGCCGTTCGACAACGCCACCACCAATCGTCCCGGTGCCCGGTTCGGACCGCGGGCGATCCGGGCGCTGGCCTACGAGCCGGGCACGTACCACCTCGACCTCGGCATCGAGATCTTCGAATGGATCGAGGTGGTCGACTACGGCGACGCCTACTGCCCGCACGGGCAGACCGAGGCGAGCCACGCCAACATCCGCGCCCGCGTCCACGAGATCGCATCGCGCGGCATCGTGCCGGTGATCCTGGGCGGCGACCACTCGATCACCTGGCCGGCGGCCACCGCCGTCGCCGACGTCTACGGCTACGGCAACATCGGCATCGTCCACTTCGACGCCCACGCCGACACGGCCGACATCATCGACGGCAACCTGGCCAGCCACGGCACGCCGATGCGACGCCTCATCGAATCGGGCGCCGTCCCCGGCGACCGGTTCGTACAGGTCGGACTGCGCGGCTACTGGCCGCCCGCCGACACGTTCGCGTGGATGCAAGAGCAGCAGATGCGCTGGCACACGATGCAGGAGATCTGGGAGCGCGGCTTCAAGGAGGTGATGGCCGACGCCATCGCCGAGGCCTTGGCACGCACCGACCTGCTCTACATCTCGCTCGACATCGACTCCCTCGACCCGGCGCACGCGCCCGGAACCGGCACGCCCGAACCGGGCGGCCTGACGACCATCGACCTGCTGCGGATGGTCCGCGAGCTCTGCATCCGACACCACGTCGTCGCCGTCGACGTCGTCGAGGTCTCCCCGCCCTACGACATCAGCGACCTCACGGTCAACGCCGCCCACCGCATGGTCCTGGAAGCCATCGGCGGCATGGCCGAACGCAAGCGCCAGCAGGGTGGTCAGTAGTAGCGCTCGACACGGCCGAGGTTGGCGTAGATCGTCTTGAGCTGGGTGTACGAGTCGATCGTCTGCAGGCCGTTCTCACGACCCAGCCCTGACTGCTTCGAGCCGCCGAAGGGGATGCTCGGTGGGGTCACGTTGTAGTCGTTGATCCACACGATGCCCGCCTCGATGGCGTTGGCGACGCGGTGGGCTCGGGCGAAGTCCTGGGTGAACACCGCACCCGAGAGGCCGTAGTCGGTGTCGTTGGCGCGCTCGACGGCCTCCAGCTCGGTGTCGAACGGGAGGACCGCCATCACCGGCCCGAAGATCTCCTCGCGCACGAAGCTCATGTCGTCGGTGCAGTCGGCGAACACCGCCGGCGTCACGAAGTAGCCGTCGGTGAGTGCCGGGTCGGACGGCCGCTCTCCCCCGACCACGTGCACGGCGGCCGACGCGTGGGCGGCGGTGATGTACGACTCGACCTTGTCGCGGTGCTCGGCGCTGATCAGCGGCCCGACCGTCACGTCGGGATCGAACGGATCGCCAACCTTCATCGCCGAGACGCGGGGCCCGAGCCTCGACACGAACTCGTCGTAGATGCCCCGTTGCACGAAGACCCGGGTGCCGTTCGAGCACACCTCGCCGGCGGAGAAGAAGTTGGCGAGCAGGGCCGACGACACCGCCGACTCGAGATCGGCATCGTCGAACACGATCAGCGGCGACTTGCCCCCGAGCTCGAGCGTCACGTGCTTGAGCGTCGATGCGGCGTCGGACATCACGATCTTGCCCGTGGCCGCCTCCCCGGTGAG
>DATMDV010000008.1:0-15423 GCA_035557475.1 Ilumatobacteraceae bacterium
CCGGCCGGCTTGGCCTTGCCGCCAGACGACTCCAGTTCGGCCGCCAGGCGCTGCGCGTCGCGCTTTCCACCGCGCACCGTGCGCGACAGCTGCGTGGGGCGACCACGCGCGTCGGAGCCCGTGAACACACGGACCTCCCACACCCCGGGACGCTTCTCGCGAATCGTCGCCATACCCGCGACGATACGCCGAGGGGTGTCACAACGTCTAGGGCTGATCTCTAGGGACGGCGACCAGTGCTGGGACGACCAGCTGAGCCGCCTCGTCAATAATTACTCGATGCGCAGGCCTGATATGGCTCTGGCGATGACCAGCTGCTGGATCTCGCTGGTGCCTTCGAAGATGGTGTGGATCTTGGCGTCGCGGTGCCAGCGCTCGACGGGGTACTCGCGGGTGTAGCCGTAGCCGCCGAGGATCTGCATCGCTTCCTCGGTCGCCCACACCGCGACCTCGCTCGCCTTGTACTTGCTCATCGAGCCCTCGGCGTTCTTGTAGCCGCCGTTCTTGGAGAGCCACGCGGCACGCCAGATCAGGAGTCGGGAGGCGTCGATCTCGGTGATCATGTTGGCGAGCTTGAAGGCGATCGCCTGGTTCATGATGATCGCCCGGCCGAACGCCTTGCGCTCCTTCGCGTAGTCGAGCGCGAACTCGTACGCGGCGCGGGCGATGCCGAGCGCCTGCGCGCCCACGACCGGACGCGTGGCCTCGAACGTCATCATCGCCGGCTGCTTGCCGCCCGAGTGCCCGCTCTCGCGAGCCCGGGCCAACTTCTCGTCGAGGCGGGCCTTGCCACCGAGCAGGCACGCACCAGGCACCCGCACGTCATCGAGCACGACTTCGGCGGTGTGGCTCGCCCGGATCCCGTGCTTGAGGTACTTCTGACCCTGGCTGAGTCCCTTCGTGCCGGGCGGCACCACGAACGAGGCGTGGCCGCGGCCCTTCAGCTCGGGGTCGACGGCGGCGACGACCACGTGCACGTCGGCGATGCCGCCGTTGGTGATCCACGCCTTGGTGCCGTTGAGCACCCATTCATCGGTGGCCTCGTCGTACACCGCCCGCGTGCGCAGGCTCGAGACGTCGGATCCGGCATCGGGCTCACTGACGCAGAACGCGCCGAGCTGCACCTTGTCGGCGGTGCCGTAGCACTGCGGGACCCACTCCATCGCCTGCTCGGGCGTGCCGCTGCCGGCGATGCCAGCGGCGGCGAGTCCAGATCCCATGATCGCCATGCCGATCCCGGCGTCACCCCAGAACACCTCTTCGACGGCGACCGGCAACGTGAGGCCGGTGGCATCGCCCATCGCGTTCAACATGAAGTCGAACCCGTACAGGCCGATCTTGGCCGCTTCCTCGACGATGGGATACGGGAACTCCTCGCGTTCGTCCCACTCGTGGCCGGCGGGACGGATCACGTTCTCGGCGAAGTCGTGGACCCATTTCTGGATCTGCAGTTGATCCTCGTTGAGGTTGAGCGAGAAGTCCGGCATGGACTCTAAGTTACCGACTGGTAACCCCACTGTCTACCCATCGGTAACTTCTGTCCGTCAACCTCTGTTCTGTCTCGGCGTGCCGCACAATCTGTAGCCCCGAGCGGCCGCGATCTGTAGCCCCAGTCCGACGCAATATGTAGCCTACGATCGCTGCAGTGTGTAGTCTGGAGCCGTGGTTGCGTACCGTCCCCGTGTCGTCGACAGCATGCTGGCCGACCGGCTCACGTCCGCTGGCGCGGTGCTGATCGAAGGCCCGAAGGCGTGCGGGAAGACGTTCACCGCCGAACAGCAGGCCGCCAGCAGCGTCTACCTCGACACTGACGATCAGGCACGCGCAGCGCTGAGTGTGGACCCGACCCTGGTGCTGTCCGGTGACCCACCCCAACTCATCGACGAGTGGCAGCTCGACGCGACCCGCGTGTGGAACCACGTCCGCGCCGAGGTGGACCGCCGCCAAGGCACTGGGTTGTACATCCTCACGGGTTCCGCCACCCCGACCAGCGACACCCGCCGCCACAGCGGCGCCGGACGCTTCGCCCGGCTGACGATGCGGCCGATGAGCCTGTTCGAATCAGGCGATTCGACCGGCGAGATGTCGTTGGCGGCACTGCTCGACGGGCGCCAGCCGACCGCCAAACCGACCGAGGTGACCGTGCCCCGCTACGCCGAGCTTGTCGTTCGTGGTGGTTGGCCGCTGAACCTGACGAGAACGGTCACCGCCGCGGCGCGGGCGAACATCGATTACGTCACCACGATCGCCGAGCTGGACCTGCCCACCATCGACCCGGCCCGGCGTCATCCCCGACTGGCGCTGCGGATCCTGCAGGCGCTCGCCCGCAACATCGGGATGGACTATCTCGTCACCCGCGTCGCACGGGACGCGAGCACCGACAACTCTGACATCGCACGGTCGACGGTGTACGACTACCTGGCACCACTGGAGCGACTGATGGTGCTCGACCCGGTCGAGGCATGGTCGTCACATCTGCGTTCGCGGGCCCGGTTGCGGACCTCGCCACGGGTGCAGTTCTGCGACCCATCGATCGCTGTTGCCGCGCTGCGCACCGGACCGGACCAGCTGCTCGCCGACCTGAACTACTTCGGGTATCTGTTCGAAGCGCTCGTCGTGCGTGACCTGCGAGTGTTCGCCGGCGTCGTGGACGGCACCGTGCAGCACTACCGGGACTCCGACGAGCTGGAGATCGACGCGGTCGTCACCGCCGGCGACGGGCGCTGGGCCGCGTTCGAGGCGAAACTCGGCCAGGCCGACGTCGACACGGCTGCCGCCAACCTGCTCACCTTCGCCCGCAAAGTCGACACCACCAAGATCGGCGAACCGGCGACGCTCGCCGTGGTCACCGCCACCGGATACGGCTACACCCGACCTGACGGCGTCGTCGTCATCCCCGCCGCCACCCTCGGTCCCTGACCGCGGGCACGCCCTGCCACCGTTCAGCAGCGCATCTTGTCGCCCGAGCTCTCGGCCGTTCCGAGTTTCACGTCGCCGCCGTTCCGATTGTCGTGTCTGCGCACAGTGGGACGGGCTGGGACGCACCGGTCAGGGTCTTCTATTGGGGCGGGAAGAAGACCCTGACCGGATGCGAACTCGGGCCGACGAGGCGATCAGCCCTCAACCAATTCAGCCTTCGATCGGTGTGCCGGTGGCGTCGATCACCCACCAGACGCCGTTCACGCCCTGACCGTTGACGTCGCCGGCGGCGCTGTCACCGCTGAAGTAGTAGAGCGGCCAGCCGTTGTACGTGCCCTGCACCGTGCCGTCGTCGCGCGTGATCGTGCCGACCAGCGCCATGTCGAGGCCGGCGCCGACCGCCGCGATCTCGGTCTGGGGCGGCCAGGCGTCGGCGCAATCGTCGTTGCACACGCTGGTGTCGCCCTGCGCGTCTGGCATGAACATGTACATCGTCATCCCTTCGTCGTCGACGATGACGTCACCGAGATCGGTGGTGGCCAGCGCCAACTCCTCGCCCTCGGCGGATCCCGCGGTATCCGCCGGCTCGGTGCCGGCGGGCTCGGTGCCAGCGGGCTCGGTCGCGGCCGGCTCGGTTGCGGCGGGCGCCTCGGTCGCCGTCGGGGCGTCGGTGCCGGCAGGGGCCTCGGTCACGGCAGCCGGGGTCGTGGCGGCGGAGGTGGTGTCGCTGGACGAGTCGTCGTCATCTCCACAGGCACCGGCGACGAGGGCCAGGGTTGCGAGGAGAGCGGGGAGGGAACGCTTCATGGGGGTACCTCTCAGTCGGGGACAGCTGACGTGAAGAACTACGGAGCCGTCGGCGAGAAGGTTCGCGACGCCTCGCACGTGATTCGCGGCTGTCGCGACCTCACACTGCGGATCACCATCCGGGTGTATCGGCGATCGTTGCCCCAGTGAGCCGCTCGTCGCCGTCGTCGGGCTCGAGCGTGATCCAGATGCGCGGGAACTCGGACCGCTTGACTCCCGACCAGGCCTCGATCCGCCCCGACTCGCGGAACGTCCCGGCCGACACGTGCTCCCCGCCGACCGACGTCATCCAGATCGCGTAGTATTCGTTGGGACCGGCAGGCGGCAACCCGTCGACGTCGAGACGCAGGTGCGTACCGGTCTCCGTGTTCCAACCGTGGACTTCGACAACCGCGCTCGGCGCTACCGCGTTGGCGTACAGCGCCAGCTCCCAGTCGGCCCCTTCGGCCGGGCTGCGGATCGCAACGAGCGAGGCGGCGACGACGGCCAGCACCAACGCAGCGGCCCCACCGGCGATCCACCATCGCCCCCGCGACCATCGCGAGGCGCCCGTGGGAGGGGCGGCGGAGACCACCGCTCCGATCACCTGTGACCGCAGCTCGGATCCCGGCGCCTCCCACACCGCCGGATCGCCGAGACGCGCCCGGAGCAGGTCGAGCTCGGGTGTCACGAGCTGACAATCCGCGCACCCCCGCAGGTGTGCTTCGCCTGCCGCCGAGAGGTCGCGTTCCAAGATCTCACCAGCGAGGTAGGCCCGCCGGAACTCTTCGCATGTCATGCCGTTTCCTCCCGCAGATGACCGAGCAGGATGGCGAGTCGGCCGTACGCCCGGTGGGTCCTCGACTTCACCGTTCCGACCGGTACCCCGAGCTCGTCCGCCGTCTCCTGCATCGTCTGGCGCCTGTAGTGCAGGCACTCGACGACAGCCCGCTCGCCGTCGGGCAGGCGGTCGATCATCGATCGCACCTCCCACACCTGCCACAGATCCTCGAACGTCGTCGGCAGCGCCACGATCTCGGCGTCGAGGCTGACCGTCGTGTGGCGCGACTCGCGTCGATACAGATCGATCGCCGTCCGCCGGGTGATCGTGTACAGCCACCCGCCGATGTCGACATCGGGCTCGAGCCGCTCGGCGGCCTGCCAGGTCTTCAGGAATGTGAGCTGCACAGCCTCCTCCGCCAGCGAACGGTCACCGAGGGCCTTGAACGCCACCGCGAACATCCGCCGGCCGTACTCGTCGTACAGACGGCCCACCGCGTCGGGGTCGCCGTTGCGGAGTTTGGCGACGAGCGAATGAGCCGACATCTGCTCAGCTCTACGTTCGGCGACGCCCGAACGGTTCGCGCGTCACGTCGGGATCTCGAGCAATGCCGGTGCGATCGTCTCGTAGATCAGCTTGGCGCCGGGCTTGTAGACGTGCACACCGTCCCACCGATGTCCGAGGTCGGTCGCGATTGCCTCGTCGTTGCACCACGCCGCGGGGCCGGCGACGAACGTGACGTTCGCCGGATCGGCGCCGGCGATGCTGCGCAGGAGATCGTTGAGGTGGGCGACACGGACGTCGTCGCCACGTTCGGGCAGCGCCGGCACACCCGCACCGTCGACGTCCAAGGGCCGCATGCACGGGACTTCGAGCAGCGCGACCTTGGCGCCGGCTGCGACCATCGCGTCGATTCCCGATCGGAGATCGGTCGTGAAGAGCTGGTCGAACTCGGGCGTGCCGAACACGTAGGTCGTGCCGTCGATCTCGATGTCGAACACGTCCCACGCACCGATCACGACGAGTGCCACGTCCGCCTGGGCGGCGGCCGCTCCCCATTCCTGCTGCCAGCCCTCGCAGATCGAGAACGAGTTCGAGAACCCGTCGCGGGCGCTCAGCACCCGGCCCGAGTCGTGCACGCCACAACCGTCGAGAGAACCGTCGCTGATCACGAACGTGTCGCCGATGCCGTCAGGCAGGTTGATCGCCAGGGCATGGGCCTGCGAGTCGCCGACGATCGCGACGTGGCGCGGCAGCACCGGAGCGGTCGCCGGGACGACCGGTTCGGCGACCTGAGCGACGCCGGTGTCCTCGGTCGGCGCGACCTCAGTGGCCGTTTCGTCGCTCGACAGCACGAACTCGGCGTCGGCGCCTCCCTCCGCGACATCGAACTGCTGGACGTTCGAGTAGAACGCGAGCAGACCGGCGACGAGTGCGCCGCCCAGGGCGAGCCGCATCCACCGGTTCGGTTCCTGGCGCGACCACCAGAACCCGAGGGCGCCTTCACGGATCGGTGTCTCGACGAACTGGTAGCAGAGCTCGGCCGCGACAGCCGTGACCGCGAGCCCGAGAACGAACCGACCGACGGAACCATCCGTCGCGCCGACGAACACGAAGATCGGCCAGTGCCAGAGGTACAGGCCATAGCTGCGGCGGCCGATCTCGACGAGCGGCATCGAGGAGAACACCGCCCGGGCCCCGTGCGCAGCCGGATGCACGACCGTCAGCACCGCCGCCAGGGACAGCAACGACACGAGCGGCAGCAGCCACTGGTACACGTAGCCGTCGGTGATCGCGGCGACGCCGAAGATGCACACCAGAATCCCGATCGCGAGGCCGCATGCGACGTCGAGCTGGCGTCCCGGGACGTGCTGCGCCGCGACCGGTGTCCGCCACGGCCGCCAGACGAACGCCGCCGCCGCCCCGAGCAGCAGGCCGGTCGAGCGGGTGATGGTCGACAGGTACATGAAGTTCGTGCGGTCTGATCCCTCGAACACGCCGGGTGGACCGCCGAGCAACGCCGACCCACCGGTGTGCAGCCAGAACGTGAACGCCATGATGGCGACCGCGATGCCGGCCAGCCACCCGGCACACTGTGTCGGGGTCATCCGGCGGCGCGTCAGCAGCACGAACGCGAACGGCCAGATCAGGTACCACTGCTCCTCGACAGCGAGGCTCCACAGGTGGCGGAGCAGGGGCGGATCGCCGGCTGCGAAGTAGGGCACGTCACCGAGGATCTGTCCCCAGTTGGCGACGTAGAAGATCGACCACGGCAGGTCGCGGCGCATCTGGGAGAGCTGCTCGTCGGTCCCGAACACCGCCGCCCACGTCGACACCGTGACGAGCACCGCGCCGAGCGCCGGCAGCAACCGGCGCGCCCGGCGGTACCAGAACTGGCGCAACGCGACCCGTCCCGACCGCTCGCGCTCCTCGATCAGGAGTGACGTGATCAAGAAGCCGGAGACCACGAAGAACACCTCGACGCCGAAGAACCCTCCGTGCATCCAGCCGAACCCAGCGTGGTAGCAGATGACCGCGATCACCGAGATCGCGCGGAGGCCGTCGAGCCCGGGCTGGTAGCCCATCGACGGCGTCGACGGCCGCGATGGCCCGCGTGGACGCGATCGCACCGTCCGCTCCAACGTGTCGAGGCGCCGCAGTGCCGGCGTGTCGACCGTCGCGGTCATCGCGCTCCATCCCGACCCGCAGGTCCGGTCACGGCTGGGCCTCCGGTCAACACGAGTCACCAGCCTACGGCCCCGACCAACTGCGCCGGGATCATGCGAACCCGGCCGCCGGTCACATCAACGTCGAACGGTGGTTCCGGACTTGGTGGTTTCGACGGTCCAGCCGTCGGCTTGGAGCTCGGCCCGCAGGTTGTCGGCGGTGGCGAAGTCCTTGGCCGCTCGGGCGGCGTCGAGGGCGGCGGCCTTGTCGGCGACTTCGGCCGGCACGTCAGCGACAGCGCGGAGCTCCAAGCCGAACACGGTCGCGATCTCGTGGGCCGCGGCGACGAGCGCCGGCGCCGCGGCGTCGCCGGAGTCAAGGGCGGCGTTCGCCCGGCGCACGGTGTCGAACAGGAGTGCCGTCGCCTTCGGGGCGTCGAGGTCGTCGTCCATCGCGGCCCGGAACGCGTTGAGCACGTCGGGGTCGGAGGCCGCGGCCGGCACACCGCTCGTCCGCGCCGCGAACGCGTCGAGTCCGGCGAGGGCGTTGACGGCGGCGTCGATCGTGTCGCCGGTGATCGTGATCTGGCTGCGGTAGTGCGCCTGCAGGAGCACCATGCGGTAGGCGCGCGGGTCGTACTGGTCGATCAGGTCGAGCAGGTTCGACACGTTGCCGAGGCTCTTCGACATCTTCTCGCCCTCGGCGTCGACGATGAATCCGTGGTGCATCCAGTGGTTGGCGAACCGTTTGCCGAGCGCCACCGCTTGAGCACGCTCGTTCTCGTGGTGCGGGAAGCGCAGGTCCTGACCACCGCAATGCAGGTCGAACCCCTCGCCGAGCAGCTTGAGGGCCATCACGACGCACTCGCTGTGCCACCCGGGACGGCCCTCGCCCCACGGTGACGGCCACGCCGGCTCACCCGGCTTCGACAACTTCCACAGTGCGAAGTCGGCCGGATGGTGCTTCTGGTCGGCCCCGTAGACCTCACGGTCGCCGCCGCCAGCGAGCATGTCGTCCAGCGACTGGTGCGCCAGGAGCCCGTAGTCCTCGACCGATTGCACCGACAGGTAGACGCCGTCGTCAGTGGTGTACGCGCGACCGATCTCGACGAGCTGGCCGATCATCTCGACCATCTCGTCGACGTATTCGGTGGCGTGGGGGATGTCGGTCGGCCGCTCGTTGTTGATCGCGTCCATCGCCTTCCACCACACCGCTTCGCACTTGGCCGTGATGTCCTGCCATGGGCGGTCCTCACGAATGGCGCGATTGATGATCTGGTCGTCGATGTCGGTCACGTTCGAGACGAGTCGCACGTCCAAGCCGGTCCACTCGAGGTACCTGCGCAGGATGTCGTAGGCGAGCGTCGCTCGCCCGTGCCCGAGGTGCGGCGGCCCGTACACCGTCGGCCCGCACAGGTAGATCGACACCTGGCCGGGATCTCGGAGCGCGAGCTCGCGCACCTCGCGTGTGGCGGTGTCGAAGAGGCGCAGCACGGGGCCAAGACTACGGGCCGCCCTGGCCTCGCTCAGCCCGAGTTGCTCCGCCGCGCCGCAACGGCCAGGGACTCGCCTGCCGCCATCCCGTAGCCTTGACGGTCGTGGCGAACATCCCCGACAAGCCGACGCTCGATGGCATCGAGGCGCGCTGGTCCGCCAGGTGGCAGGCCGACGGCACCTACGACTTCGACGCCGCGGCCCCCCGTGAGCAGGTCTTCGCCATCGACACCCCGCCGCCGACGGTGAGCGGGTCGCTGCACATGGGCCACATGTTCAGCTACACCCACACCGACATCGTCGCCCGCTTCCAACGCATGAGCGGCAAGGCCGTCTTCTACCCGATCGGATGGGACGACAACGGGCTCCCCACCGAGCGCCGGGTGCAGAACTACTACGGGGTGCGCTGCGACCCGACCCAGCAGTACGTCGAGGGGTTCGAGCCGCCGTTCCGCGGCGACGTCGCGAAGGACCATCGGCCGGTGCCGATCTCGCGACCGAACTTCATCGAGCTCTGCGACGAGCTCGTCGAGATCGACGAGCAGATCTTCGAGGCCGTGCTCCGGCGGCTCGGGCTGTCGTACGACTGGTCGTATCTGTACGCGACGATCGACGAGCGGTCGCGGCGCACGAGCCAGCGTGCGTTTCTGCGGAACTTGCAGCGCGGCGAGGCGTACCTGCAGGAAGCGCCGACGTTGTGGGACATCGACGACCGCACGGCGGTCGCCCAGGCCGAGATGGAGGACCGCGAGCGGCAAGGCGCGTATCACAAGCTCCTGTTCCACCGCACCGACGGCGCAGGTGACGTCGAGATCGACACGACCCGGCCCGAGCTGGTGGCAGCGTGCGTCGCTCTCGTCGCCCACCCCGACGACGTGCGGTATCAGCCGATGTTCGGGTCGACGGTGCGCACGCCGCTGTACGGCGTCGGGGTCCCGATCCTCGCCCACGAGCTGGCCGAGCCCGACAAGGGCACCGGCATCGCGATGATCTGCACGTTCGGCGACACCACCGACGTGACGTGGTGGCGCGAGCTGGCGCTCGAGATGCGCCCGATCATCGGACGCGACGGGCGAATCCTGCCGACCCCTCCATCCGGTGTCCCGGCCGAGCCGTACGCGGCCATCGCCGGGTTGACGGTCGCCCAGGCGCAGAAGAAGGTCGTCGAGCAGCTGGCGGCGTCCGGCGAGACCGTCGGCGAGCCGCGCCCGATCACCCACGCGGTGAAGTTCTACGAGCGCGGCAGCCGCCCCCTCGAGATCGTCACCAGTCGCCAGTGGTACATCCGCAACGGCGGCCGCGATCCCGAGCTCCGCACCGCGCTCGTGAAACGTGGTGGCGAGGTCGCGTGGCACCCGGCGCACATGCAGCACCGCTACGACAACTGGGTCGAGGGGCTCAACGGCGACTGGCTGATCAGCCGCCAGCGCTTCTTCGGCGTGCCGATCCCAGTGTGGTACCGACTCGACGACGCCGGCGAGCCCGAATACGACCAACCCCTCACGCCCGACGAGTCGCAGCTGCCGATCGACCCGTCGACCGACGCGCCCCCGGGTTATGGCAACGACCAACGTGGCCAGCCGGGCGGATTCATCGGCGATCCCGACGTGTTCGACACGTGGGCGACGTCGTCGCTGACACCGCAGATCGCCGGGAAGTGGGAGGAGGATCCCGCGCTGTTCGCCAGCGTGTTCCCGATGGATCTGCGACCGCAGTCGCACGACATCATCCGCACGTGGTTGTTCGCCACGATGGTGCGCAGCCACCACGAGTTCGGGTCCGCGCCGTGGCGCCACGCCGCGCTGTCGGGCTGGATCCTCGACCCCGACCGCAAGAAGATGTCGAAGTCGAAGGGCAACGTCGTCACGCCGATGGCGTTGTTCGACCAGTACGGCACGGACGCCGTGCGGTACTGGTCGGGTTCGGCGCGGCCGGGCGTCGACACCGCGTTCAGCGAGGACCAGATGAAGGTCGGGCGCAAGCTCGCCAACAAGGTCCTGAACGTCTCCAAGTTCGTGCTCGGCTTCGGTGAGGTCGGGAGCTACGAACCAGCGGATGACGGTTACCCACCGGACGTCGGCGCCACCGAAGTTGTCGACCAGTCGATGCTCGCCCGGCTCGACGGCGTCATCGCCGAAGCGACGACCGCCTTCGAAGCATTCGACTACGCCCGCGCGCTCGAGCGCACCGAGTCGTTTTTCTGGTGGTTCTGCGACGACTACGTCGAGCTCGTCAAGGGCCGGGCGTACGGTTCGCGCGGCGACGCTGCTGCGGCGTCGGCCCGGACGGCGTTGCGGACCGCACTCGACACCCTGCTCCGGCTGTTGGCGCCAATCATGCCGTTCGCTGCCGAGGAGGCGTGGAGCTGGTGGCACGACGGGAGCGTGCACCTCGCGTCATGGCCGGCGCCGCTCGCGGCCGGCGGCGATCCGGATCTGCTCGACCCGGTGTGCGAGGTGATGAGCGAGGTGCGCCGGGCGAAGACCGAGGCCAAGCAGAGTCAGCGGGCGGAGGTCGCCGAGCTCCGCGTGTGGGCACCAGCAGAGCGGCGCGCCGCGATCGACGCCGGCCGAGCCGATCTCGCCGATGCCGGCTCGATCCTCGAGATCACCGTGGACGACGGCGAGCAGCTCCGTTGCGAGGTCGTCCTGTCGCCATCGACGCGCGACGCACCCACGGGGTAGCGTCTACGACTTATGCACACCAGGTTGGGTAGTGGTGTGGCGCTGTCGATCGTCGCCGCGGTTCTCCTGTCGGGGTCGGTCGCCTATGGCGGCACCGATCCGTCGACGCCGACGTCGACGACCACCACGGTCAATCCCGCCGGCGCGATCCCCGGACCGGCCGACGTGAGCGGGGAGATCCTGCCGACACGTGGCACGTCGGTGCAACTCACCCCGACGATCCCGGCCCCAGCGACGACCACGACCACCATCCCCCCGCCGACCGACGAGCTCCCGACCAACTCGGGTGAGGGGCGACGGGCCGTCTACTCGAAGTCCCGACAGCGGACGTGGACCGTCGAGGCCGACGGCACGGTGTCGAAGACGTACCTCGTGTCCGGACGGCTCACGTGGAACCAGCCGACCCCTGGGACGTACCACGTGTTCTCGCGCTCGAGCTTCACGTGCAACATCAAGAACCCGTCGATCTGCTGGCGGTACATGGTCCGCTTCACCGTCGGCCCCGACGGCGACAACATCGGCTTCCACGAGATCCCGAAGGTCAACGGCAAACCGATCCAGTCGGAGTCACAGCTCGGAACGCCGCTGTCGGGTGGCTGCGTCCGCCAGGCGACACCCGATGCCGAGCACATGTGGGCGTGGGCACCGGTCGGCACCAAGGTCGTCGTTCTCGCCTGACCCGGCCCGCGGAAGTCGCTGTCGACGATCGGCGTAGTCTGGCGGTCAGATGCCGCCCGAACCCTCGACATCCTCCGGGCCGACGTCCCCTGGCCCCCCATCCCCCGCGCCACCAGCCTCCCGCTCGACTCCACGCCGGCGCACCTGGCCGCAGCGGCTGACGATCGCCCTCAGCCTGTTGACCTCGCTCGGCTGCTTCGGCGCCGCGGCCGCGCTCGGGGCCGGCCAGTGGGTCGTTTCGAACCGCAATCTGGTCGTGCTCGGCGAATCGGAGCGCAGCGAGACGGCGCGCGCGCCTGAGGTCATCGTGCCGGGCGAGACCCGCCCGCCGCCGCCGGATCCGGCGGCCCCCGCGACCACAACACCGCCGACGTTCCCACCGGCCGATCCCGAGGCCCAGAACTTCCTCATCACCGGCGCCGACAACAACTCGTGCGTCGATCCCGAGTCGCCGTACGCGGGGGCGTTCGGCGATCGCACCAACTTCGGCGAACGCAGCGACACGATCATGGTGTGGCGGGTCGACCCGTCGACCGACCAGGTCGCCGTGCTGTCGTTCCCGCGCGACCTGTACGTCACCGTCAATGGCGGCAGCAAGGCACGCATCAACTCCGCCTATCGCCGCGACGACCCGTCGCGTCTGCAGGACACCATCTTCTTGAACTTTCAGATCCCGATCGACCATTACATCCAGGTCGACTTCTGCGCGTTCAAGCGTCTCGTCGACGGTGTGGGCGGGGTGAAGGTGCCATTCGAATACGCGGCGCGCGACACGAACACCGGGCTCGACGTGCCCGTGTCCGGCGGCGAGTGCTTCGAGTTCGACGGAGACCACGCCCTCGCCTACGTCCGCTCGCGGCACTACGAGTACTTCGTCGACGGCGAATGGAAGACCGACGGCACATCCGACTTCGGCCGGATCTCGCGCCAGCAGGATTTCCTTCGCCGCACCGTCGCCAGCCTGCTCGGCCGCGGCCCGTTCTCGCCGAGCGTGGCGACGGCACTGCTCGAGACCAACCGCGAGTACCTGACGATCGACAGCGAGCTGACCATCGGCCGGATGCTCGAGTTCGCGGGCGTGTTGCGGTCGCTCGACCCGAACGCGATCGCGTCGTACCAGATCGAGTCGAGCTCGCAGAACGCGTCCGGCCAGTCCGTCCAGATCCCGCAGACGAACGGTGAGAACATGCAGGCGATCCTCGCCATCTTCCGCGGCGAGGCGCCGCTCGCCGAAGCACCCGACCAGGTCTTCGAGTCCACCACGAGCCCGCCGGCGCTGCCGGGAGTCACGACCGGCGACACTGTCGCCGCCACCGACTCGTCGGCGCCGGTCGTGCCGGAGGAGAACACGCTCGGGATCTCGCCGCCCCGCGACGTCACATGCTGATCGGTCACGACTGATCGGTCACGGTCATTCGTCGAGCGCCCGACACAGAGCATCGGCGACCGACGCCGGGCCGGCGACGGTGACGAGCCGCGCCCCTACCTGGGCCGCCAACTCCTCGGCTTCCTCGCTGTCGCCGTCGGGTGCGACGATCACGAGCTCGTCGAGCGCCGCCGCGGCACCGACGACGTCGCCCGGTTCGGTGGCCCGGCAGTCCGACAGCAACACCGTGATCCGGCGTCCGGCCGGTGATCGCGCCAGCTGCTCGCGAGCGGAGCGCAGCGCTCCCGCGAGGTCGGTCGTCCCGAACCCGCGCAGCGCGAGCACCGCGTCGACCACCTGCTCGACGGCGCGCGTGCGGTCCTGGGACTTGGCGGCGACGACGTCCTTGCCGAACGACAAGACCGAGTAGTCCGCCGGGGCCCGCCACGAGACGGCGGCTGCCGCAACCGCCGACGTCGCCAACGGACGACCCTCCATCGAGCCGCTGCGATCGACGAGCAGGCAGATCGCGGTCGCCGGCGTCGACCACGCGCGGACCCGGAGACGATCGGGATCGACCGCCTCACCCGCCGCGCGCGCCGCGGCGATCACGTCGAGACTGGCGTCGAGATCGAGGTCGCCGCGATCGGGCCGGTACGGCAGCTCGGCCAACCGACCCGTTCCGCGTGGCTTCGTCGGACCCCGCCGCGCGATGTCGAGGTACAGCCGTCCGGCGATCCGCTTCGCCAACTCGCGCAGCCGCGGGTCGGTCGCGCCGGTGAGGTCGGCGAGCAATGCCAGCACATCGTCGGGGTCGTCCGTCATCGCCTCGTCGACGGCGGCCTCGTCGAGCTCGCCGACATCGGGCGAGATCTGCTCGAAGCGGGGGTTGCGGGCGAGCTCGCGACGCGACGTGGTCCGTTTGCGCGCCTGCTCCACGGCGTCGTCGGCTTCGTCGCCCTCCTTCGTCGGCGGCGACTTCAGTGAGAGCTGGTGGCCCCAGTCGGGGCGCCAGCTTTTCCCTCACCATCACCGTCCCCGGATGCGCTCCGACCGAACACCGCGGCCCACAGCTCGGTGACGACGTCCTCGGCGGTGCGCCCGCTGCCCTCGCGCAACCGCACGCGGCCAGACAGGGCGATCAGCGCGGCGTCGAGCGAGACGCTCGGCGCGCTCACCGGTTGTCCGCGCACCGCGGCGAGCGATGGGGCGACCGCGCACATGTCGATCGCGCCCCGCACGGAAGAACCGACGCGCACGTCGGGGTGGGAACGGCTGAGCCGCACGAGCTCGACGACCTTGGCCGCCCAGTCGGCGTCGACGCCCGGCACGACCCGCTCGGCGATCGCCTGCTCCTCCGTCGCGCTCTGGTACGTGACCGCCAGCCGGCACACCCGGTCGTAGATCGCACCCGAGATGCGGGCGGTCCCGACGGCGTCGAACGGGTTCATCGCGGCGACGAGGCGAAAGCCTGGTGACGCGGTGACATGCCCCAGCCGCGGGACGTGGAGCTCGCGTTCGCTCATCACCGTGACGAGCACGTTGAGCGTCTCCTCCGGCACGCGATTGATCTCCTCGACGTACAGCAACGAGCCGTCGCGGAGCGACGTCACGAGCGGGCCGTCGACGAACACGTCGGGGTCGTAGCCGTCGACCAGCACCCGGGCCGGGTCGAAGTGGCCGACGAGGCGGGCCGGCGTGAGCTCGGCATTGCCCTCGACGAACTCGAATCCGACCCCGAGCTCGTGGGCGACGGCGCGCAGGAGCGTCGACTTGCCGGTGCCCGGTGGACCTTCGATCAGGACGTGCCGGTCGACGGCGAGCGCGGCGACCACGAGCTCGATCTCACGACGCCGCCCGACGAGCTGCCCCCCGAGCCGTTCGACGAGCGACGCGACGTCCTCCACGACACGCGAGTCAATCAGTATTCACGCGTACACCATCACACCGCGGATGTTCTCGCCCTTGCGCATCGCCTCGTACCCGTCGTTCACGCCGTCGAGCGTGTACTCGTTGGTGACGAGACCATCGAGATCGAGCTGGCCGTCG
>DATMDV010000009.1:0-25045 GCA_035557475.1 Ilumatobacteraceae bacterium
GAACCCGAGCAGCTGCACGGCCCCGAACTCGCTCAAGCTGTACAACAACGCGATCAGCATGCCGCCCAGCACGGAGCCACGGATCGACGGCATCACGATCCGCAGGAACAAGCGTGACGGCCGATCACCGAGCAATCGGGCGCTCTCCTCGATCGATGGCGGCAGACGCGACAATCGCGCTGCGACCGGCAGATACACGTATGGGTAGGTGAACGCCGTCAGCACGAAACACGACGCCCCGAGGCCCCGGAACCTGCGAGGCGCGTCGTAGCCGACGACACTCAGCGCGCTGCGAATCGCACCATCGGGTGCGAGCCCTGCGATGAACGCCGCCGCTCCGATGAACGACGGGAACACCAACGGCAGCGGAGCCAACACCCGCCACACGCGGGCGAACGGGACGTCGGTGCGTACCAGCAGCCACGCCAAACCCGTCCCCACCACTCCGGTGGTGACGCTGACGATGACCGACATCTGGATCGTCCTCCACAGCGGCCCGACCGAATCGCCGAACGTGTCGCCGACGTCGGCGTCGAGCGTCGCGACGCGCCACAGCACATACAGGACCGGGGTCGCGAAGACGACTGCGACGCCGGCAGCCAAGGCCCGTAACGGCAGCGACGCCCGATCAGCCCGCAAGGCCGGCGTCACTGATCATCGCCCGCGTCGACTGCAGATCGTCGCCGAGTTGATCGAGCTCGATGTCGGCCGATCCGGCCAGTTCGATCTCGGGCAGGACCGAGGCCGGCTCGACACCGGCCGCCAGCGGGTACTCGAACGTCTGATCCGAGAAGTATCGCTGCGCCTCCTCTTGGAGGAGGAAGCGGATCAGCTCGACCGACTGGTCGGGGCTGTCTGCGCTCTTGAGCATCGAGGCGCCGGTGACGATCACGAGGCTGCCGATGTCATCGACCGCGAAGTTGTGGTTGACACCCGCGAATTGCGGGTCCTGGGCGAGTGCTTGGTACACGTAGTAGTGGTTGACGAGGCCGACCTCGATCTCGCCGCGGCCGACGGCAGCCACGATCGCGGCGTTGTTCGCGAACACGAACGCGTCGTTGTCGGCGATCCCCCGCAACCACTTCTGGGTTTCGTCGTCGCCGAGCTTGAAGCGCATCGCCGTCACGAAGTCCTGGAACGAAGCATTCGATGGCGCGACACCGACACGGCCCTTCCACTCCGGCTTCACGAGATCGAGCACCGTGTCGGGAAGCTCGGCTTCGTCGATGACCTCGGGGTTGTAGACGAGAACCCGCTTGCGTCCAGAGAATCCCACCCAGTTGCCGTCGCTGGCATGGAAGCCCTCGGCGACGAGGTCGAGCACATCATCGGGCAGCGTGGCGAGCAAGCCTTGCCCATCGAGGTAGCCGACCGCTCCGGGCGATTGGGACAAGAACACGTCGGCCGGTGACTTGTCGCCCTCCTCCCCGATGAGCAGCGCCAGATCGGCCGTATCGCCGTATCGCACCTCGACCGAGATTCCGGTCTCCTCCGCGAACCGGTCGAGGATCGGCTCGATCAAGTTCTGCGTCCGGCCCGAATAGATCGTGACCGATCCGCCGCCGGCGGCATCGTCGTCAGAGCCGCACCCCGCCAGCGTGGCCGCGACGACCAGGGCGATCAGCGTGGGGACTCGGCCGGGAGTTCGCACGCGGCAAAAGTAGCATTGGAGGCGTCGAAATGTTCACCGACCCTTATACGTCACGTAAGGTTGGCTGCGTCAGGCGGCCGATCTGGTCGTCCCGAACCGTAGTCATGAGATCGCCGTGAAGCTCGCCTCCGCCGTCGTCGCATTCGGGCTGGTCGGACCACTGATCGTGCTGTCGGCATGCGCCGACGACGACGGTGCGCAGACGCGAGAAGCGGGCAGCGTCGTCATCATCGGACCGCCTCCACCTGGCGGCGGAGCATCCGTGTCGGCAGTCGGCACCGGCTGTACCACTCGTGGCGCCACCACCAAGGTTGCCGCGAACAACATCCAGATCGACCTCGACGAGTACAGCGTGACCGTGCCCGAGACCGTGCCGGCCGGCGTCAGCCGCCTGGTCCTGAAGAACTTCGGATCAGATCCACACGAAGTGGTCATCACCCAGGCCGACTCGGTCGACGAACTCCCCGTCGCCGACGGCTTCGTCGACATCGACGCCCTCCCCAATCAGGCATTCCGGGTGATGGAGTTCGCCGGCAACACCATCTGCGAAGGCACGTTCGAACTCCCGGCTGGGAACTACGTCATCTTCTCGAACCTCGAGAACCCGACCGGCAGCGACTACGCGCAGGGCATGGTCGCGACGTTCGTCGTGTCGTGACCCGATGTCGAGTCGGCAACGTCGCCCGGCCACGCGTGAGCGATCACGTCGGCCAGCGTCACCGTGACCCGGTCACCTGCTTGGTGTCGAGGCGAGCCCGCCGCGCGCACGGCAATCGGCGATCCCACACCGGCCACCGTCACCTCGTAGCGGGTGTCGGCGCCGAAGTAGTGCACCGCGGCGACCGTCGCCTCGCCGCCCGCGACGATTGAGATCTGTTCCGGACGCAGCATCACCGTCCCGGCGGCGTCGGATGTCGATCGGATGGGAATGACGCCCAACGCGGTCGCGGCCGTCGTGCCGTTCAACGTCGCCGGCAACAGCACCGCCTCACCGACGAAGCGCGCGAGTCGCGGCGAAGCGGGCATGGCGTAGATCTCCTCCGGGGTCCCGACCTGCTCGATGACACCGGAGTCCATCACCGCCACCCGATCACCGAAGCTCATCGCTTCCTCCTGGTCATGCGTGACCAGAATCGTGGTGACACCGACACCAGTCAGCAGCCGCCGGACCTCGTCGCGCAACTGCACTCGCAACGCGGCGTCCAGGCTGGCGAACGGCTCGTCGAGCAGCACTACCCCCGGTTTCGGCGCAAGTGCCCGCGCCAACGCGACACGCTGCTGCTCACCGCCCGACAGCGTGCCAGGCATCCGATCGCGCTTGTCGGCGAGACCGACCAGGCGCAGCGCATCGAGCGCCTGCTGATCACGCGTCGGCCCACGCGCGACGCCGTAGTTGACATTGTTGATCACCGTCCGATGCGGAAACAGCGCACCGTCCTGGAACACCATCCCGACCCGCCGACGCTCGGCCGGCACACCCTTGCCAGCCGTCACGTCGCGGTCGCCGATGTGGATCGACCCTGACGTCGGACGCTCGAGTCCGGCGATGCAACGCAACAGTGTGGTCTTGCCACAACCCGATGCGCCGAGCAGCGCGAGGATCTCACCACCCGCCACCGAGACGTCGATCCCCCGCAGAACCGCCGCGTCGCCGTAGTCGGCCACGAGCGCACAGACGTCGATCCCCACGCCGCCACGGGCGTCGTCCTGCAGGATCGACTTCGACACGGAGAGCGACCCTACCGACGACAGGAAGATCCCCGCTGCACGCCGCCGGCGGGACAACCTGGCCGATTCCCGATCAGATCAGGTGCGGACGTCGACGATCCGGCTCGGTGCGCCGCTGGCGATCAGGGCGCGAGCCGTGTGGAGTGGGACGGGGACGGTGTGCGGCAGGCGGTGCACCACGCCGGTGACCTCCGCCCGGGGGCCGGAGTCCTCGACGATGATCTGGACGACCTCGATGCGTCGGAATCCGAGATCGGTCGGTCCGGATCCGTTCCGGCTGGAGTGCACGATGTTTTGCCTCCTCTGGAATCTCTGCCTGTCACCAGGTGTGAGGCAAGCCTACCCAGGGCTCGTTCGCAGGGATCAGGAATCCCAGATCGGACCGAACGCCGGGATGCCGCGACGTTCGAGTCCGTGGACGACGTGGCGGGTGACGGTCCGGTTGGAGATGCAGATCACCGCCTCGGCGTCGGAGTCGGCGTAGGCGTGATACGCCAGGCGCAGCACATCGGGCTTGCCCAACTCATCGGTGTTCCAGATGATCGCGTCTGGCTGGGCGCGCTCGACCTCGTCGACCAGCGCGTCGCCCATGACACGCGATGGATCGGGCCGAGCACAAGGCGGCGCAACAGGCGAAATCGGGGTTCTCGCTTCCGTGAGGGTTACTTCGGCGAGTCCCGCGCGAGCAGCCGCCCGGTAACCCGACGACTGCGCTGTGCTGACCTACCGCGCCGTCCGATGTCCGCCCGATCGCACCATAGATGCCGCGCCGGACCGAGGCCATTCACATCCCGGTCGCGCGCGAAGAGTCATCGGGGCAGTCGAACGGCGGCCGTCGACGCCACAGCAGGCGCGCCAGCCAGATCGACCACGCCGCCCACAGCAGGAACACGACGCCGAGGGTGGCGTCCCGGGCGAGACCGAACCCGACGACGTTGCAGGCCGCCCCGATCCAGGCCAGGGCCGTGAGCACCGCCGACAAACGTGCGAACCGCGGCTGGTCGGCGCGCGTCAGCCGGGCGATGCCGAACCACCACACGCCGAGGAGCACGCCGTTCAGGAGCTGCCAGATCGCCCGGAAGACGACGTCGATCAGAACCGCGAAGCTGATCGCGATCGCCGCCCTGTCGGCGCCCGGTTGCTCGTACTCGTGCAAGAGCATCGGCCCGGCGGTGGCAAGTGCCGCAGCACCGATGGCTCCCGCCAGCACGTAGGCGAGCCCAGCCATCATCGACGTCCTCGCGAGCACTGGTCCGTGCGGTCGCAGCGCGACGCCGAGCGCGAGTGCGACGACGGCCGTCGGCAGGTAGTAGCTGAAGAGGTCGGTGATCGATGCCCAGCGGAGGAACGCGGCCGACTCGGCGCCGCCGGTGACCATCAGCGAAGGATCATCGAACCAGTCGCGCCGGAATTGGAAGGCGCCGAGGAAGAGCACGTTGCTGACAGCCCCGAGCGCCACCGTCACGACGAGTGCCGCGGTGGCGGCGGTGCGCAACGCGGGCCAACAGCTCGGGCCGCGTGTCGCGATCGGTGTCGGCACCTGCAGCGACACCAGCAGCCTCGTCACCAGCAAATGGTGTCGCCCTCGCGGGCGGCGTCGACATCGACCACGTTGCTGGCGAGCTCCGCCACGAGCGCGTCGACCTCGTCGTCGGTTCGGCTGGGGTCGTGGTGGAACAGCAGCACGCGGCCGACCTTGGCGCGCTCGGCCAGGCGAACGGCATAGCCGACTGCGGAGTGGCCGAACTGCGGACGTGACGCCAGTTCGGCGGCTGTGAACTGGGCGTCGTGGAGCAACAGGTCGACACCCTCGGCCAGCTCCATGGCCGCCTCGTGGTAGGGGCCCCAGCCGTCGGGGCCGCAGCCCAGCGCGATCGGTCCGTGATCGGACAAATAGGCGAGGCTCCGTCGCCCGTCGGACACGCGGAACCCGAACGTTCCCCCGCCGGAGTGGGGGATGTGGCGGGCCAGCACGGCGAACCCCTCCACGTCGAACCGGCCTTGCTCCAAGGCGTGGAAGGACCATTCGCCGAGCAGCCCGTCCACCGAGATGGGAAAGAACGGGGGAGCCATCAATCCGTTGAGGGCGTCGTTCGGCACGCCGTCGGCGACCGGCAAGTGGACCGCGACGTGTGCTTCCGGTCGGTCGCCGGCGGCGAAGAACGGCAGACCCTGGGTGTGATCCCAATGCAGGTGGCTGAGGAGGATCGAACCGCCGAACGGGGCGCCGCCCATGAGTCCGCTCACGTTGCGGAGTCCGGTCCCGGCGTCGATCACCAGCCGTGGATGCCTCTCGCCGTCGTGGGCGATCGCCACACAGGACGTGTGACCGCCGACTCGCGTGAACTGCGCGCCCGGTGCCGGCGTCGAGCCGCGCACCCCGCACAGGTGCACTCGCATCAGGGTTCGACGAGCTGGCGGGCGGCCTTGTCGACGTGGTCGGGCACCTCCCGCCGGTGGTTGGTTGCCAACTCGGCCAGCTTGTCGCGGTCGACCTGCTCGGCCGGCACGGCAGCCACCCGGCACGGTGTGCGGGCGAGCAGTGTCGACGTCCGGCGTCCGCTTTCGAGCAGGGCCCGTTCGCCGAGGACGGCGCCGGGTCCGACCTCGGCCCACTCGGCACCGTCGACGTCGACGACGAGCACGCCATCGAGCAGCAGGAACAGCTCGTCGCCCGGGTCGCCCTGACGGGTGAGCGCGTCGCCCTCCTTCACCCTGCGGATCTTGGGCTGCGCCGCACCGCGCATCACGACGTTGGCGAGCTCGCGCTCGAGCGCCGTCTCGACGGCCGTCACGAACGCGGGCGAGTCCTCGTCGCCCCATGGCGTGTGCTTGCCGAACGCGTGGCTGGCCCAATCCTTCATGTCGATCAGCCCGGTCTTGGACACGAGGGTGCCTTCGGTGTCGTACACCCAGTGCCGGGGGAACTTCGAGGCTCCGGTCAAACGGTGCTCGCTGTGGCCGTCGGCGAAGATCGTCAACTCGAGCGTGCTCCATGCCAGCGGCGCGCGGTATTGCACGAACGGTGCTCGGCTGACTGGTCGCGGCATCGGCACGCCGGTGCGCCCGCCCGCGGTCTGCGTGAACCGCACCCAGCCTTCGCCGAACTCCGGTTCGGCCTGACGATCCGGCATGCTCACCGCGGCAAACGTGAGGTCGGTCCCCACCCGCAACGTCGTCGATCCGATCCGGCCACCGGCCAGGTACTGAGCGCCCGTGATCGTCCCGTCGTCACCGACTTCGACTGCCGCCCGCAAGTGATTGGCGAATCGCAGCCGGTCGTTGGCGATGAGCTCCTGCAGGCCGGCGTCGACGTCGGCGCCCAGCATGTCGGGCGGGGGCGGGTCGTCGTGGGCCACGCCGACCTTGATCGCCACACCGCCGATGCCCTTCATCGACGTCGACGGGATCCACGAGATGCTGGTGACGCTGTGTTCGATACGCACGGGTTGCCTCCAAGTTCACGTTGTTCGGGCTCGGTCGCGTTGTTCGGACCCAGCGTCGGCCTTCTCGGTGGCGGTCGCCAGGTGACAGCCATGCCTCTGGTCGGTGTGGCTGGCCACACCCGCACCACGCCGGGTGGCGCCCTTGGGCGGCGCGGCGCGATGTGGTTGCGTGGCGTTCGTGGTGGCAATCACCGTTTACTTGGCCGACGACAGCGTCCTCATCCGCGAGGGGGTGCGGGCGATGCTCGAGCGGGACCGCGACGTCGAAGTGGTCGGCGTCGCCGAGGACTACGACGGCCTCGTCGCGGGCGCCGAGGCGACCCACCCGGACGTCGTGATCACCGACATCCGGATGCCGCCCAACTTCCAACGCGAGGGCATCGACGCCGCCAAAGAGATCCGCAAACGTCATCCCGGAACGGGGGTCGTGATCCTCAGCCAGTTCGACGATCCCGACTATGCGGTCGCCCTGTTGTCGGAGGGCTCGGCGGGGTACGCCTACCTCTTGAAGGACCGCATCGCCGAGGGCGACCAGCTGGCGCGAGCCATCCGGGAGGTGGCGTCCGGAGGCTCGATGCTGGACCCGGTGATCATCAGCGCGCTGATGAGCCCGGTCCGGCGGACCGGTGGCTTGAGCGCCGAGGACGACGCATTGCTGATGCAGGTCGCGGCCGGCCGCACGATCAAGGCGATCGCGATGGCCGCCAATTCGACCGCCGGCGCCGTCGAGGCGAACGTCGAGCGGCTGTTCGTCACGCTTGCCGCCGGTGTCTCGGCCGGCGAAGCGGGCGCCCTCGAGCGCCTCCGCCGTCTGCACCAGGCCATCGTCGAGCGTGAGGAGCAAGGCGAGACGTTGAGCCGCCTGTTGCCGACCGGCCTCGCCGACAAGCTGCTCGCCGAGGGGCGCGGCGTGGGTGAGACGGAGTGTCTGGACGTCACCGTCCTGATGAGCGACGTCCGCGGCTACACGTCGATCGCCGAGCACGCCGACCCGACCGTGCTCGCTCAACAGCTCAACCGCCATCGGGCAGAGATGAACCGTGCCATCCTGGGTGTCGGGGGGACGGTCATGCAGTACGTGGGCGATGCCGTGATGGCGGTGTTCGGGGCGCCCGTCGCGAGTGGCGATCACGCCGTGCGAGCCCTCGCCGCGGCAGGCGCGATGCATCGAGCACAAGCGGCCGTCAACACTGAGTGGCAGGCGGAAGGTCGGGCACCGTTTGGACTGGGCATCGGGATCAGCACCGGTCCCGTCGCCGCGGCCCTGCTCGGCAGCGAGGAGCGTGTCGAGTACACGGTCGTCGGCGATGCCGTGAACCTGTGCCAACGGCTGCAACAGTTCGCAGAACCCGGCCAGACCGTGCTGAGTGAGACGACTTGGGCGTCACTCGACGCCCGGCCCGAACATGCCGAGCAACTCGACCCACAACTGGTCAAGGGCCGCGAGACCCCCGTCGTCGCCTACCGCATCGGACCGTGCCAAGAAGGAGTCACGTGATATGAGTGCGACCACGATGACCGACAACGACCCCACCGACGCGGGCGATGCCGAGCGACCGGCGGTCGATCTGGCGGTCGAGGTACGCGCGGCGTACCGAACGTTCGAGAAGGACACGGCGCCGGTCCGCGCGCTCCGCGGCGCCGACCTACTCGTGCCGCACGGCGAGTTCCTCGCCGTGATGGGACCTTCGGGATGCGGAAAGTCCACCCTGCTCAACATCATCGCCGGCCTCGACCTCCCCGACGAGGGCGAGGTCGTCATCGCCGGCGAGTCGCTCGCCGGGATGGACGAGAACCGGCTGGCGATCATGCGCCGCAAGCACGTCGGCATCGTGTTCCAGTTCTTCAACCTGCTCGAAGGCATGACGGTGCTGGAGAACGTGGTCATGCCGGCCGTGATCGCCGGACGCAAGCGCAAGAGCGCCGAGTCGCGGGCCCGCGACCTGCTCGACCTGCTCGGGATCGGCGACAAGGCGAAGCAGGCCCCCGGCGTGCTCTCAGGAGGGCAACGACAGCGGTTGGCCATCGCCAGGGCGCTGGCGAACGAGCCGACGCTGGTACTGGCCGACGAACCGACGGGCGCGCTCGACAGCGAAGGCGGCGAGGAAGTCCTCGAGCTGTTCCGCCGCCTCCACCAGGGCGGACAGACGATCCTGCTCGTCACCCACGACCAACCCGTCGCCGACGCCGCCCAGCGCGTGGTGCGGATGAAGGACGGGCGCGTCGTCGACGACGGCACCGTCGCCGCCGCGTCCACTACGACCAGCGCCCGCTGAGCGGGCCGGCCAGGACTTCGGTGGTGAAGCTGGTACCACTCGTCGTCACAGTGGCAGCGCCCTTGCCGGACGCACCGCCATCGGGTGCACTAGAGGGACCATGACGATCCTGGTCGACCGCGACGTGCCGACGCCGACGACATCGAACGACACCGCCGCGCCAGTGTTCCCGGCGCTGCGTCCGACCTACTGCCTGCTCGCAGCACCCATCGCCGCGGCGCTGGCCGTGGCCGGCGCGGCGGTGGCCGTCGTGGACGACCCCCTCGCGGTCGAGATCGTGCGGCCGGGCGTCATCGTGCTGTGGGCCGTAGCGGGGTTGGTGCTCGGAGTGCGACGTCGCCACGACCGCCTGGCGCCGATCGTGCTCGCCGGATCCATCGTCGGCGCCGTCGGATCGCTGGCCGCCACCATCGTCGAACACCAGTCACTCGACGGTGGGATCGCGTTTGCGTGGGATCTCGCGCTCCGCGTCAGCGCGGCACTGTTGCCGGCAATCGGGATGCACCTGTTGTTCGGCCTCGCCGACGGCCGGTTGGCGACACCGATCCGCCAGCGCGCCGTGTTCGGCGGCTACGTGGTGTCCGCGGCGGTGGGCGTCGCAGGGATGGCGGAGCGCGACCGGCTCGTCACGTGGCCGAACGCACTGCTGTGGGTGGCGGCGGTGGGCTTCGGCCTGTACGCGGCGAACGTCCGATACGTCAAGGCCACCGCGATCGACCGCCGGCGGATGCAATGGGTGGGGTGGGGAATGGCGGTGGCGACGGAGGCTGCCATCGTCATCGTCGCCTTGCGGTTGCTGACCGACTGGCCAGACCATGCACCCGTCGTTGCGCTGGGGATCACTGCGCTGGTACCGCTGGCGCTCACGCTGGGAACACTGCCGACGATGGTGGCCCGGGTCGATCGGCTGCTCACCCACACCGTCGCCATCGCCGGGCTGACCGCACTCGTCGTCGCCGTCTACGTGGTCGTGGTGCTCGGGCTGGGTCGCACGCCGACCGGCTCCGAGCGAGGCCTGCTGCTCCTGTCGATGGCGGCCGCCGGCCTCTGCGCGCTCGTCTACCTCCCAGCCCGCCGGCGGCTCACGGAGCGAGCCAACCGGCTCGTCTATGGCGAGCGGGTCTCGCCCGACGAGTTGTTGCGGACATTCGGGCAACGGCTCACTCGTTCGATCCCGATGGACGAGTTGTTGCTCCAGCTCACCGAGAGCCTGCGCAAGAGCATGGTGTTGCAGTCGGCGGAAGTGTGGACGGGTCAGAACGGCCACCTCGAGCTCGCCGCCGGTGTGCCGCACCGTCAGCCCGACCCGATCTCGATCGGACCGAAGGAGACCCCCGTCGTGGCCCGGGCGGGAGTCAGCGGCGGCACGTGGCTCGAGATCTGGCTGCCGGCGATCATCGGGGCCGGCGGTTCGGCCGCGATGCGCGTCGCGCCCGTCGCCCACGGCGGCGAGCTGCTCGGCCTCATCACCGTGACCCGCCCCCGCGACGGCGAGCCGTTCACCGAGGCCGAGGACCGTGTGCTCACCGAGCTGGCGCGTCAGGTCGCGCTGGCGTTGCACAACGTCCAGCTCGACACCGCCCTCCAGGCCAGCCTCGAGGAGCTGCAGGTGCGCAACGCCCAGCTGCAGGAATCACGGGCCCGCATCGTGGCGGCGGGCGACGCCGAGCGCCGCAAGCTCGAGCGCAACCTCCACGACGGCGCCCAGCAACACCTCGTGGCGTTGGCCGTGAAGTTGCGCCTGACCCGTGACGCCGTCGAAGACGACCCGGCCGACGCGATCGCGATGATCGACGAGATCAAGGGCAACCTCCAAGACGCAATCCAAGAGCTCCGGTCGCTCGCCCACGGGATCTTCCCCCCGCTGCTCGTGTCGGGAGGGCTGGCCGAGGCGTTGCCGGCGGCCGCCACCAGAGCCGCCTTGCCGGTCACCGTCGACACGGCCGGGATCGGCCGCTACGCCGCCGAGATGGAGGCGGCCATCTACTTCTGTGTGCTGGAAGCACTGCAGAACGCGGGTAAGCACGCGGGCGACGGCGCGACCGTACGGGTGACGATCACCGAGCGAGACGGCACACTCGGGTTCGAGGTCTCCGACGACGGCGCCGGGTTCGATGCCGCGGCAGTGGGCGACCACGGACACGGCTTCGTCAACATGGCCGACCGCCTCGGCGCTTTCGGCGGCACGCTCGCGGTGCGGTCGGCGCCCGGTGCCGGAGCCACCATCGCCGGGTCACTGCCGCTCCCTGCCGGCTGATCGCCCGGACCGACCCCCCCGGCGGTGCGGTCGTCGACGCCCACACTCAGGCGGGAGTCAGCCAGGCCGGGTCGCCACCCGCTTCCCACAGCCGCCGGACGACGCGTGGCGACAGCTCATCCTTGTTGACATAGGCCACGGCCCCACTCGTGCGGGCCGTCGGCGGGACGTCGTCGATCGTGTACGTGGACACCAGGATCACCTTGGTCGCCGGGCGTGCACCGGTGATCAGCCGGGTGGCCTCGATCCCGTCGAGCTCGCCCATGTTGATGTCCATCAACACGAGGTCCGGCGCCAGCTCGGCGCTGGCGGCCACCGCCGCCTCACCGGAGTCGACCTCGGCGATCAGCTCGAAACCCTCGACGCGGGTCAGCACCGCACGTGCTGCCTCGCGGAAGGGCGACTGGTCGTCGACGATCATCACGCTCACGCGCTCGGCCACGTTGCTCCTCTCTCCAGGCCCATATTCGCGCCGGATGGGTTCGGTGGCGAGTGTGCCACTACCCGTGTTGGGGTGCGGCTAGCTCCCCGCTGCGGACAGGTGCACAAGTACCGCCTTGACGCGTCGGTTGACGTCGGGCTCCTCGGTGAGGTGCAGCTTGGAGAAGATCGAGTTGGTGTGCTTCTCGACCGCCCGCTCGCTCAGCACCAGGGTGGCGGCGATCGCGGCGTTGCTCTTGCCCTGGGCCATCTCGCTCAGGATCTCGCGCTCGCGCGGCGTGAGCCGTTCGAGCGGCGATGACGCCGTGTGCGACCGGGCACCCACGAGCTCCTCGACCACCTTGGGATCGATGATCGACCCGCCGGCGGCGACGGTGCGCACGGCATCGACCAGGTCGTCGGCGTCGGCGACACGGTCCTTGAGCAGGTAGGCACGGCCGTCGGATCCACCCTCGAGGAGCGCGAGCGCGTACGAGGGCGAGGCGAACTGGCTGAGCACCACGACGCCCGTGGACGGATGGCTCTCGCGGATCCGAGCCGCGGCCCGGATCCCTTCATCGGTGCCGGACGGTGGCATGCGGATGTCGGTGATGACGACGTCGGGCCCCTCGGCGTCGACCACATCGAGCAGCTCCTCGTACGAACCGGCGACACCCACCACGGACAGGTCGTGTTGAGCGTCGACGAGTCGCAGTACGCCTTCCCGCAACAGGTAGTTGTCGTCCGCCACGACGACCCTGATGGTCACCTCCCGGAGGCTAACAAGCGCTACTCGGCGCGCAGGGCCTCGGCAACCGGCACCCGGGCCGCGCGCCAGGCGGGGTACACCGCGATCAGGTTGGCCACGACGACGGCACCGAGCACGGCCGCCGCGATGCCCGACACGGACGTCACCGGTTCGCTGGGGACTCCCATCTGGTCGGCGATCGCCTTCCAGCCGAGCCGTCCGAGCACCACGCCGAGCGGCACGCCGGCCGCAATCGCGGCGACCGCCAACGTGCTTGCGTGCCAGGCACCCGCGACGCGCACCTGGCGGCGGGTGAAGCCGATGCTCTTCCACACCGCCAACTGATCGCCCGAACGCCCGATCGACAACGTCAACGCGTGGGCCAACGACGCGATGGCGAGCACGCCGACGACAGCTGCCAGCAGGAACGGCAGTGTTGCGATCCGCTCGAGGTTGCGAATAGCACTGTGCCGCACGGGCGGGCTCACGAACGCCGACGTCTGCTCGTCGACCGCGAGACGGAATGTGTCGACGTCGACGCCGGGCTGGAGTCGGACGACGATGGGGTCGGCCGACGCCTCAGTGGCGTAGGTCTCCATCCATTCTGGCCTCACCACTCCACCCCGCCCTGGGCTCGCCTCATAGGTGTCGTTGATGATGGTCGTTCCGACAACCGTCAGCGTGGTCCATGGTCGACCGACGGCGGTGTTGCGTACTTCGACGGTGTCGCCGATCTCCACGCCGAGTTGCTCCTTGGTGACCGATCCGAGCGCGATCTCGTCGACGGTCAGCGGTTCGCGACCAGCGGTGATCACCGGTCGGATGCCGTCGAGTGTTTCGAGCGGACGGAGTGCCTGGATCCACTCGGCCCGGTCGCCGATCTCGACATCCACACCGACGATGCCGGCGGCCGCGGCGATCATCGATTCGTCCCCCAGCAGTTCGCCGAGCTCGTCGTTGCGGTCGTAGACGTCGCCCCCGTAGTACGCGATCGACGCGTCCCACGACACACCGAATCGCTCCGGCGTACGGGTCAGCACGTCGAGGCTCGCGGTGACGCCGGCCGCCGCCACCACCGCACCGACGGCGAGCGCGACGCCGGAGAGCGCGGCTCCCATCCGAATGCCCCGTCCGTCCCGACGACCGTTGACCGTCATCCCGAGCCCGGCGACGGCGACCGGCGGGAGCGTGCCCCGAACGCCGAGCCACCGATTCGCTGACGGGGCGGCGGCCCCGACGCGTATCCCGTGCCGGCGCAGCGGCAGGCCCGTCGCCACGATCACGACCGCGAGGACACCGAGCGTTCCCGTCAGCACGACGGCCCAGTCGATCGACGGGCCTGGGTCGACCTCGGCCCGACGCCCGACACCAATCGGACCGAGGGGAGACAAGGCGATCGCGGTGACGGCCGCGACGAGGGCTGCCGCGGCGCCGACGATCGCACCGCGTAGGCCTGCCGCCCACCTCACGTCGCGGTTGGCCATGCCGAGCGCGCGTAGCGTGGACAAGTCCGACCACTCGCGGCGGCTCTGGCGCGCCACTGCTTGGCCGACGAAGACCGCCGAGGCGATGGCAGCGATGATCCCGAACGCCATCGCGGCATTGGCTTCGTACCGGATCGCCTCCCGAACCGAGCCGATCTCGGCCGTGTCGGCGCCGCCGGCCTGGCCGATGTTGAACATCCGCTCTTCGAATGCCTGCTCGATGGCGGTTGCGGCCCTGTCGTCAACGCCGTTCCTGGCCCGCACGAGGACCCCTCTGTAGCTGCCGGCGTCGGCGGTGGCCGCAGCCAACGCCGGCCCACCGATCACCTTGACCTCGTCGATCACGCGGCTGATGGAGTCTGTGCTGGCGGCGATGTCGAGCAGCCCGCGCACGACGCCCACGACCCGCACCCGCGCGGTGGGCCCGTGCAGCCGCTCCCCGTCCTCGGGCACCGTCGAGAGCTCGTCTGGCGCCCAGTACGTGAGGATCAGCTCCTCGCCGACAGTGACGCCGGATTCTTCGACGAATCGCTCGTTGACGACGACCTCGTCGGCCGCGGTCGGCGCGAACCAACGACCATCGACGAGGATCTGTTCACCCTCGAAGCTGCGCAATCCATCGTCCACCACGATCGAGGCGTTGGCCAACCACAGCCGGTCCGGCTCGGACGGACGGGCTGCCGTCAGACCCCGGAACGACGCCCGCGCTGCGACATCGATCTCCGGCAGGTCGTTCAGCACGGCGACCTCGTCCTTGGCGTCGTAGGCGAAGCACAGTTGGAGGGACGCGTCGTCAGTCACCACGTGGCCGGGCGGGCAGAACGTGACGATGAGATTGGCGGTATCCGCGTAGGTCAGAAAGCGATCGAAGGCGGTGGCGGTACGCCGGCCGGCTGCACACGCGGCCATCGCGACCCCTGCCGCCAAGCCGGCAAGCAGGGCGAGAAAGATCGTCGCTCGCCAACCTCGACGCACCAGGTGCCCGGTCAACATCCGAACCACTTCCACGCCGAAGGCTCCCCCTCACTGAGTCGAGGTTCATTGAACCGTAGACGTCGACGGGGCGGAACCAGGCTGGCTCCCCGCTGCGGGTGGTGCTGGCATCCCCGCTCGGCGGGCGCGTCGCTGCGCGGGCCGCCAGGGATCAGCTGTCGACGCCGAGGGCGGTGATGGGGTGGGTGTCGTAGGCGATGGCGACGTTCTTGGTTTCCATGTAGAAGTCGAACGAGTACTCGGGGCCACCGTCGCGCCCGATGCCGCTGCGTTTGGCGCCGCCGAACGGTGTGGGGAGGTGGCGCACGTTCTGCGAGTTGACCCAGATC
The DNA here is from genome assembly GCA_035557475.1 of Ilumatobacteraceae bacterium. Taxonomy (GTDB): domain Bacteria; phylum Actinomycetota; class Acidimicrobiia; order Acidimicrobiales; family Ilumatobacteraceae; genus JALOLG01. The sequence continues at coordinate 15,333 of DATMDV010000009.1, forward strand.
ATCCCGACGTCGAGATCGCGTGCGACGCGGTGCGCCCGTCCGGTGTCCCTGGTCCAGACGTAGCCGGCGAGGCCGTAGTCGGAGTCGTTGGCGATCACCAGCGCTTCGGTCTCGTCGTCGAACGGGACCACGGTGAGGACCGGCCCGAAGATCTCCTCGCGGGCGATGCGCATCGTGGGTCGGGCGCCGACGAACAGCATCGGGTTGACGTATTGGGAGTCGGGGTCGACCGGATCACCACCGCCGAGGATCACGGTGGCACCTTCGCTCTCGGCCACCGCCATGTAGCTGCGGACCTTGTCGCGGTGCACGGGATGCACGAGCGGGCCGATCTCGGTCGCCGGGTCGAGCGGATGACCGACCTTCAGGCTCTTGGCCCGGTCGGTGAGACGGGCCACGAAGTCGTCGTGGATCGAACGTTGCACGAGCAGCCGGCTCGACGACGTGCAGCGCTCGCCGTTGAGGCTGAAGATCATGAACACCACGGCGTCGAGCGCACGATCCAAGTCGGCGTCGTCGAACACGATCACCGGGTTCTTCCCGCCCAGCTCGAAGTGCATCCGTTTCAGCGTCGGCGCGCACTGCGCCTGGATCAATGAGCCCGTCGCCGATTCACCGATGAACGCGATCGCCCTGACCGCCGGATGTTCGGTGAGCGCCTTGCCGGCTGTCTCGCCGGTGCCGTGCACGACGTTCAGCACGCCCGGCGGGAGTCCGGCCTCGAACGCGATCTCGGCGAGCATCGCCGCGGTGCAGGGGCTCCACTCGGCCGGCTTGTGCACCACGGTGCAGCCGGCCGCCAAGGCCGGGGCGATCTTCCACGTCGACAACATGAACGGCGTGTTCCACGGCGTGATCACACCCACCGGTCCGACCGCGCGCCGCATCGTGTAGTTGAGGTGGTCGACGTCGGGCATCGAGCGTCCGTTGACGGCATCGGGCGCGTGGTCGGCGAAGAACCGGAAGTTCTCGGCCCCTCGGATCGCGGCGGCGCTCATGAATCGGATCGGTTGGCCGGTGTCGATGCACTCGACCGCCGCGATCTCGGCGGCACGACGCTCGATCAGATCGGCGACTGCCCGCAGGATCTTCTGACGTTGCGCCCCCGAGCGGCCGACCCAGTCGCCGAAGGCATCGGCCGCCGCGCGGCTCGCCGCATCGACGTCGGCTGCATCACCGGCAGCCACCTCACCCAACAGTGCACCATCGACCGGTGAGTGATTCTCGAATGTCGCACCACTCACGCTGGCGGTGACTTCACCGTTGACGAAATGCAGCAACGGTGCGTCAGCGAAACGGCGCAATTGTTCTTGCGCCGTGGCGAGATGCTCGGTGAAGCCTCGTGTCGATGCCATGCCTCGCCCACTCTCGCGCAGCGACGATCGGAGTCGGTCAGTGGTCGAGCGCGAATTGGAAGGCGACGATGGTGACGACCCGTGTCACCCGACCGCGCCCGGGGTGCCGTCCTCGACGTAGAACGTGCGCTCGGTGTACCCGGTGGCCCCGGGGTCCACGACACTCGTCACGAACCGCAGGTCGACTTGCAGTTGGTTCTTCGTCACCGTCGTCTTCATATAGCCGCGGCGATCGCCCTCGTAGTACCTGATGTGCGGGTTGTGCGGAATCATCGGCCTGTAGTACGGACCGTACGGCTCGTCGTCGCCGCCGGTGGTGATCGCCGGCGTGACGAACTCAGTCGCCACCGTCGGCGCGGCCGGGTCCTTGAAGTCGAGCTTCAGGTCGTTGACGAACGTCGAGTGCCAGTCACCGGTGAAGAACACCGGATTTCGCACCCGCTCGTCGACGACGGCGTCGAGCAGGCGCTGGCGCGCCATCGGGTAGCCATCCCACGCGTCGTTCCAGTAGCGCTCGTTCTCGTACGGGAGATGCTCGAGCTCGGCGAGCAACAACTGCTGGCCGACGATGCTCCACCGAGCGCGGGAATCGTCGAGTCCCTCCTTGACCCACCGCTCCTGCCGGCGGCCGAGCATCGTGTAGTCGTCGCCGAGGGCGGCCGCGCAGCGCAAGGATTCGCCGTCGCCGCACGGGTTGTCGGTGCGGTACTGGCGGTCGTCGAGCATCGTGAACTCGGCCAGGCGGCCATAGTTCAGGCGGCGGTAGATCCGTAGCTCGTCCGCCGGATCGAGCGCGCGCGACAAGCGGATCGGCAGGTGCTCGTAGAACGCCTGGTACGCGGCAGCACGTCGGGCGCTGAACTCCGGCGACGGGGATCCCCACTCCGGCGCCAGCCCCGAGTAGTCGTTCTGCACCTCGTGGTCGTCCCAGACCACGACGAACGGGAAGGCGGCGTGGGCCGCCTGCAGGTCGGGGTCGAGCTTGTGGAGCGTGTGTCGCAGCCGGTACGTGTGAAGGTCGATCGTCTCGGCGTTGAACGGGGCGGCGGTGTCCACGCCTTCGGTCCGGTTCGACCCGCCGATGAAGTACTCGTACGAGTAGTCGCCGAGATGGAGAACGAGGTCGAGGTCGTTCTGCACCATGTCGCGGTATGCCGTGTAGTAGCCGCTGGGGAAGTCCTGGCAGGTGGCGACCGCGAACGTGAGCTGACGCGCCCACTCGTCGTGCGCCGGCGCGGTGCGGAAGTGGCCGATCGTGCTCTCCTCGGCGCCGGTGTGGAACTGGTAGAAGTGGTCGGCGCCGGCGCGCAGACCCTTGACCTCGACGTGCACCGAGTGGGCCAGCTCCGCCTTCGCCGACGCCGTGCCCTGCGCCACCACCCGTCGCATGGCGTCGTCGCGGGCGATCCGCCAGTGCACGGGGATCGTCGCCGTGCCGAGCGCGGTCGGGTCGGCCGGCTCGGGCGCCAGGCGGGTCCACAGCACGATGCCCGAGGCGGTGGGATCACCGGACGCGACACCCAACGTGAACGGGTTGTTGGTGAAGCGGTGGGCTGCCTTCAACGTGCTGCCGGGCATGAGCGCCATCGCCATGGCCGACCCGGCACCCCACCACACGTACTCCAGGAACCGGCGGCGGTCGACGGACGATGATCTGACAGGCGGTGCGCTCATGGGTCCTCCTCGGTGCTGGTGGCAGCGGCCACGATCGCGGATGCTGATGACGCCCGCCTGAACCCCAAGCAACCCCGGCGTGAACCTGACTTCGGAATCGTCGCGCATCCGATCGACGGGCACGAACGCCCGAGATCCGTCGTGGCCGTGTGACTCAGGTGGAGTCCCGCATCCGCGCGCGTCGCGTCAGCTCGACGCGGACCGCATGCGGCGCCGGCTCGACGACCGTCGTCTCGTCCGTCGCGTCGTCATGGCGGAGAAACGCATCGTGTAGTTCGATCGCGAGAACGGCGCGCTGCGTAGTCGACGACCCACTGCTGCGCGGGAGCAGGTCGGGGTGGCCGTCGAGGAATGTGGCGGCCGCGCGGACAGCGGCATGTCGGGTGTGGTCGGCCGGAGTGGGGTAGCTGAACCGCCACCGCTGGGCGCGCCGGTCGATCAGGACCTTGTCGACGTCGTCGATGCCGAGCCCGGCGGCGGGGAAGATCCGGCAGTCGTACGTGCGACAGGTCGCCGGGCGGTGGTCGTAGATCGAGCACTGGTCGTCGATCAGCATCGGGCAGTGCCCGTGCTCGTCGTAGCCGAGGACGACGTGGCCGCTGGGAAGCCCCGGCGCGGGGAACATCAACTCGGCCGGGATGTGCGACCGCGTCTCGGTCTCGTCCGGTCCGATGTGGATGAACTGGAACGACGTGCAACAGGCGGTGCATTCGCCGCACGGCACAGCGGATTGTCCGCCGCGCAGCGCACCCAGCATGAGGGTCACCCACGCCGAGAAGTCGCCGGCCGGCAAGTCGGACTCGTCGCTCATCTCCGCGTCGGCCAACGGATTCATCGCCAGATCATCGCGGATCACCATCGACGATCAGGACCGCTCCGACCAGAGCTCGATCCGGTGGCCCTCGGGGTCGTGGCAGTACAGCACGTTCGCGTCCCAACGAGTTCGGATCTCGGTGACCTCGACGCCGCTGGCTTGCAGCTGGGTGTGGGCGTGGTCGAGGTCGGGAACGTGCCAGGTCAGGGTGACGCCTTGTCCGTGAACGGCCGCCATCGTCGCCCGCGAGGCATCGGCGATGCTGAGAAACGACGACGACGTGAGCTCGAACTCCACGAACCAGTCGTTGTGGAACGCAACCGGCAGGGCGAGGACCGACTCGTAGAACGCGACCGTCTCGGTCCACTGATCGCAGTACAGCACTGTGTTCGTCCGGTCGATGGCCAGGAGCGGCTGATGTGTTGTCATCGGCACTGAGCTTCGCCGACCTGACACGCCGGAGCCAGGTCCGATACGCCTTATCTGCGGCTCTGTTGACTCGCGCCGGAGCGGAACCGGGCGCGCGGGGTCGGGCATGATGGTCGACGGATGAGTGCGACGTCGGCTTCGTTGCGCGCCGAGCCGACGTTCGTGCGCTGGGCATCTGCCGAAGGTGTCTCGATGCTCGGGACGGCCGTCAGCAGCGTCGTCCTGCCGCTCGTCGTGTACCAGACCACCGGTTCGGCGGCGCAGACCGGGGCGCTGTTCGCGCTGCGGGTCGTGCCGTACCTGGTGTTCGGCCTCGTCGCCGGCCCGGTCGCCGATCGCGGCGATCGTCGTCGTCTGATCATCGGCGGCAACCTCGTCGAGGGCACGCTGGTGGCGACGATCCCGATCGCCCATCTCCTGGGTGTGCTCACCATCGGCCAGATCTACGTCGTGGCACTGCTCGCGGCGACGGCCTTCGTGTTCTCGGACGCGGCCGTGTTCGGCGCTGTGCCGGCGCTCGTCGGACCCGAGCGGCTCGCCGCTGCCAACGGGTTCCTGTCGACGCTGTCGGCCGGCTCCGAGATCGTGGGTCCCGTGATCGCCGGGGCGCTCGTCGCCGCAATCGGCGCGACGAACGCGATCTGGATCGACGCCGCCAGCTTCTTCGCGGCCGCCGCCGTCCAGTCCACCATCCGGTCGTCGTTCCGCGAGCCGCGCGATGCATCGGCGGTCGCCGAAGGAATCCGCGCCACCCTGCGTCGGGCGTCGCGCTTCATCCGCAGCGATCGAACCGTCGCCACCCTGCTGCTCGCGGGCTTCGGCAACTCGTTCGCATTCGGCACGGTGATCGGTCTGCTCGTCCCGTACGCCGTCGAGGAGATCGGTGTTCCCGCCGACGACGGCCGGATCGGCTTGCTCTACGGTGCGCTCGGGGTCGGCAGCCTCGCCGCCGGCCTGTTGTTCGCACGTGTCTTCCGTCCCGGCCGGATCAAGGTGCTCACCCCGGGCGCGCTCGTGCTCGCGGGAGGGCTTGTCGCCGTCCTCGCCGCCAATACCCGGTGGGTCACCGCGCTCATCGCGATCGCGCTGTTCGCGTGGGCGATCATGACGGCAGTCATCGTCGGCATCACCTACCGGCAACTCGCGGCACCCGATGATCTGCGATCGAGCGTGAACGTGATCGGTCGGATGATCGCATGGGGTGGCCAGCCGTTCGGCGCCGCAGCCGGCGCCGCGATCTCGGCGACTGCCGACGTCCCGACCGCTTATTCCGTCGCGGCGGTGATCATGCTGGTGTCCGGTGTGGGCGCGGCCATCGCCCTCCGAACGGCGGATGGCGGCCGATCAGCCGCCGCCGCGTACGAGCGTCGCCTCGACGGGCGCGTCGCCGACGTCCGAGACGCCGGTCAGTAGTCGGCGCAGCGCGGCGGCCATCTTGCGCGCCCGGGCCTTGGCCAGTTCGGCGACGGGCCCGCTGAACGAGTTGTCGATCGTGTTCTCGAAGAGCTCGAGCCAGCGTTCGTAGTGCTCCGCCATGAACGGCGAACGGGCATTCACGGACTCGTGCGCCCGCAACGGGTTGCCGGTGTAATCACGGTCTCCGAACAACTGCCACGACCAGAAGTCGACGAGCGTCTCGATGTGGGCGTTCCAGTTCATCTGGGTGGCAGCGAAGACCGGTCCCAGCACGTCGTCCATCGCCGCCTGCCGGTAGAAGTCGCGGACGAAGTGTTCGACGTCGGCGCGATCGACGATGTCGAGCTCGGGTGTCGCGAACAGGTGCGCCCAGCACGCCGGATCTCCGCCCTCGTCGATGGGCCTCGTCATCGGCCAGCCCCGCCGCGCTCGGTCTCCATGCGCTCCACCAACGGGAACAACAGGTTGTTCTCCTTGTGGATGTGGAGGTGGGTGTCGGCTTCGAGGTCGGCGAGCGCCGCGAAGCAGGCCACATACGACGCGCAACCGTCAGCGGGCGCCTCGTACTCGTTGCTGAGGCGACGAAGTTCGGCGAGCAGCTCGCCGACTTGGTCGTGCTCGCGCAGCATCACCGAGATCGGATTTCGCAAACTTCCACACGAGAACGACGGCGCGGATCGAGCACTGGAGAGCTCGCGGATCATCGGGAACAGCACCTGCTCCTCTTTCGACATGTGCGGTTCGAGGTCGGCGCGGGTCGCCTCGAAACACGCCGCGATCGCGTGCAGCTCGGGATGGCGCGCACCGTGAACCGACACGACCTTGGCGACGAGCGCGGACAGCCGTGGCATCTCGTCCCACAGGTAGCGGTGGTGCGTGGCCTCGAGATGATCGACAAGGTCCGCCGGGCCCATCGTGGACCACGCTTCTGGCGCGGCGGGCATCGAAGCAGCGCGCAGCTCGGACACGGTGACCGCCGGGTCGAGACCGATGCCCTGACATGCGTCGGCCAGGGTGTGCCCGCCGCCGCAGCAGTAGTCCAGGCCACGGCGTTCGAACTCGCGGGCCAGTTCGGGGTTCGCGTTCACGAGCGCACCCAACGTCATCTGTGGATCGATCGCCACCATCACGCCAGCTCCGCCCGCCGGGTTGATCTCGAGTCGCATAGTGAGAGACTTATCGACCGCCGGGCCTGAACGCCAGGGCACAAGGTCCCGCGTCCCCCGCAGCTCACCCATCCTGGCTCGAGTGAACCGACGACCTTACCGCCCACCGGGGTAGAGTCGATGGTACGACGATGATAAAGAGGCGGCGATGAGCGACACCACCGGGCACAACACGATCACCGTGACCCGAGTCGAGGTGATCGATGCCATCGAGACGGCCTTCAAGAAGGCACCGCTGACCAAAGAAGACCTCGTCGCCGCCGCCGAGCACGCTGGAGTGCGACGGCCGATCATCGACCTGCTCGAACGTCTGCCGCGCCGCATCTACCGGCGCCCCGCCGACATGTGGGACGAGCTTCCCGCGGTACCGATCGAGCACTGACCGGGAGACCTCACCGGGGCCGTTCGCAACCCGTCGACGGCACCCGCGCGACACGAAGTCCCGCGGCGACCCGCGCCGTCGTGACAGGATGGGTCTGATGTTGGGGTATCTGCACCTGCTCGTCACGCCCGTGCCGGGCGAGCCCGGGAACGACACCGGCTCCACCATCCGAGGTGTGTGGGACAACCTGCGCGAAAACGGCTATCAGACCGGCACGGCGTTGATCGTTGCCACCGTCGCGATCATCGCCCTCGTCAACATCAAGGCCAAGCCGTACGTGTCGGTCCCGGTGACGATCGGTGCGTTCTGGGCGGGATGGCTGGGCTGGAACACGTTCACCAGGCAGAACAACCCGCTCTTCCCCGGCGACGTCCGTGCCCTCGAGCTGTGGGACATCGCGTTCGAGAGCGACACGTCGTTCCTGGTGGTCGTGATCGTCGCCTGCGCCGCCGCCGTGTTCGTCTGGCGCAAGTCGGTCAGCGGGCTCGGCAAGATCGCGCTCGTGGTCGGAGTCGTCCTCGGCGCCTCGTTCGTCTACAACATCGTCCAGTCCGTCCGCACCACCTGACCCCGACCCGATCTCGTGAAGTTTCGGCGCCCTGGGAACGCCGAAACTTCAGGAGATCGCTCAGTCGCCGCCGAGGCCGGCGAGCACGTCGCGGAACGACTCGAGGCCGGCAGCGAGCGCGTCGGCGAGCTCGGCGAGCTCCGTTCCGGCGATGTCGACGTTGATCGGGACGTCGAGGTTGACCGGGACGTTCGTCTCGATCGGGATCGTCTCGTTCACCGGCAACCTGAACTCGATGTCGACGGGCACGTCGATGTCGACCGGCACCGTCACATCGACTGGCACGGTCAACCCGAACGGCCCCTGGACCTCGATCGTCGTTTCGAAGCTCTCATTGATCGGGATCGATGTCTTGATGGGCACCGTGAACGTCCGGTCGATCACGATCTCGGTGTCGATCGGAAGGTTCTGGTCGATCGCCACGTCGAACTCGAGCGTCGACGAGCTGAACGATTCGAGCCCGGCGATCGCCTCGTCGATCCCCGCCGACACGGTCGGCTCGAGCTCCACGAGTTGCTCTTGGAAACCCTGGACCTGCGACGCGAACAGTGCAGCCCCGGCCTCGACGCGCTCGAGGTCGGCCCGCGTCGTCTCGAGGTCGTCGCGCGTCGAGCGCAGCTGGGTGAACAGCAGCACGATCAGCACGAACGCGAGCGCGAACAGGGCGACGAACGCGCCGAGCACGGCGACCAGGTGGCGTTGCATCCAGGACTGCATGAGTTCTCCTGACTCGTCGAGCCGGGGATCCGGCGCGAGGCGTTCGTGGGGGATGGAGGACGGGGGACGCCGCATCGTCAGCGCGGCCACCACGCCGACGGCGGTCACGGCAGCGGACATCAGGAACGTCTCGGCGATGGCGTCGGCGGTGAGCGTCGCCTGCGCGGCGCGCAGTGCGTCCTCGAAACCGGGATCGACGATCGGCGGCAGCTCGATGCCACGCCGGAGCTGGTTGAAGCGGGCAAGCCCGTACGCGGTGAGCGCCGAGAGCCCGACGCTGAGCCCGAGCAGGCGGACGACCATCACGGCCGCCGCTGCCGATCCACGCGCGTCGGGCGGCGCCTGATCCACAACCGCCAGCGTGGTGGGTGCCTGCACGAGCCCGAACCCGGAGCCCAGCACGGCGAGCTGGATTGCCAGCACGACGTACGAGGTGTCGGCCCCCCACGTGAGCCCCATCGTGAGGTACGCCGACGTGGTGAGCGCCATGCCGAGCAACACCGGCGGTCGGTACCACGTGGACTCGGTGGCGCGCCCGCCCACGTACGACGCGACGGCCATCGCCGTGGTGAGGGCCGACAGGACCCACCCGGCGGCGACCGCCGAACGTTCGACGTCGATCTCGACGGAGTTGATGAAGATCGGCACGTCGACCATGGCGATCACCAGGGCCGCGCCGACCACGAAGTTGACGACGAGCGCGGCGCGCACGTTGCGGCCGCGGAACACCGAGCGCTCGACGAGCGGATGGTCCGATCGCCGCTCGTGCCACACGAACGCGAGCGCGGCGACGACCGCGACCGGGTACAGCCACCGCAGGTCGGCGCCGCCCGATCCGGTCAGCTCGTCGAGCCCCGACACGCTCTGGATCTCGGCGCTGCCGAGCAGCGCCAGGTTCAATGAGACGAGCGCCGCGGTCAGCAATCCGGCACCGATCCAGTCGACACGCGAACCGCGAGCCGGGCGGTCGTGGTCGGCGAGCGCCCACCACACGGCGACCATGCCCGCGATCGCCAGCGGGATGTTGAGCCAGAACTGCCACTGCCACGAAAGGAACCGCACCAGCACGGCGCCGTACAGCGGTCCCCACACCCAGCCGAACGTGTCGATCGCACCAAGCGTGCCAAGGGCGCGGGCACGGCCGCGCTCGGAGTACACGTCACCGATCACGGCGAGCGCGACCGGCACCATC
>DATMDV010000010.1:0-3263 GCA_035557475.1 Ilumatobacteraceae bacterium
GTACCGGTGTTCGAGAAGCGGGCGCTGCTCGTCGACATCGGCGGTGGGTCGACCGAGATCCTGATCGGCGAGCGGGGCGAGATGCTCGCCGCCCGGAGTTTCAAGCTCGGCGCCGTTCGACTGACCGACCGCTTCTTCCCCGGCGGTGCGACGTCGGGCGGCTCGGTGACGGCCTGCCGCGAGTACGTCCGGTCGGTGCTCACCCACTTCGACCGCAAGGTCGAGACGCACGGCTTCGACGTCGCGGTCGGCTCGTCCGGAACGGCCGAGACGATCGGCCGCATGGTGCACGCGGCACGTGGCGAGGAGCCGTTGCGCACCTACAACTGCTTCGAGTTCACGGCGAAGGAGCTGCACTCGCTGGTCAACAAGTTGTGCTCGACCCGTACCCGCTCGGCGCGTGCCAAGCTCGCCGGGCTCGAGGCCAACCGCGCCGACATCGCCCCCGCCGGGGCGCTGATCCTCGACGAGATCGTGTCGCGGTTCGGCGTCCAGTCGATGACGTTCAGCGAGGGTGCGCTGCGCGACGGCGTGCTGCTCGACACTGCCGAGCGGTTGACGGGCGAGTCCGCCGGTCGCACGCAACATCGCGACGTGTCGCGTCGCAGCGTGCGCCAGCTGCTCGAACGGTGCGACGACGACCCGGAACACTCGATCCAGGTGGCGCGCCTCGCCGTCGAACTGTTCGACGGCCTGCAGACGCTGCACGGCCTCGGCCCCGCTGAGCGTGACTACCTCGAAGCGGGTGCCCTGCTGGCCAACGTCGGGCTGGTGGTCGCCCACACCAAGCACCACCTGCACGCGTACTACGTGATCCGCAACAGCGAGCTCACCGGACTGACAGATCGCGAGATCGAGCTCATCGCCCAGATCGCCCGCTATCACCGCAAGAGCGAGCCGAAGACTGCCCACCCACAGTTCGCCGCGCTCCACCGCGACGAGCAGGCGCTGGTGCGCACGCTGGCCGGGATCCTGCGCGTCGCGATCGGCCTCGACCGCTGTCACGAGCACCGCGTCGCCACCGTGCGAGTCGACGTCCGGCCCAACAAGGTCGTCGTGCACGTGATGCCGAACGCCGCCGACATCGCCCTCGAGCTCTACGCCGCCAACGAGCGCAAGGACCTGCTCGAGGCGGTGCTCGATCGCCGCGTCGAGCTGATGCCAGCCGTCGCCTGAACGAGGAGTTTCTCGCCGCACCTCAGGGGGGCGGGAGCGGGAGCGTCGTGGTCGTCACGGGGGCGGTCGTCGTGGCGGCGATCGTCGTGGTGGCCGGGGCGATCGTCGTGGTGGCCGACGGCACGGTGGTCGGCGGCGGGGCCGTGGTCGTGGTGGTCGTGCTGGTGGTCGTCGTGGTCGTGGTCGTCGTCGAGTAGTCGGGATCGAGCGTGTTGAACGGCGGGGTCACCTGGCCGTAGATCTCGGGTTCCTTGACGCCGTCCCACACGTAGACGAGATCGCCGATCTCGACGAGCCCGGCGAACCCCTCCGACAAGTCGTTGGGGATCCGGATGCAGCCGTGCGAGGCCGGCTGCAGCGGCACGTTGGTGGCGCCATGGACGGCGATCCCGTAGTTGAAGTACACCGGGTTCAGCATCCCGCCGAGTGCGCTCTCACGGCGTCCGATCACCCGGCGCTTGTACTGGTACACGCCGCCGGGTGTGATCGACTTGCCGCACTCGCCGCGCTTGAGCGGCTCGGTGCCTTCCTCGTTGCCGATCTCGCCGGGGCTGATCGTGACCTCTTCGCACCACTCGCTGTTGTCGCCGGTCGAGATGTGGCTGACGAACACTGCCTTGTTGCCGTCGAACACGGCGAGCACCTGTTGGGGGAGGTAGATCTCGGTGTGCCGTGGCGTCTCGGACACCTCGCGGCGGGGGCTCACCAGGATCGGGTCCTGCATACGGTCCCAGATCTCGGGCGTGACGAGTCCCTTGGCCTTCTCGCGATCCGTCTCCATCACGAGCTTCTCGAAGGCCCACACCGCCATCTTCGTCAGACTGCCGAACTGTCCGTCGATGGGGCCCGGAGCGAACCCGAGGTCGGTGAGCCGTTGCTGGACCCTCGTCACGTCGTCGCCTTGGTAACCGGGGCCGATCGTCCCGTTTTCGAGTGGCTCCTTGACGATCGGGGCATCGGTCTCGACCGTCACCACGGCCGGCGGCTGACTGACCGGTGCCGCGGCGTCGCCCGCGACGCCGGTCGCCGTTGGGCCCGAGGGCGGCGGTACCCCGGGACCGTCGCCACCACCCATGACCCCGGCGATGACCACCGCCCCGAGGATGGCCGCGGCCGCGCTCCCTGGCACCCAGCGGGGCATGTGGCGGGAGGAGTTGGGGGAACGGCGGGCAGAACTGTTCACGGGACGACCTGGCAGGCGACGCCCCAGACTACCAACGAGCCTCGCGGATGGACCTCGGGATTGGGTGTCCCGACCAGCGGTTTCGCGACTCGGTCAGCTCCGCGGCGGGAGTTTCTCGATGCCTTCGAGCTCCTTGCGCAGCTCGAACATCTCGCGCACGATCGTGCCGATCACGGCTGGCGAGCTGAGGGTCGACTCGCCCCTCGTCCGGGGGAAGTAATCGACCCCGAATTGGAGCATCTCGAACCCCAGCCGCGTCGCTCTGATCACGAGCTCGGCGTCGACGAAGGATCCTTCGCTGCTCAGTTCGATGTGGTCGAAGATCCGCCGCCGGCAGAGCTTGAAGGCGAAGTTGATGTCACGCACCCGGACACCGAAGAGCAGCTTGATCAACGCGTTGTAGACGAACGAGTACACGGCCCGCAACGTCCCCTCGCCGGTGCGGTCGAAGCGGTAGGCGCTGACGATGTCGACGTCGTACTCGCGCATCAACCGCACGGCGCGTGAGAGCTCGGACATGTCGAACGGCAGATCGGCGTCGGTGTAGAGCACCAGGTCGCCGGTCGCCGTGGCGAAGCCGGTCTTCATCGCCCCACCGAGCTTGCGGTTCTTGGGGTGGTGCACCACATGGATCCGCGGATCGGCGGCCGCCATCTTGTCGGCGATGGCGCCGGTGTTGTCGGTCGAGGCGTCGTTGACGACGATCAGCTCGTAGTCGCCGATCTCGCCGTCGTCGATCAAGACCGCGCACGCCCGCCGCCCGAACCCGAGGGCGCGCTCGATGTACGCCTCTTCGTTCCACATCGGGTAGAAGATCGACATCTTCTCGAACGTCGGCACGCGACCCTCCCGTTCGGGCGCGCGCTCGCCGGTGCGGTCGAAGCGGTAGGCGCTGACGATGTCG
>DATMDV010000011.1:0-27328 GCA_035557475.1 Ilumatobacteraceae bacterium
CCCTCGGTGACCACTTCGTCCCCGTCGTCGTCCGCACAGGCGGCGACGATCAAGGTTGCTCCAGCGAGCGCGGACAAGAACCGTGTGCTCCTCCGACGAATCACAGTCGGGACCTCCTCCTGGTATGCGCCGCGCGATCGCGCGACCCTCCGCCCACTTACAGTGTTCCCTCTGACGCCCTGATGAAACAAACCCCCTGCAAACGGTGCGTCATCCAGCGATTTACATTCGGATGAGGTATGACCGCCCAACCGGTTGCGACGGCAGGGAGCGCTGCGGGAGCCGAGGTACGCGTGCTCGGCGCGTTCGCACTCCGGCTCCCTGATGGCCGCTTCGCCGGGCCGTGGGAGCGCCCCTCGGCGCGGCGTCTCATCCAGCTCCTCGCCGTACGGCCGGGTCACAGCATCGGTCGCGACGAGGTGGTCGAGGTCTTCTTCGGTGGGCTCACCCCCGCACGTGCCGCCAACGCGCTGTCGAAGTCGTTGTCGTTCGCGCGCCGGGCCGCCGCACCGTTCCACGTGATCGCGGCCGATCGATCGATGCTCGCGCTCGGAACCGACGTGGTGGTCGATGTCGACCGCGTACGCGCCCAGCTCACGTGGGCGATGCAGCAACGGCCCGGTGACGAACGGGATGCGGCGTTGATGCAGGCGACGTCCGGCGCTCACCGGCTGTTGGAGGACGAGCTGTACGCGGACTGGGCGATCCCGCACCGCGACGAGCTCGATCGGATGCGATCGGAAGCCCGGCTCGCCCTCGCCGCCGACCGTCAGGCGGGATTCGGTCGAACGGGCCAGTACGACGTGGCAGCCGCGTGGAACGCGGTGCTGCTGCACGACCCAGCGAACGAAGTGGCATGCATCGGCGCGATGCGGAGCGCGCTGGCGACCGGTGATCCGGCGCGTGCGTGGCGAACGTATCGGCGGACCTGTTCCGCGCTGGAGGACCTCGATCTCGAGCCGTCGCAGCAGTTGCTCGACGTCGCAGCCGACCTCGGCGAGCCGGAAGCCGAGGCGCCGGGCGGGCTCGGCGAGGCCGAATCGACTCCCGAAGCCGTGCGGGCCGCAGTGATCGCGGCCGGCGCAGCACGACGCCGACTGGCGGGTCGTGCGGCGCGGTCGCTCCTGCAGCGCGCGGTCCACGTCGCCGACTCACTCGAACCGCGACCACCTGACCTGCGACCGGTCGTGTTCAACGCGTGCGTGCAGCTCGGTGAGCTGAGCCGCGACGCCGAGGACGTCGCCGAGGCCGCCTCGCACCTCGAGCGGGCACTGTCGGAGGCCCGCAGCGACATCGAGCTGGCGGTCATCTGGAGCGCTCTCGGCAGCCTGCCCTACCGCCGCGGCGACATGGCAGCCGCGATCGAGTGCTACGAGCGTGGCCTCGTCTCGCTCGCCGGCGACGAACCGTCAGCGCGCGTGCGGTTGCTGACCGAGCTCGGGTTCGCGTTGGGACGGCTCGGCCGCGATGCGGATTGCCTTGCGACGCTCACGTCGGCCTGTGCGGCACTCGAGGATGGCGACGATCCGCTGCTCGCAGCACTCGCCCTCGATCACCATGCCGTGGCGCTGCACGCGGCTGGCCGGATCGACGAGTCCCTCGTCAGTTTCGACCGGGCGTTCGACGCCGCGGGACCGCTCGGCGATGAGGGTGCGCTGATGCCGCTTCACCTCCACCGCGCCGCCGCGCGATCCGACGCGGGACGGACCGGTGAGGCACTGGCCGACCTCTCGGTGGCGATCCGGATCGCCACCGCCGACGGAAATCGATACGCCGTGTCGGTGGCCCATTGGGTCAGGTCCCGGGTGTACGAGAAGCGGGGCGAGATCGAGCTGGCGCTGGCAGAACGCGAGCAGGAGCTGGCGCTGTTGGACGAGATCGGGAACGACCGCAACACGGCGAACGCCGAGGCCGCCCGGGCCCGTCTGCTCGTGCAGCTCGGACGATCCGACGAGGCGTCCGCCGCGGCGGACCGAGCGCGGTCGGCCGCGCGAGCGTGTGGCGACCGGCAGGTCCTGGCCGATGTCGACGCCGAACTCGGTGCCGCCGGTCATCCGCCGGCGAGCCCGAGCCAACCCGGATGACCGCGCCCGCGTCAACCAGCGCAAGCGTCTGAGAGTCCCCGGCCTCTACCGCGACGGAACCGGATCGCTACCGCCGAGCGCGACGGTGATTGGCGAAACGATTTGGTGTCGAGGAGGTCGTCGTCGTGCACGTCAAAACCAAGGTTCTCGCGGTGCTCTCGGTTGCGACCGCAGCGGTTGGCTCGGCCGGGTACGCGTCGGGCGCGATGAGGTCGGGTTCGGATCACGCGTCCCGCCAGCCGCCGGACCAGGAGGTGTGGCTCGTCGATCAGTCGAACTCGCCGGGCCGGGCGTTCGGCGGAACGCTGTACATCTACAGCGGACGCGACCTGCAGGCTGACGCCGCGGCGCCCCCACTCGAGCGCGTCGATCTGGGTGCCGGCACCGCCGACCTTTGCGTTGCTGAGACCGGAGCGCCGCCGGTGCGGCCACACATGCTGGCGTTCAGTCCGCAACAGAGTCACGCCGTGCTGACGTTCGTCGTCAGCGGCCACGTCGTGTTCTTCGACGCGGAGAGCAGGCAGCCATTGCGATGCGTGCAGACCGAGCCCGGTGCCGGTGGCGCTCGCCAGGCCCACGCTGCGTATCCGACTCCAGACGGGCGCTACGTCCTCGTCGCCAATCAGAACGGCAAGAAGCTCGAGCGGATCGCGACGGACTATCGCAGGAACACGTTCACCCAGCAGCCCGACGCGACACTCGATCTCGCCAGCGGGACCACACCCAACGGTGCCCTCCGACAGGATCCACTGCTCCGTCCGGACAACGCGCCGATCTGCCCGTTCGTGCCCGCGTCTGGTTTCCCGGCGTACGTGTCGCTGCGCGGCGGCGGCCTGTTCGCCGTCGACCCCTACGTGACGCCGATGGCGATCGTCGCGGAGTACACCGCCGCCACGGTGCCCCGCAACGGATGCGGGTTCATCGAAACCCGCGGTTGGGTGTATGCCAACGCCGGTGGCGCGACCGCCACGCACCTCGATGGGTGGTTCCTGTACCGCCTCCCGGTGGGGGGCCGTCGGACCTACACGGCCACCAACCCGCCCGACGTGCCGGCCGTCGAACCGATCGCTGCCGACGACAGCCCACACCGAGACGCCCACGGAATCGCGATCAGTCGGCACGGCGATTACGTCTGGTTTTTCGATCGGGCCGGCAACAAGGTCGAGATCTACAAGGCCAAGACCGGTCGAGCGATGGGCACCCTCACGTTGGACTCAGCGCACAGCGCTGACCCGACGCCCGATCTCGCCGTCACCAGCTCCGACGGTCGATACATGTACGTGTCCCTGCGCGGACCCAACCCGCTGTCGGGCGACCCTCATGCCTCCACGGGGTCGACGCCGGGGCTGCTCGTCATCGAACTCGGCGCCGATGGCCGGACCGGCACGGTACGAGGGTTCGCACCGATCACGAATCTCGACGCCGGCGGGGTCGAACGCGCCGACGCCCATGGGATCGCGATACGACGGGTTGACCGTACGAACTAGGCCCGACCACGGCGGAAATGGCGGGGCCGGGAAGAGTTCGGGAACGCGGTGGGCGCATTCTCCAGTCGACAACCACGACAGGAGGATCACAATGCGACGCACACCCATGATTGCGCTCGGCGCGGCAGCTCTGCTGGCGGGTCCGTTGAACGGCCCGGTCGCAGCTGCTCGAGAGCCCGTTCCGTGCCCTGGGACGGTCACCGGGGTCGTCCAGACCCTGGTCAAAGCGGAGCAGCGTGGCGACCGCACACTTCTCGAGTTCGAGTTCACGGCCAAGCACACGCTGTGCCCGGCTCCGAACGAGAGCGTCGAAGCGGATCAGATCGGTCGCCTCTGGTTCAACCTCGACGCCGCTGGCACCGGCAGGGTGCGCTTCGCGTCGACCGTGCACTACGAGGGCGCGACGCTTCAAGGAGATGGTGGTGGCACCGTCACGTCGTCGGGCATCACGGGTACGGGACGGGCGTACGGCGGTACCGGTTCGCTCGCAGGCATCCAGGGACGCGGTGAGTTCTGGTCGACCGGTCCCGACTCGTTCGCGGACCTGATCTGGTATCTCTATCCCCGCGCGTAGCCGGCTTGACTCTGCCGTCGCGTCATGCGCGAGGGTGCAGTCGCATGGTGACGCTGGTGACGCTGGTGACGCGATGGTGACCGGTTCGTTCCCTGACCTGTGCGTCGAACGCGTCGCGGTGTCCGTCGCTTGGTACCAGGCCCTGCTCGACCTCGACGTCGTCGTCGATCAGGGTTGGTACGCCGAGCTCGGCATCGCCCGGTCCACGCTCGTCGCGTTCGTGCAGGCCGGCCATGAGACGGTGCCGTCGACAGCGGGGTGTCGACCGAGCGGGATCCTGGTCTCGTTCGAGGTCGACGATGCGGGATCGGTCGCCGCGCGGGCCGATGCGCTCGGGCTCGACATCGCCGTTCCACTCACCGTCGAGCTCGGCCAGCGGCACCTCATGGTGGTCGATCCCGACGGCGCCGTCGTCGATGTCATCGAGCGCGTACCGCTGGAACGCGGCGACCGGCTCCGGCTCGCTGAGCTCCGCCGCCGACACGTCGAGGCGGCTGCCGCGTGCCGATGACGATCGGCGACCTGGCCCGCCGGTTGCGGGTCTCCCCGCGAGCGCTGCGGCACTACGAGGCGGTCGGACTGCTCCGGCCGTCCCATGTCGACGCTCGCACGGGATACCGCTACTACGGCCCTGCCGAGCTCGCCCGCGGCCTGCAGATCGAGCAGTTGAAGGCGGCCGGACTCCCACTCGCGTCGATCGGGCGGATCCTCGACGACGACATGCCGATGGTCGATGCGCTCGAAGCGCACCGGTCGCAACTGCTGGGCGCGATCACCGAGCAGCGCCGGCATCTCGCCGTGGTCGAGGCAATGCTGGGTGGGAGCGACGAAGCACTTCGTCCGGAGCTCGTCGAGGTCGGCGCCGTCCATGCCCTCGTCGCCGAGGCGGCGTGCTCGCCCGACGAGCTCAACGGCACTGTTCGCCGGCTCCTCCAGCGGCTCCGACGTCACGCTGTACGCCACCAGGACGTGACACCGATCGCCTACAGCGCCGCGTTCCCGCTCGTCCCGACCACTGACATGGCGACCCGCGTGGCCGCCCACATCGACGGCCCGTGCGCTGGTTCGGTCGTGCTCGACGGCGTCCGCGCCGTGGCCGTCGACGTCGTCGGTGCGTACGCGCTGCTGCCGCTCGCCCAGGACGCCGCGGTCGCCGAGGCCCGATCGCTCGGGCTACGCCCGTGTGGATGGGTGTGGGAGCACTACCTCGAGATCGGCCGGCTGCCGCGCACGCGGCTCCTCGTGCCGGTGGCTGCCGCGCCCTGAGCGGGCGATTCACCCGGCCGTCTCGCCGAGCAGGTCGCGAAGTTCGCCGGCACCGTCGGTGTCGGGTTCCAACGTGGTCGCGAGTTGCTCGAGCCGATGCCGGGTGGGGGCGTCGAGCGGCGCCGGGGCGGCCTGCACCGACCGGCGCAGCGCGCGTACGCCCCAGTACTGGCCGAACGGGGTGCCCTCCGTTGTCACCGCGTCGATGAGGTCCCCGATCCGGCTGGGATCGGGGTTCGCGTAGAAGTATGCGTAGGCGGCCAATCGCGCGCGTCGATCAGCGTTGCGGAGCTGCGTCGCCACCTCTCCGTCCCTCGCGACCGGGTCATCGCCCGGCGCTCCGTGAGCGAAGAGTGCGAACAACTCCGACATCGTCGATCTCATTCTCGCGTCAGACGAACGCACAACGGCATCGGTCTGCCGGAGCAGTCGAGCTCCGGAGCATCGACAAGTCGACGACGTACAGTCTCACGCCGTGACCGAACCGAAGCCACACGCCGACACCGCCGACCCGTCTGACAGCACCGACTGGTGGCGCACGGGCGTCACGTACCAGGTGTACATCAGGTCGTTCGCCGATGCCGACGGCGACGGGCTCGGCGACGTCGAGGGAATGCGGTCACGGCTGCCGTACCTCGCCGCCCTCGGAGTCGATGCAGTGTGGATCAACCCGTGGTATCCGTCGCCGCAGGCCGACGGCGGCTACGACGTCGCCGACTACCGAGACGTCGAGCCGGCGTTCGGCACACTCGATGAGGGGCAACGCTTCATCGACGACGCCCATGCCAACGGCATCCGGGTGATCCTCGACATCGTCCCCAACCACACATCCGACCGTCACGCCTGGTTCGTCGCCGCGCTCGCCGCGGGGCCCGGTTCGCGCGAGCGTGCGCGCTACATCTTCCGGCCCGGGCTGGGGGCCGACGGCGACGAGCCGCCGAACGACTGGGAGGCGACGTTCGGCGGGTCGGCGTGGGAGCGGGTGACCGAACCGGACGGGACGCCGGGGGAGTGGTACCTCCACCTGTTCGCCGTCGAGCAGCCCGACCTCAACTGGGACAACCGGGAGGTCCGCGACGAGTTCCTCGACGTCTTGCGGTTCTGGTTCGACCGTGGTGTCGACGGGTTCCGGATCGACGTCGCCCATGGGTTGATCAAGGATCCGGCGCTGCCCGACCTCGACCTCCCCGAGGATCACACGCCGGTCATCTCCGATCGCATCGACCATCCGTTCTGGGACCGGCCGCAGGTCCACGAGGTGTATCGGGAGTGGCGCGAGGTGGCCGACAGCTACGACCCGCCGCGCACGTTCGTCGCCGAGGCATGGGTCGCAAACGCCGAGCGGTTGGCTGCCTATCTCCGAACCGACGAGCTGCACACGGCGTTCGACTTCGACATGGTCCGCGCGCCGTGGCGAGCAGATGCGCTGATCACGACCGCGCAGTCGTCACTCGAATCGCACGCGCTCGTCGGCGCACCTGTGACGTGGGTCCTCAGCAACCACGACATCCTCCGTCACGTCAGCCGCTACGGGCGCGTTCAACCGCGGCGCGGTGAGGACGCCGTCGACGTGTTCTCCGATCCGGTCGGCACGCCCGACGTGGCGCTCGGCCGGCGCCGCGCCAGGGCGGCGATCCTGTTCGAGCTCGCCCTGCCCGGGGCCGTCTACCTGTACCAGGGCGAGGAGCTCGGGCTCGAGGAGGTCGAGGACCTGCCCGAATCGGTGCTCGCCGATCCGATCTGGGAGCTGTCCGGTCACACGCGACGTGGCCGTGACGGTTGCCGTGTCCCGATCCCGTGGACGGAGTCGGGGCCATCGTTCGGTTTCGGCGACGCCAAGCCATGGCTCCCGCAGCCGGCGGCGTGGTCAGCGCAGTCGGTGGAGGCCCAAGACGGTGACCCCGAGTCGATGCTGTCGCTCTACCGAGACGCATTGCGGATCAGGCGTTCCCATCCCGTGCTCGCCCATCCCGTGGTCGCCCATTCCGTGGTCGAAGGCGCCACCAGCGAGCTCGAGTGGCTCGACATGGGGCAAGAGGTGATCGGCTTCCGTCGCGCTGGCGGCTTCACGTGCATCGTCAACCTGAGTGACTCCGACATCGACCTCCCGGCCGGCGACATCGTCCTGACGAGCGTTCCGGTCACCGACACGATCCCGAGCGACGTCACCGTTTGGCTCGACACGAACACAGCTCGCGACTGATCGCGCGGCCGCTCGCCGAACGGACATCGTGCGGGAATTCACGATCGGCGCGTTAGCGTCATTCGGGTCATGTCCACCCGCTCTGACCTCCGCAACCTGGCGATCGTCGCCCATGTCGACCACGGCAAGACCACGTTGGTCGACGCTCTGCTGCGCCAATCGGGCGCCTTCGGGGCCCACGAGGAGCTCACCGACCGGGTCATGGACTCGACCGATCTCGAGAAGGAAAAGGGCATCACGATCCTGGCCAAGAACCTGTCGGTCGTGTGGGAAGGGGTCACGCTCAACATCGTCGACACTCCCGGCCACGCCGACTTCGGTGGTGAGGTCGAGCGGGCGCTGACGATGGTCGACGGCGTGATGCTGCTCGTCGATGCGTCGGAAGGGCCACTCCCGCAGACCCGCTTCGTGCTCCGCAAGGCGCTCGCCGACGACCTCCCCGTGATCGTCGTGATCAACAAGATCGACCGGCCCGACGCCCGCATCGAAGCCGTGCTCGACGAGGTGTACGAGCTGTTCATGGACCTCGACGCCAAGGATCACCAGCTCGACTTCCCGATCGTGTACTGCTCGGGACGCGACGGTTCCGCAACGCTCGACCTCGCCAATCCGGGCACCGACCTCGGGCCACTGTGCGACGTCATCATCGAGCACATCCCGGCCCCGGAGTACACCGAGGGGCATCCGCTCCAGGCGTGGGTGACGAACCTCGACGCCAACCCCTACGTCGGGCGGCTGGCGCTCTGCCGGGTCTTCGAGGGCACGATCCGCAAGGGTCAGCAGGTCGCCTGGTGTCGTGCCGACGGCACGATCCAGCGCGCCAAGGTCGCCGAGCTGTTCCTCACCAAGAACATCGAGCGGGTCGCCGTCGACTCCGCCGGACCGGGCGAGCTGGTGGCCGTCGCCGGCTTCGAGGACATCACGATCGGCGAGACCCTGGCCGACGCCGACGACCCGCGGCCGCTGCCCGTCATCACCGTCGACGAGCCGGCGCTGTCGATGACGATCGGCATCAACACGTCGCCGCTCGCCGGGCGCGACGGCACGAAGCTCACCGCCCGCCAGGTGAAGAACCGGCTCGAGTCCGAGCTCGTCGGCAACGTCAGCATCCGGATGTCGCCGACCGACCGCCCCGATGCGTGGGAGGTGCAGGCGCGTGGCGAGCTGCAACTGGCGGTGCTCGTCGAGACGATGCGCCGCGAGGGGTTCGAGCTCACGGTCGGCAAGCCCGAGGTCGTGACGCGCGAGATCGACGGCACGGTCTGCGAGCCCGTCGAGCGGGTCACGATCGACGTGCCCGACGAGCACCTCGGTGTGGTCACCCAGCTCCTCGCCACCCGCAAGGCGCGGATGCAGGACATGGTGAACCACGGTCACGGATGGGTGCGCCTCGACTACCTCGTGCCAGCGCGCGGCCTGATCGGGTTCCGCACCGAGTTCCTGACCGAGACCAGGGGCACGGGCGTGCTCAGCCACATCTTCGACGGATACGAGCCGTGGGCCGGTGAGATCCGGGCCCGCTCGACCGGCTCGCTCGTCGCCGATCGAACGGGTCCCACGACGACCTACGCGATGGTCAACCTGCAGGACCGCTCGACGATGATGGTCGGCCCCGGCACCGACGTGTACTGCGGGATGATCGTCGGCGAGAACTCACGCGCCGGCGACATGGACGTGAACATCTGCCGGGAGAAGAAGCTCACGAACATGCGCGCCTCGTCGTCCGACAACACCGTGACCCTGACCCCGCACCGGGTCCTGTCGCTCGAGCACGCGCTCGAGTACATCGCCGGCGACGAGTGCATCGAGGTGACCCCGAAGCACATCCGCCTGCGCAAGGTCGAGCTCGATCCGCTCGACCGGGTTCGCGCGGCCCGCCGGTCGTCTTCCGCACCGCAACCCGTCTCGGCGGGCTGACGATACTGCCCACTCGGCGGGACGTGACTCACGAGTCAGCGACCGCGGCACACTCGGCGGGGCGCCGGCCACGAGTCGGCAAACACCTACGGACCGACGACGATCGCGTGGTCGGGGTCGTGCAGGTCGATCAGGTCGTTGTCGTGGTGGTTGAGGCCGGTCACGTCCCAGGCCAGGAGCCCGATCCGGCAGCGCTCCCAGCGGTTCCCGCTGACGTCGATGCCCGATGCGCCGTGCTCGGCGATGCAGCCACTGTCGCCGTCGCGCACCGCGTTCCCGTTGACGTGGGCGAGCGCCCCGGCGTCGACGTCGACCGCCCGCATCGTGTGGGCGAACGCGTTGCCGACCACGATGGATGCCTCGGTGCGCACCAGGTGGACACCCCACCAGCGGGCGACGATCGTGTTCCCGCGCACGGTGGCACCGACCGCATCGCTGATCCGGATCGCGCACAGGTGATGCTGCAGCTCGCAGCTCTCGACCACGTGTCCCGCGCCGCCGGCGATCTCGATTCCGACATCCCATCGCATCCCCGTGAAGCGGCTGCGCGAGACGACGAGCCGTTCGACACCGGTTGCGGTGACGCCCGACGCGTGACAGGCGCGGATCCGCGAGTCGTCGGCGCTCACCACGATGTGGCCGTCGATGTGGCAACCGAGCACGAGTGTGTGCGGCTCGGCGATGTTGACCGTCCGCTGCGGAAACCAGGCGATCCGTTGCCCGCCGCCGCGCACGGTGACGTGTTCGAGGCGGGCGCCGCGGGCGAGCGTGACTGCGGTGGTCTCGCGCCCGTCGATCACCGTGCGGTCGTGCCCGAGCCCACGAAGCGTGACACCCGCCGGTACCCGTACCGGGCCGAGATACGTTCCGTCGCCCAACTGCACGATCGAGTTCGGTGCGACGTCGGCGAGCAGCGGCGCCAGCTCGATCGGCCCGTCGACCGGCGTAGTGAACAACTCGATCGGCGCGTCCGGCGGCGCCTCGAGCTCGACGTGATACACGGCAGCGCCAACGGCCGGTGAACGGTCGAGGCGACGGATCTGGAGACGGTCGTCGAGCTGTTCCCACAGTGTCGGAGCCCCGTCGAACGCCTCGACGCTGCGGACCCGACCGGCTCGGCGGCCGAGTGCCTCGAACGTCCCGGCCCCCGTCAGGTCGATCGCGTTCAGCCGCTCGCCGGTCACCGTGTAGCGCGTGAGCTCGTCACCCCAGACCGTCCAGGGCTGTGAACCGCTGATGACGTCGTCGTGGGCGGTGATCCAGCGGCCGGCGTCGCGCAGCGGCTCGGCCTGGAGCTCGGGGATCGTGCCGTCCGCCGCGGGTCCGACGTTGAGCAGCAGGTTGCCGCCCTTGGCAACCACCTCGGTGAGCAGGGCGACGATCTCGCGGCCGGTCATGTGGTGCTCTGCACGTTCGGCTCGGTTGTGGCAGAAGCTGTAGGCGATCCCTCGACACAACTCCCATGGCTGTTCGACGATGCCGTCGGGTGTGTGGTACTCGTACACCGCGACATCGGACCCTTCGAGACACCACCGGTCGTTGACGATGAGCTCGGCGTCGAGCTCGCGAGCTGTGTCGATCAGGACCTGGCTGCGCCAATGGTCGGGTCCGTGCCCCCAATGTCCGTCGCCCCACAGGAACTTCGAGCCGTAGCGCTCGACGAGGTCGAGCACGTGCGGGTGCAGCACGCGGTCGACGTAGTCGTCGCCCTGGTACCGATCGTCACCCCAGTCGAGCAGCGAGTAGTAGGTGCCGAAGACGAGGCCCGACCGTTCGCAGGCGGCGGCGTATTCGGCGAGCACGTTGCGTCCGGGGCCGTCGTGCAACACGGTGCGATCGGTGCCGGGGGCGTCCCACCAGCACAAGCCGTCGTGATGCTTGGCGACGAAGACCGTGTAGCCCATGCCGGCCGCGAGCGCGAGCCCGGTCCACGCATCCGGATCGAAGCGTTCGAACGACAACAGCGGCCAGAAGTCGTCGAACCGCTCGACGTGTCCCCAGCGATCGCGGTGGTGGGCGAGCACCTCGACCATCGGCGTCGGGTGCAGGAGGACGTCGGGCACGGCGTCACCGAGGTGGCTGCGGTACCAGTCGGAGTATTGCCCGATCGGCGACCACGCCGGCACGGTCGCCAGATTGGCGTGGACGAACATGCCGAAGCGACGCTGCTCCCACCACGCCGGCATGCTCACGGTGGGTGATTCTGGCAGCTCAGCGATAGAGCGAAAGGATGTCGCCGACCGGGCCGTGGGCGTCGGGCTGGGGGCACGGGTTGTCGACCGCGGCGCCCTCCACCCACGGCATCGGGCAGGCCCGGTTCTCGAGATGGGCGAGATAGCGCGAGATGTAGTCAGCAGCGCCGTACGAGCCGGCCAACGTGAGGTGGATGCCGTCGCCGGCCAACCAGCCCGACGTCGTGGCAGTGTACGAGTGCCAGTCGGCGAGGACGACGTCGGGGAACTGGCCCGATGCGACCTTCTCGCGCAGGATCTCGTTGTTCTTCACGAACGCCACGTTGGCGCTGACGCCACTCGGATTGACATACCCGACCCCTTCGCGGAACGTCAGCCAGAGGATCGTGCGGGCGCCCTTGGCACGGGCGGCGGCGACCACTTGGTCGAAGCTGCTCGAGAACACCGTCCACCAGTCGTCGTAGCCGGCCATGATCACCACGGTGCCGAACGAGCCGCTGGCGTTGCGGATCGCGGTGACCGCGTTCGTCGGCGTGTAGCCCTCGCGACCACGGCACGACGCGGTGGCGAGCCGCCGGCACGACTCGGCGGTGAGCACGTACGGGTACCCGAGCAGTGCCTCGGTTGTGCCGTACCAGCGCACCCCGGCAAGGGTGGAATCA
Organism: Ilumatobacteraceae bacterium; assembly: GCA_035557475.1. Classification (GTDB taxonomy): domain Bacteria; phylum Actinomycetota; class Acidimicrobiia; order Acidimicrobiales; family Ilumatobacteraceae; genus JALOLG01. The sequence goes on from DATMDV010000011.1 coordinate 12,386, forward strand.
CCGACGAGCAGTGCACGCGCTGGTGGCTGCACGTTGGGTGGCACTGGGAGCGTCGCCGTCATCGGCCCGCCGGTGAAGTATCCGGTGACGTCGACGATGAGGTCGGTGCCACCGTCGGAGAAGTAGGCGCTCCCGCGATTCGAGATCGGCGTGATCGCGAAGTTGGCGACCGTGTCGTTGACGCCGAAGGCGTTGATGGTCGACGCCGTTGGAAGCGGCGTGCCGGCCGGGTAGGCGGTGACGTAGCCGCTGGCATCGGTGCGATCGATGGTCACGTTGGTCGCGATCGCGGCCGCGTTGAAATCGACGTCGAGCTCACGCGTCCCGTTGGGCCACAGACGAGGGGCGTTGCTCCGCGAGTCGACCAGCCGGGTCGGTGCCGTCGGCACGAACAGCCCGTTGCCGGAGTCGGAAGCGGAGGCGCCGGTGAACCACCCGACGAGATCGACGATCACGTGTCCGCCGGCCGTCGTGGTGACCACGAAGCCGGCAGGGGACACCGGGACGATGACCGACGCGGCGCGGGCCCGCCCGGTGCCGTCCGGGTTCATGAACGACGTCATCGTCGATTCCACGCCGGCCGGCCGGACGCTGAGGAACCCGGTCCGCAGGCCACCGACCGTCGTGACGTTGATGGCGACCGCCGTCGCATCGGCCGACACGCCGGCGGGCAGCGGCAGCGTGATGCTCGTGCCGGGCGCAACACCGGTGGCCGGCGCGCCGGGCGTCCGGGAATCCGAGATCCGGGTCGGCGCGACGGGTACGAACCTGCCGGCGCGCGAACTGTTGTCGGGAACGAACACACCGGTGACGTCGACGATCAGGTCGATCGCGGTGTCGATCCGCAACGTGCTCCGCACGTCGATCGAGCCGTCGTCGCCGACGACCACGATCGCCGAGTTGGCCAGGTCGGAGCGGGCGCGGGGATTCAACGTCGATGTCGACGGCACCGGCGTGCCGGTCGGATAGGCGGCGACGAACCCGTCGGCGGCGACGTTCGTGGACGTGACCGTGACCGCCGCGGCGGTGATCTCGTCGGGGATGCCGAACCGGTCGGCGACCGCCACGCGCAGCGTGAACTCGTCGACACGAACGCACCCGCACGGCTCCGATCGGGTGTCCGCCAGCCGGTGTGGCCCGATGGCGACGAACGCACTCGTGCCGGCGGCCGCGCCGACCGGCCCGCTCGACGCGAGGCCGGGTGCGAGCGATGCGAGCGCCACCGACGCAAACGTGACCGCGCGGGCCACGAGTGAACGAGTTGTGCGCTGGCGGTCGTTCGCTGTCGGATTGGCTGCCGGCTCATGGTGCGACACGCCGCGTTCCTCCTCTTGCCCGGGCGCCGACGTTACTGGGCGCCGATCGAAATGCACTCGTCGCGTGGTCGCCCGACTGCTGTGCGAGCCCAGCCGGCTCATCCGTACAACGACATGATGTCGGCGACCGGACCGTGGGCGTCGGGATCCGGGCAGGGGACGTCGACTGCCTCGCCGGCCACCCACGGCATCGGGCAGGCGCGATTCTCGAGGTGGGCGAGCTTGCGCGAGACGTAGTCGGCCACTGCGTAGGAACCGGCCCGGGTGAGGTGGACGCCATCGCCGGCCAGCCACCCCGACGTCGTCGCCGTGTAGGCGTCCCAGTCGGCGAGGACGACGTCGGGGAACAGTCCGGACGCGAGCTTGTCACGCAACGTCTGGTTGTTCCTGGCGTACAGATCGTTGGTGCTGGCTCCGTGATAGCGAACACTCTCGCGGTAGGTGAGCCAGACGATCGTGCGTGCACCCTTGTCGCGGGCAGCTGCGACCACTTTGTCGAAGCTGGTGGGGAACACCGTCCACCAGTCGTCGTAGCCGGTCATGATCACCACGGTGCCGAACGTGCCGCTCGCCTTGCGGATCGCGGTGACCGCGTGGGACGGGATGTAACCCTCCCGCCCGTCGCACGAAGGAGTCGCCAACCGCCGGCACGACTCGGCGGTGTACTCGTAGGGGAAGCCGAGCAGCGCGCCCGTCGTGCGGTACCAGCGGACGGCGGCCAACGTGGAGTCGCCGACGAGCAACGTTCGCGACGGTGGCTGGACGTTCGGCGGGGGCGGGAGCGTCGCCGTTGACGGAGAGCCGGTGAAGTAGCCCGCGATCTCGACGATGAGATCAGCGCCGGCATCGGAGAAGTAGGCGGTCCCGCGATCCGAGGTCGGTGTGATGGCGAAGTTGGCGATGGTGTCGTTGATGTCGGACGCGTTGACCGTCGAGGCGCTCGGCAATGGTGTGCCGGCCGCGTAGGCGGTGACGAAGCCATGACCGTCGGCGCGATCGATCGTCACATTGGTCACGATCGCCGCGGCGTCGACGTCGATCGCCGCTTCGACCGTTCCGCTCGGCCACACACGCGGTCCGTCGCGTCGCGAGTCGACGAGCCGCTTCGGTGGGTGCGCGACGAAGAGCCCGGCATCGTCGTCGACACCGGACGGGCCCGTGAACCACCCGACGAAGTCGACGATCACGTGTCCGCCGCCGGTCGTGGTGATGACAAAACCGGTCGACGACACGGGCGCGATGACTGAGGCGGCCAGCGGTCGCCCACTGCCGTCAAGGCTCATGAACGACGTGATCGTCGACGGCATGGCGGCCGGTCGCAGGCTGAGGAATCCAGCCTGTGGGGCGCCGATCGCCGTGACGTTGATCGCGATCGCCCTCGCGTCGGCCGCGACGCCTGGTGGGAGCCGCAGCCTGATGCTGGTCATGGGCTGCAGGCCGGTGACCGGAGTTCCGGTGATGCGTGTGTCCCAGATGCGGGTCGGGGCGACCGTGTTGAACCGGCCGGCGCGCGACCGGTTGTCGGGCACGAACACGCCGGTGACGTCGACGAGCAGTCCGATCCCGGTGTCGATCGGCACGGTGCTCCGGACGTCGATCGCCCCGTCGTGACCGACGCTCACGATCGCCGAGTTGGCGAGGTCGGAGCCGGCACGCGTGCGCAGGATCGACATGACCGAGTCGGGCGCACCCGTCGGGTGGATGGAGATGACGCCGGCGCTGCCGACGTTCGTGGCCGTCACCGTGATCGCGGCCGCGTCGATCGCGGCCGGGATCCCGAACCGCGCGGCGACGTCGACGCGAATCGTGAACTCGTCGACCTGCTGGCACCCGCACGGCTCCGACCGCGTGTCCGCCAGTCGACGTGGTCCGACGGCGACGAACGCGCTCGTCTCGACGGCCGCTTCGGCCGTTCGATCGGCAACGATCGCCGGTACGAGCGATGCGAGCAGGATCGACGCCAACCCGAGATTCGCCGCGGCCCTCCGAGCCATGGTCCGCCGGTCGTCCGCTCCCGGGATGGCTGAACGCTCCTGGTGCGACACGCCGGAATCCTCCCAATTTTGGCGGGGACGATACCCGGCGGCGCTCGATGTAAACGCGTCGGGTGGCCGTTCGACCGCGCTTGCTATCGATGCGGACGACGGGGCGGTGGCCGTGACACACTCGACCTGTGCACGCCAACGGAAGCGACATCTCGCGTCCGACGCGGTCTGACGCACCGATCGCGTCGCCGATCGAGTCGCGGGTCGCCGACCTCGAGCGCCACCTTCGTCGTCTCGGCAACGTGGTCGTCGCCTTCAGCGGCGGCGCCGATTCGGCGTTCCTCGCGGCTGTCGCCCACCGCACGTTGGGCGCCGACCGCGTCGTCGCCGTCACGGCCGTGTCGCCATCGCTCGCCGGCGACGAGGAGTCCGACTGCCGGGCGCTCGCATCCGAATGGGGTCTCACCTGGACACCGGTGGTGACCCACGAGATGGAGCGAGCCGCCTACCGCGTGAACGACACCGACCGCTGCTTCCATTGCAAGGCCGAACTGATGGACGTCGTCGGACCGATCGCCGCGGCGTCGAACGCCACCGTCGTGCTCGGCGTCAACGTCGACGACCTCGGCGACCACCGGCCCGGCCAGCAGGCGGCCGAGGAGGCCGGCGCGGTGTTCCCCCTCGTCGCGGCCGGCTTCACGAAGTCCGATGTCCGCGAGGCATCGCGCCGGATGGGTTTGCGCACGTGGGACAAGCCGGCGGCGGCATGTCTCGCCAGTCGGATCCCGTACGGCACCGAGGTGTCGGTCGACATCCTCGGCCGCGTCGATCGGGCCGAGGCGGCGTTGCACCGGCTCGGCTTCGAGCAGGTGCGGGTCCGTCACTACGACGAGACGGCCCGCATCGAGGTCGATGCCGAGGCGCTCGGCCGAGCGGTCGAACTGCGCATCGCGATCATCGACGCCGTGCGCAGCGCCGGCTATCGGTACGTGACGCTCGACCTCGAAGGGTTCCGATCGGGCAACCTCAACGGGTGAGGCCACCGGCCGCGCCGAGCCGCTTACCGATAGAGCGACACGACATCGGCGGGCGGACCGTGCGCGTCAGGAGCGGGGCATGGCGAATCGATCGGTCCACCGTCGACCCACGGCTGCGGGCACGGCCGGCCCTCGAGATTGGCGATCGTGCGGGAGATGTAGTCGGCGACGCCGTAGGCGCCCGTGAACGTGAGATGGATTCCGTCCGAACTCAGCCAGGTGGGAGTCGCCGTCGTGTACCCGTACCAGTTGGCGAGCACGACGTCGGGGTTGGCGCCTGACGCGACCTTCTCGCGCAGCGTCTGGTTGTTCTTCACGAACGCCTCGTTGGCAGTCGACCCGTCGGGCATCTTGTACCCCACGCCCTCGCGATAGCTGAGCCAGATGATCCGGCGCGCGCCTTTGGCGCGAGCGGCGTCGTTGACGGCTTCGAAGCTGTCCGGGAACGTCGTCCACCACTCGTCGTACCCCGCCATGATGACCACCGCGTCAAACCGTCCGACGGCGGCATTGATGGTCGCGACCGAGTTCGGTACCGGGTTCCGGCCACACGACGGCACGCCGAGCGTGCGACACGATGCCGCTTCGTACACGTCGTCGAACCCCTGGAAGGCGTGCAGCAGCCCGTAGCTGCCGACGGCGAGCAGGGTGGAGTCGCCGACGAGCAACACCCGGGACGAGCCGTTGTCGAGGGGCGGCACCGGGAGTGTGGCGGCGACCGGTGCGCCCGTGAAGTAACCGGTGACGTCGACGATGACGTCAGTACCGCGATCCGAGAAGTACGCCGTGCCACGCGTCGAGAGCCGGGTGATCGCGGCGTTGGCGATCGTGTCAGCGGGTCGTGTCGAGTTCACGGTCGAGACGTCCGGCAGTGCGGTGCCGGCCGGATACGCCGTGAGGTAGCCCGCGTCGTCCGTGCGATCGAGCGTGACGTTCGTGGCAACGGCGGCAGCGGATGGCACCAGACCCGCGAAGCCGACCTCGATCGCGCCGACGGGGCCGACGTTGCGCGGGTCGTCGCGAGTGTCGAGGCGACGGGTGGGCGCGATCGGCACGAACAGGCCCTCGGAGCTCGACTCGGCCGACGGACCGGTGAACCACCCGATGAGGTCGACGATGACGTGGCCTCCCGACGTGGCGTGGATCGTCAACCCATCGGCCGTGAGCGCGGCGATCACGAATGCCGCAAGTGGATCGCCGCTGCCATCGGGGTTCATGAACGACGTCGGGGTCCCGGTCCCGTTCGTCGGGCTGATGTTCAAGAAGCCGGCCGCGGACGCCTCGACGCTCGTGACGTTGAGGACGAGGCCGAGGGAGTCAGCGGGCACGACGGCCGGACGGGGTACCACCACACTGCCACCGGGAGCGAGCCGACCGGTCGGCGATCCGGGCCGCCGGGTGTCGAGGATCCGCTCGGGTGTCGCCGGAACGAACCGACCCTGCGTCGCGGCGTCGGCAGGGACGAAGAACCCGGCGACGTCGACGACGACGTCGATCGCGGACGCGATGGCGATCGTGCTGCGGATGTCGACCGCGCCGCCGACGCCGACGGGAACGATCGCCGTGTTGCCGACGTCATGGTCGCGCCGCGGGTTGACGATCGACGTGTTCGGAAGCGCTTCACCGGCGGGGTACGCGGTCAGGAACGAGTCGGCCGTGATGTTCGTCGCCGTGACGGTGACGACCGCAGCCGTGATGCCGTCAGGGATCCCGAACCGCCCGCCGACATCGACGCGCATCGTGGTGGCGTCGAGCAGCGTGCAGCCGCAATCCGTCGACCGGGTGTCGGCGAGGCGGAACGAGCCGGACGAGGCGTACGCGCTCGCGGGCGTCTGCGCTGCCGCCTGCTCGATGGGTGGCGCGGCGACCGCGGCCGGACCGCCGGCGACGGTCGATCCGAGAACGATGGCGGCGATCGTGAGGGCGGTCGGCACGAGCCTGGAACGGGCAGCGGCCGCGCGCCGAGAGGGACTGCGGTGTGGGGGCACGTCCACATGCAACCAGACGATCCGCATTCGCGCACGTCGTACCTGCTGGATGAGGTGTCCCCCGGATCTCCGTGACGAACTCGGCTGACCTAACGTCCCGCGCCATGAAGCTGTCGATGATGATCAACTACTCGGGCGACTTCCACGCCGACGTCAAGCGCGTGACCGACCTCGAAGCGGCGGGCCTCGACGTGGTCTGGGTCCCCGAGGCGTACAGCTTCGACGCGATCAGCCAGGTCGGGTATCTCGCCGCCAAGACCGAGCGGGTCGAGATCGGCACCGGCATCGTCAACGTGTACTCGCGCACCGCCTCGTGCATCGCGCAGACCGCTGCTGGGTGCGACTTCGTGAGCGGCGGGCGGTTCATCCTCGGGCTCGGCGCGTCCGGTCCGCAGGTGATCGAGGGCTTCCACGGCGTGCCGTACGAGAAGCCGATGCCACGCATCCGCGACTACATCAACGTGGTACGGATGACACTGCGCCGCGAGCGCGTCGAGTACGACGGTCCGACGGTGACGGTCCCGCTGCCCGACGGCGAGGGCACCGGGCTCGGCAAACCGTTGAAGCTCATCAACCATCCTGTGCGCGACACCGTGCCGATCTTCTGGGCCAGCCTGATGGGCCGGAGCGTCGCCAACACCGCGCAGTTCGCGGATGGTTGGCTGCCGGTGTTCTTCGATCCCCAGAAGTTTCACGACGTGTGGGGCGACGAGATCAAGGCCGGCCTCGCGCAGCGCGATCCCGAGCTCGGCCAGCTGCAGATCTCGGCCGGCGGGATGTTGGCGATCGGCGAGGAACTGACCGGCGACGCGCAGGCCCGGGTGCTCGACCACGCCCGGCCGATGCTGGCGTTGTACGTCGGCGGGATGGGGGCCCGCGACAAGAACTTCTACAACACGATTTGCCAGAAGTACGGCTACGTCGACGAGGCCATCGAAGTGCAGGACCTGTACCTCGACGGCAAGAAGGACGAGGCGGCCCTGGCGGTGCCGGCCGAACTGATCGAGAACACCAACCTCGTCGGGCCGCTCGGCTACGTCCGCGAGCGCATCGCCGCCTACAAGGAGGCCGGCGTGACTCACCTGCAGGTCAACCCGGTCGGTGGCGACCCGGTTCGAGCCGTCGAGCAGCTGCGTTCGCTCGTCGACTGACCACCGCTGTCCCGACCCTGCGCGCACTCCAGTCGGCAGCGCTTCGACCCGTTCTGGGCGGCTGATTCGTGCGGCAGTCGCAAGGGATGGCCACCCAGAAGCGATCGTCGGGAACCGACATCGGTATGGCGACGTCCAACGTGCATGCGGCACCGACTCACGACCATCGCCATCCTCACGGGCCTCGCCCTCGCGGCATGCGGGAGCGGGTCAGACGAGCCACCCTCGGCCGGCAGCCTCCCGCCCGGCAGCGCGCCTGCCGTGCCCACCGGCACGGAGCCGACCGTGCCGGATGAGGACGAGGAGGAGCGTGGGTGGCTCGACGGTGAGCCGGAGTGGTTCGACGAGTCGTCCGGCGACGAAGCGGCGGACGGGGACGTGTACTCGGCGAGCGCGTCGGAAGAGGCCGGCATGGACCGCACCGCTGGCGCGCCAGCGCCGGGTGGCGCCACGTCGGACGTCGCCGCCGAGCCGGTCGACGACATCGCACCCCCGGAACAGGGCCCGCTGCGGGCCGGCAGCGTCGATGACAACGCCGACTTCGCCGGGTTCCTCGAGTACCTCGAGCGGATCCGCTCGATCGGGATCCCATTGCGCGACTTCGATCCCACCGGGCGGATCGTCGTGAACGTCACCGGTACGTCGGGGCTGCCGGTCGCCGGTGCAGAGGTCGTCGTCTCCACCGACGGTGCCGAGGTTGCACGCATCCGTACCACCGCCGACGGCACGGCACGGTTCCATCCGTCGGCGTACGCGGCAGCGGTCGCGGCGAGCTTCGACTTCACGCTCGGCTCGCAGACCGCCACGGCCGAGCCAGGTGGCACTGCGGCGCTCGCGGTTGACGTCGCTGGCGGCGCGACTGCGCCGGTTGCGGTCGATGTGATGTTCCTCCTCGACGCGACCGGCTCGATGGGCGACGAGATCGATCAGCTGAAGACGAGCATCGACTCGGTCGCGGCGCGGCTGTCGTCGCTCGACTCGGCCCCCGACATCCGCTTCGCGATGACGCTGTACCGCGACGTCGACGACACGTTCGTGACGTCGACGTACGACTTCACGAGTGACGTCGAAGCGTTCCGGTCGGCGCTCTCGAACGTCGTCGCCGATGGCGGCGGTGACTATCCCGAAGCGCTCGACGAGGGCCTCGCCGAGAGCCTCGCGGCCCCGGCGTGGCGTGATCCGGCCTCGACGATCCAGCTGATCTTCCTCGTCGCCGACGCGCCGCCGCAGGTCGGCCGGCAACTGCAGGGCAACGGCTATCCCGACTCGATCGTCGACGCCGTCGGCCGGGGCATCAAGGTCTTCCCGGTCGCCTCCTCCGAGAGCGACGATCAGGCCGAAGCCGTGTTCCGCCAGCTCGCCCAGGCGACCGGCGCCCGCTTCGTGTTCCTGTCGTACGGCGCCGCCGGCGCGGCGACCGGTGGTAGCACCGACATCGATCGGACCGACTACGAGGAGCTGTCGCTCGACGACCTCGTCGTGCGGCTCGTGACCGAGGAGCTCGCCGTCCTCACCGGCGACGAGACCCAGGTCCCCCCGCCCCCGTCGACGACGTCGACCACCACCATCCCCGACGGCCAGTAACCCCCCCAACCCCCGTTCTGTCTGCTTCAGATTGCCCAGGGCGACATCTGAAGCAGACAGGTCAGGGGTTTTCGGGCAATTTCTCGGTGGGTCAGACCATGCCGCGGAGCCACCACAGGGCGAGCAGCCAGGCGGCGGCCAGAACTGTCACCGAGGCGAGCGCCCAGCGCCAGGTGAGCTCGGTGATGGTCTCGGTCGCCTCGCCGAGCGTCTCGCCGAGGGAGTCGCGGATCTGGTCGTAGGCGTCGGCCAGCTCGCGCTCGGTCGCCGCCTCGAACGCCGCCCCTCCGGTGCGGTCGGCGACGTCGGCGAGGTCGGCGGGCCGCACGGGCACCGGCACGACCTCTCCGGAGACGGGGTCGGTGATCGTGCCGCCGAGCGTGCCGAAGGCGATCGTGAACACGGGGACGCCGGCCTCGACCGCGTCGTCGGCGCCGACCGCGGTGTCGCGCCCGACGGTCGTCTCGCCATCGCTCAACAACACGATGACACCCGGAGGCCGACCGTCCGACTCGTCGTCCTCCGCACCGGTCGTCTCGTCGTCCGACTCGTCGCTCGGGTCCGTAGGGTCGTCGACACCGCGTACGAGCAGTCGCGTGGCAGCGGTCAGCGCGTCGCCGATCGCCGTCGACTCGGCGAGCTCCAAGTCGTCGATGCCACGCTCCATCTCGCCTCGATCGAGCGTCGGCGACACCTCCACGTTGACGACGCCGCTGAACGAGATCAGCCCGACCTCGACGTCGGGATCGACCGCGTCGACGAAGTCGCGCGCCGCCTGCTGGGCGGCGGCGAACCGGTCCGGCTCGACGTCGGTCGCCATCATCGACAGCGACACGTCGAACAGCACCAGGATCCGGCCCTCGCTGCGCTCGCGCTCGGTCGTGCGGTCGACCGGGCGGGCGATGGCGACGAGTCCGATCGCCAGCCCGGCGAGTTGGAGGAGGGCGACGAGGTGCCGTCGCCAGCCGGGCCGGCGGGGGGCGATCTCGTCGAGCAGGTCGACCTGGGTGAACCGCACCCGGGCACCGCGGCGCCAGCGCAGCACGAGAACGTAGGCGATCGCCAGCAGCGGGATCGCGAGCAGGAGCCACAGCCGGCCCGGAGCGAGGAAGTCCGACGTCATCGGCGCAACGTGTCCCCGCGGACGGCCTGGCGACGCCGTCGATGGACGTGCGAGACGATCGCGCCCAGCCAGTCGTCGCCGGTCGACAGCTCGATCAGCTCGCACCCGGCGCGTCGAAGTCCGGTCCGGCGTTCGTCGGCCTGTTTCGAGGCGAGTTTGGCGAAGCGACGCTGGACCGACGCCGTGACCCGGATCTCGCGGGTCGATCCGGTGGCCGGGTCGACCATCTCGACGAGCCCGATCGGGGGGATGTCGAGCTCGCGTGGGTCCGACACCGTGATCGCCAGCAGGTCATGGCGCAGCCCGAGCCGTGCCAGTGGGTCGACCCACGCCGAACCGGCGAAGTCGGCGATCACGGCGACGAAGCCGCGTCGTTTCGACAGCCTGCCGACGCGGTCGATCGCGCCGGCGAGGTCGGCCCGACCGCGCCCCTCCGACGGCGGCGGGGCGGCGATCTTCGAGAGGATCGCCTGGACCTGCGTGCGACCGCCACGCGGCGGGACGGTGTGCAGGTCGGGCCCGGCGACGAGGATCGCGCCGAGCCGGTTCTGGTTGCGGGCGGTGAGGAAGCCGACGGCCGCGGCCGCGGCCAATGCGATCTGCGCCTTCTGGTTGCGCTCGGTGCCGAAGCGCATCGCCGCCGAGGCGTCGACCACCAGCCACGCCTCGAGGTCACGGTCGGCGATCAGCTCGCGGATGTGGGTCTGTTGGGTGCGGGCGGTGACGTTCCAGTCGATGCGGCGTACGTCGTCGCCGGGTTGGTACAACCGCGCCTCGCCGGGCTCCGTCCCGTGGCCCGGTGTGAGGCCCTGGTGGTTGCCGTGCAGCACGCCGTCGAGGCGCCGGTTGATCGTCACCTCGAGCGTGCGCAGCAGCTCGGCCATCGAGGCACTGGGCGGGCCCGACGGCCAGGCCGTGATCAACGCGTCGGTGGCCTCGAAGCGTCGTCTGGCCCCGATGTCGCCAACAGGCGGGCCGGTCACGCCTCAGCCCTGACCGGCGGACGGGCCCGGCTTGGGCGACACCATCGCCGCCGGCACCTTGGCCAGGATCCGCTGCACGATGTGGTCGGCCGTGATGTCGCGGGCGAGCGCGTCGTACGTGAGGAGCAATCGGTGCCGCAAGACCTCCGGCGCGACGTCGAACACGTCCTGGGGGATCGTGTAGGTCCGGCCGCGCAGCAACGCGATCGCCCGCGCCCCACGCACGAGGAACAACGTTGCTCGCGGGCTCACGCCGAGACCGATCGACGGCGAGAGGTCGTCGAGGCCGAACCGCTCGGGGTGGCGGGTGGCCTGCACGAGGTCGATCGCATATTGCGCCACCGACCGGTCGACGTAGATCGAGTCGGCCGCGTCCTGCAGCTCCTTCAGTCGCTCGAGCGAGATCACCTGCGACGCCATCGGCGCCCGAACCGACATCCGCTCGAGGATCTCGAGCTCCTCGGCCGCGGTCGGGTAGTCGATGAGGATCTTCATCATGAAGCGGTCGCGTTGAGCATCGGGGAGTTGGTAGACGCCTTCGCTCTCGATCGGGTTCTGGGTGGCGACGACGAGGAACGGTTGCGGTACGAGGTGTGTGACGCCACCGATCGACACTTGCTGCTCGGCCATCACTTCGAGCAGCGCCGACTGCACCTTGGCGGGCGCCCGGTTGATCTCGTCGGTGAGCAGGAAGTTGACGAACACCGGTCCGAGCTCGACGTCGAACCGCTCGGTGCTGCCGCGGTAGATGCGGGTGCCGACGATGTCGGACGGCAGGAGGTCGGGCGTGAACTGGATGCGCGCGAACGTTCCGCCGACGACGTCGGCGAGCGTCTCGGCGGCGAGCGTCTTGGCGAGCCCCGGGACCGACTCGATGAGGCAGTGGCCTCGCGACAGCAGGCCGACGAGCAGCCGCTCGAGCAGTCGGGTCTGGCCGACGATGACCTTGCGCAACTCGAAGAAGACACGCTCGACGGTGTCGGCGATGGGTTCGCCCGAGGTGTCCGCGGTCGGGTTGGTTGCGGCGGCCGTCGGCGAAGCCGACGAATCTGACAGAGCCGCGTCGTGCCCGTCGGGGAGGGTTTCGGGTCCGCTCGTCATGTGATGCTGACGGTAGTGCGGCGCTCCCCAGCGTGGGAGTCGCGTGTGTGCCGGACGGATCGGCGGTTGGATGTAGACAGGAGCGTGCGTGATGGACAGCAGTGACCCAGGAGCATTTCGCGTCGATGTGCTGATCAACGACACCGTCGTGTGCGTCGAGCCCACGGCCATCCTCCGCGATGTGGCGGGTGTCTTGATCGGCAACAGCATCGGCGCGGTCGTGGTCGGCAGCCAGGACAATCCCGCCGGCATCGTGTCCCAACACGACATCGTCCGAGCGGTCGCCGACGGTACCGCGGCGTCGACCACGGCGGCTGACATCGCCCACACCAGGTTGTTCTGGTGTGACGCGTCGACGACGGTGGCCGAGGTGGCGACGCAGATGATGGCCCAGTACGTCCGTCACATCCTCGTCGAGGACAACGGGCGACTGGCGGGCATCGTCTCGGCCCGCGACCTGCTCGGCGTGTACGCCATCGGCTCCAACTTCGCGTGGAGAACCGGACCCCAGGGCTCCCCGTAGCCTGAACGACGTGGGCGAGCCGCACGATGACGAGAACCAGGGGCCAGACGACGCAGCGGTGATCGCCGATCGCGAACGTCGGATCGCGGACGCACGCAGGAGCTCGATCGAAGCCGGTCGGCGCAAGGGCGGCGTCGCCGGCGCGGCGATGGCCGGCGCCATGCTGGCAATGCGCGACATCTTCGACGGTCCGACCAAGGAAGAGATCCCGATCGAGGTCGAGGCGTCGGGCGAGCCGCACGATCTCGACCGCGACGGTGTCGACCTCACGGTCGACGGCGTCGATGTCAGTGCTCCCGCGCTCGAACGCAAGGATCCCCTTCCCGCACCGAAGGGACGTCGCTCGCGCTGATCGAGCCGGTCAGCCGCGGTAGGCGCCCGGTCGGGCGAGGAACCGGCGATGCCAGCGACGCGGTGTGAGCACGACCGCCCGCGGTTCGTCCTCGAACATCCAGCGGGCGAAGTTGCGGCGTCCCCAGCGCCCGCTCGCGCCGACGACGCGGATCGCGCCACGGGCGCCCAACGGCCGGCGCAACACCTTGCCGAGCACCCGCGACATCGTGTGGTCGGCGAACAGGTGGTGGCGGACCGCCGACTCGTACGCGGCGCGCGCCTTCGACGGGTCGTGCGTCCCCGCCGCCAGGATCGCCTCGGCCGCCAAGCGGCCGGTGAGCAGTGCCTGTCCGATCCCTTCGCCGGTCATCACGTCGGTCGCCGCCGCGGCGTCGCCGACGAACAACGTGCGGCCGTGGCTGAGCGTCACCTCGTCGATGCGGGCGGGGATCGGCCACGCGGTGTGCCGGTCCTCGAGCACGAAGCCAGGCCCGAGGGCGGCCACGATGTGCGGACGCCGGAGGATGTCGGTCCACAGGTCCTTCATGTCGCCGGTCCGCCGGCTCTGCTCGCGCAGCACGCCGAAGCCGACGTTGGCCCGGTTGCCGGGCAGCGGGAACGACCACGCGTACCCCGGCAGCAGATCGCCCTCGAACCACACGTAGAGCCGGTCGGCCGCGGGGCCGGTGACGTCGCCGACGTACTGACGGAACGCGTGCCATTCGCCGAGGTAGCCGGGCTGGTTGACGCCGAGCACTTTGCGGACCGGGCTCCACATCCCGTCGGCGGCGATCACGTAGTGCGCCCGAACGGTGCCGAGGCCATCGATCGTCAGATCGAGCGCATCCGACGTCTCGGGTGACAGTCCGGCGAACGTGCATCCGTCGCGGATGTCGACGCCCTCGGCGCGGGCGAGGCGGACCAGCGCGTCGTCGAGGTCCTGCCGCGGCGCAACTGCGGCGAACTTCCCGTCGGTCGGGAGCGGCAACTCGACCTCCCGCCCGGACGGTGAGCGGAGCCACGCCGATGACACGTCGCGCCAACCGGCAACGGTCGCCGGGTCGAGTCCGAGGTGCTCGAGCTCGCGGAGCGCGAGCGTCGTCAGCCCATCGCCGCAGCACTTGTCGCGCGGGAAGACAGCCTTGTCGACGACCACGACGTGGCGACCACCGCGCTGCAATTCGATCGCCGCCGCCGTCCCGGCCGGACCGGCACCGACCACGAGCACGTCGCACGTGATCGCGGCGGTGGCGGGATCGGCGGCGAGCACGGCACCGAGGCTACGGCCGGTCGTTCGAGCCGCGCCCCGCTCTGGAGGCGGGCCCGGTTCCGCCCGCCCGTCCACTTCGGCGGGCGCGGGCCGACAACCTACGATGCCCCCGGTACCGCCCGAACCACGATCAACGCCCGGGAGCACCCCGCGCCGGCAGGAGGAAACAGGATGAGTCGACTGTGCGAAGGTCGCGTCGCGATCGTCACCGGAGCGGGCCGCGGCATCGGCCGCGAGCACGCGCTCAGCCTCGCTCACCACGGCGCCAAGGTCGTCGTCAACGACCTCGGTGGCGCGGTCGACGGCAGCGGCGGCGACATCTCGCCGGCCCAGCAGGTCGTCGACGAGATCGTCTTGATGGGCGGCGAAGCCGTCGCGAACGGCGACAGCGTCGGCAGTTGGGAGGGCGCCCAGCGGCTCATCAACACCGCGGTCGAGACGTTCGGCGATCTGCACGTGGTCGTCAACAACGCCGGCATCCTGCGTGACCGCGTGCTCGCCAACATGACCGAGGAGGAGTGGGACGCGGTCATCAACGTCCACCTCAAG
>DATMDV010000012.1:0-5535 GCA_035557475.1 Ilumatobacteraceae bacterium
GAGGGCATCTACGTCGGCGACCCGGCGTCGGCGGGGATCGGCAACATCATCGACAACAACACGACGAACAACAACATCGCCGACGGCATCCACGTCGGGAACATCGGCCACGTCGTGTCGCGCAACACCGCCAACCACAACGGTGGCTGGGGCATCTACGCCGCCACGGCCACGGTCTCCGGCGGCAACATCGACGGCGGCGGCAACGCCGCCATCGGCAATGTCGGTGGCGGCCTGGATCCGTTCACGCTGCTGACGATCGAGTGCTTCAACATCGTGTGCGACGGCACCGCGCCGCTCGCCTCCGACCCGGTGCGCCCCGAGACGTGGACGATCGAAGCCCCGGCGAACCCGTCGGCAAGCACGTCTGCCACGTTCGCCTTCGGCGGCATCGACAACGCGACCCGCGTGCGCTTCGAGTGCCGCCTGGACAGCACCGACGCCGGAGACTTCGCCGACTGCACCAGCCCGATGACACTGAGCGGCCTCGCGCTGGGCAGCCACACGTTCGAGGTCCGTGCCGTTGACTTCAGCGGCAACGTCGACGCCAGCCCCGCCACCCACACCTGGGTCGTGATCGCGCCGCCCAACGGCGTCGCACCGGTCGCCACACTCGTCTCGACGCCGGACACGGCCACTCCCAGCACCGGCGCGACGTTCGCCTTCAGCGCGAACGAGGCGGATGCCACCTTCGAGTGCCGCCTCGACGGCGCGGCCTACGCTCCGTGCACATCGCCGCGGACGTACACGGCCCTGGCCGTCGGGGCGCACACCTTCGAGGTGCGGGCAGTCGACGCGGAGGGCCTCGCCTCGGCCGCTGTCAGCTGGCCGTGGCGCGTCACCGCCGCGCCGGTTCCGACCGCTGTCACCTGCGGTCGCGTCCTGACCCAGAGCACGCTCGTCACCAACGACCTGCACGACTGCCCGGGCAATGGCCTCGTCGTCGGTGCCCACAACATCACCGTCGACCTCGGCGGCCACACGATCGACGGCGTCCAGTCGGGCGTCGGCATCCAGAACAACGGCTTCGACTCGGTCGTCATCACGAACGGATCGGTCCAGGAGTTCGAGACCGGCATCCGTCTCAACCCGGGCACCACCCTGAACGTGGTGTCGGGCATGACCTTCACCATGACCAAGCTCGGCGCCGTCTATCTCTCCGACGCCGACCGCACCACCATGCGCGACCTCGAGCTCACGATGAACGAGACGGGCATCGTCATCAGCGCCGGAACCCAGAACGCTGTGCTGCGTGACAGCGCGATCGGCCTGACCGCCAAGCAGGGCGTCTGGATCAACAGCTCGCCCGGAACCCGCGTCGAGAACACGACCATCAGCGCGTCGAGCGAGGCCGCCATCCTGCTCGAGGGCTCGACCGGCACCTCCATCGTCGGCAATCGGCTGACCGGCATCCAGAAGGAGGCCGTGGCAGTCACGCTCGGCTCGCACACCACGCTCATCGAGCGCAACACGATGACCGGCAACGCCGGTGGCGTGCGGATCTTCGAGTCGAACTTCGCCCTGCTGCTCTCGAACGTCATCGACGGCAACGACGACGGCATCTTCATGGAGAAGTCGAACGACAGCGTCGTGCGCGCGAACGACGTGCGGATGAACGGCAGCGGCATCGAGGCCAAGGACGTCAACCGCACGCGGTTCGAGCTGAACAACGTCAGCGGCAACTCCGGCTCCGGCATCTTCCTCGACGGCGCTTCGATCGGGAACCAGCTGGTCCTCAACGTGGCCAGTGGCAACGACGGCGAGGGCATCGACATCCCCGCCTCCGGCTCGTCGTCGAACCGAACCGTCGTCGATCGCAACATCACCAACGGCAACGGCTCTGGCGGCATCTTCGCCACCGGGGCGCATCGGCTCAGCAACAACCAGGCCGACTTCAACGACGGCTGGGGCATCTACGCGGAGTCCGGCACCGTCGATGGCGGTGGCAACAACGCGCTTGGCAACTCCGAGCCGGTCCAATGCGTGGGCGTGGCGTGCCTGATCGGGATCAACCCGAGCGCGCCGAACACGTCGCTCCTCGAGCACCCGACCAACCCGTCGAACAGCCGCAGCGCGAGCTTCCTGTTCACCGGGACCGATGACACCACCGCCCTGGTGGACCTCGAGTTCGAGTGCCGTCTCGACACGACCAACGAGCTGGCCTGGACAGAGTGCGAAAACCCGGCGCTGTACAGCAACCTCGCGCCGGGCAGCCACACATTCGAGGTGCGCGCGCTCGACATCGCCGAGAACCCCGACCCGACCCCGGCCAACTTCACGTGGACCTACCAGCCGCTCGTGGCGGGCGTCGCGCCGGACACGACGATCGAGATCGCGCCGCCGCTCGGCACGCCGCTGTTCGAGGCGGTCTTCAAGTTCTACGCGAACGAGCCCGATGTGACCTTCGAGTGCTCGCTCGACGGTGCGGCCTTCGCCGCCTGCGCCAACGAGCCCGAGATGATCGAGGCCAACTGGTTCATCGCCGAGTACGAGTTCGAGGAGCACGAGGTCGGCGAGCACACCTTCCGGGTTCGCGCCCGCGACTTCGAGGGCAACGTCGACGCCACCCCGGCGACGCACACCTGGAGCATCCTCGGCGCGCTGGCGATCATCACCGACGGCCCGGCCTTCGAGCCCGGCGACCCCGGTGAGCCGGGCGAGCCGCCGAGCGGCGGTGAGACGGAGTCGCGCACGGCGACCTTCGTCTTCCACGCGAACATCCCCGACGCGGTGTTCGAGTGCTCGCTCGACCTGGCCGTCTACGCGCCGTGCGAGTCGCCGGTGACCTACACCGACCTCGCCGTCGGCGAGCACGTCTTCATCGTCATCGCCATCGATCCCGAGGGCGAGTGGGTCTCGATGGAGGAGGGCTCCGAGTACGAGTGGACGATCCTCCCCTCGGTCGACCAGGAACCGCCGACGACCCTCATCCTCGACGGTCCCGACTCGGGCACCGCCCAGGCCACCGTCACCTTCATCGGCGGCGATGACGTCACTTCGTCGGGCGGGCTGGTGTTCGAGTGCCGCCTCGACAGCGTCGTCGAGTCCGACTGGTTCGAGTGCATCAGCCCGCTCAACCTGCTCGACGAGCTCGGCGAGCCGCTTGCGGCCGGCCCTCATACGATCGACGTGCGGGCGGTCGACCTCGAGGACAACGTCGACCCGACGCCGGCGCGCCACTCATGGACGGCGATCGCCGACACCGTCTCGCCGACCACCGAGCTCCTGACCCACCCCGCCGCATCGGCCCTGGTCGACGTCGACGTCTCATTCACCTTCACGGGCGCCGACAACGCGACCTCAGCTCTCGGGCTCACGTTCGAGTGCTCGCTCGACAACGCCGAGTACGAGGCTTGCGAATCGCCGCACGAGGTGCAGGGCACCGAGCCGGGCGAGCACACCATGCGGGTCCGTGCCGTCGACATGGCGCTCAACGTGGACGCCACGCCGGCCGAGTGGACCTGGCTCGTCATCGGGGCCCCGGACACCACCCTCGACGTGTCGGCCGCGCCGCCCGCGGCGCCCGCCGTGACCACCGACACCTCCGCGCTCTTCACCTTTGCGGCCGACCAGGCCGGATCCACGTTCGGCTGCGCGCTGAACGGCTCTGAGTTCACCAGATGCGCGTCGCCGCTCGAGCTGCTCGGGCTTGGCGGCGGCGCGTACCTCCTCGAGGTCCGGGCCACGAACGAGTTCGGCCTGGTCGAGGATGAGCCGGCCGCACACGAGTGGATCGTGGACGCCGGTCCCGACACCACGACGCCCGAGACGGCCATCTCATCGGGTCCCCCGGCGGAGACCACCGCCACGACGGCCACGATCAGCTTCGTCTCGAGCGAGCTCGGCTCGTCGTTCGAGTGCGCCCTCGTGCCGCTCGAGCCGGACGCGGTGGCGAGCTTCTCGTCGTGCACCTCGCCCTTCCAGGCGACCGACCTGCCCGGCGGCGAACACACGTTCCTGGTGCGTGCGATGGACCTCGCCGGCAACGTCGACCCGACGCCGGACGAGTGGAGCTGGACGGTCGCCGCGCCGCCGATCACGACCATCGTGACCGGGCCGGAGGACGGCACGGAGAGCTCGGTGGCGACATTCACCTTCGTCTCCAGCGTCGCCGGCGCCCAGTTCTACTGCGCCCTCGACGTGCCGCCCTTCGAGGAGTGCACCTCGCCGGTGACATACACCGGCATCGGCATCGGCGATCACGAGTTCGTCGTCTACTCCGTGGCCGGAGGCTTCGCCGACACCGATGGCGACGGCTGGGAGTGGGAGGTCGTCGTCGATGCGCCGATCGACACCGGCATCACCGCCGGCCCGCCGAGCGTGACCGGCAGCACCAGCGCGAACTTCGAGTTCGCCTCGACCGAAGGCGGCAGCACGTTCGAGTGCGCGCTCGACGGCGGGCCGTGGGTCGCCTGCACCTCGCCGCGAACCGTGAGCGGCCTCGGCCTGGGCAGCCACACCTTCGCGGTCCGCGCGATCGGACCGACCGGCGAGGTCGACGCGACGCCGGCCACCGCCACCTGGGAGGTCGTGGCGCCCGACGTGACCGCTCCGAACACGCTCATCACGGAAGCCCCTCCGGCGACGACCGACCAGCTCGTCGCGACGTTCCGCTTCGCGTCGACGGAAACGGGCTCGACCTTCGCGTGCTCGCTCGACGGTGAGGCACCGGAGCCGTGCGTCTCGCCGTTCGTGATCCTCGACCTCGAGGTCGGCGGCCACACCTTCACGGTTGCCGCCACCGACGCGGCCGGAAACACTGACCCGACCCCGGCGGAGCATCCGTGGACGGTCGTGGCCGACACCGTCGCCCCGGAGACGATCATCGTCGACGGCCCGACCGGGATCATCGGCGACAACGTGGCCGCCGTGACCTTCACCGGCTCCGACAACGTCACGCTGCCGATCGACCTGGAGTTCGAATGCTCGCTCAATGGCGAGCCGTTCGGCGGCTGCGACTCGCCGACCCTGCTCGAAGACCTGGCCGTCGGTCCGCACACGTTCGCGGTCCGCGCCATCGATGACGCGGACGTGCCGAACGTCGATCCCACCCCGGCGACGATCGAGTGGACCGTGCTCGACACGATCGCGCCGGAGACCTCGATCGACTCTGGCCCCGAGGACCCGACGGACTCGGCGGCCGCGACCTTCGCGTTCTCGGGCGAACATCTCGAGCCGACGACCGATCCGACGCTCACCTTCGCCTGCTCGCTCGACGCCGGCGACTTCACCGATTGCGCCTCGCCATACGAGATCACGGTCGGGATCGGCCTTCACACCTTCGACGTGCGCGCCATCGACGGCGCCGGCAATGCCGACGCGACTCCGGAGCGCTACGAATGGACCGCCCTCGGGCCCGATGCGCCCGACACGTTCATCGACGCCGCGCCGGACGAGACGATCCAGGGTGAGCTTGCTCTCTTCGCGTTCAGCTCGAGCCTGCCGGAGACGGCAGTCGAGTTCGAGTGCTCGCTCGATGGGGCCCCATACGAGTCCTGCGAGTCACCCCACGAGCTCGAGGGCCTGGCCATCGGC
>DATMDV010000013.1:0-3111 GCA_035557475.1 Ilumatobacteraceae bacterium
ATCGCCACGTGGTGCGCCTCGTCGAGACACCGGACGTGTCGTATGTCGTCAAGGAGCTGCCAGACCATCTCGCGCTCCGCGAGTACCGGCTGCTGAGGGAGCTCGACGAAGAGCGGCTCCCGACCGCCGAGGTGGTCGCCGTGCTGACCGAGAAGCCGGACGGCTCCGATGGGGTGCTGATCACCCGCCACCTCGACTATTCACTCCCGTATCGCACGCTGTTGTCGGGCCGTGGGCTCACGATCCCGTACCTCGGCGAGCGCATGCTCGATGCGATGGTCGGGCTGCTCGTACGCCTCCACCTCGCCGGCTTCTGGTGGGGCGACTGTTCCCTGTCCAACACCTTGTTCCGGCGTGACGCCGGCGCGCTCTCCGCGTACGCGATCGACCTCGAGACGGCCGAACGCCACCCGCAGCTGTCCGACGGCCAGCGCTCGCTCGACATCGACATCGCCGCCGAGAACGTGGCGGGAGGACTGCTCGACCTCCAGGCCGGCGGCCGCCTGCAGGTCGACATCGACCCGTGGGAGGTGTCAGGCGCGATCGAGGAGCGCTACCGACAACTGTGGGCAGAGGTCACGCACACCGAGGAGTTCGACTCCGATGAGCTGTGGATCGTCGAGCGCCGCCTCGAACGGCTGCACGAGCTCGGCTTCGACGTCGGCGAGATGGAGCTGGTGACCACCGACGACGCCGTCCAACGCCTGCGCCTCCAGCCGCGCGTCGTCGAGCACGGCTACCACGCCGAGCGGCTGCGCAGCCTGACCGGGCTCGACACCGAGGAGAACCAGGCCCGCCGCCTGCTGAACGACATCTGCGCCTTCGGCGCCCAGCTCCACGAGACGGCCGGCCGCACGGTGCCCGAGAACATCGTCGCCGTGCGGTGGCTCGATCAGCGCTTCGAGCCCATCATCGAGGCGGTGCCGGCCGAACTGTTCAGCAAGCTGGAGCCAGCCGAGCTGTACCACCAGCTTCTCGAACACCGATGGTTCTTGAGCCAGGAGCGCGCCTCCGATGTGAGCCTCGAGAAGGCACTCGAGTCGTACATCACCGACGTCTTGATCAGTGCGCCCGACGAGCTGCTCCAAGTCGGCGAGGTCACGATGGAGCTTCCAGTGATCTCGTCCGACCAGGTCGCCTGGGGAGGGTAACGGAACGAGTACCCAGCGATACGGTGGCGCCCCTATGAGCGACATCGTGCACATCGCCGGACGCGAGATCCTCGACTCTCGGGGCAACCCGACCGTCGAGGTCGAAGTCGTGCTCGAGAGCGGCGCCCGCGGCCGGGCTGCCGTGCCGAGTGGCGCTTCGACGGGTGAGCACGAGGCCGTCGAGCTGCGTGACGGCGGCGAGCGGTACCTCGGCAAGGGCGTGCTGACGGCCGTCGGGTTCGTCAACGGTGAGATCGCGGGTGTGCTCGACGGCTTCGACGCCCTCGACCAGCGAACCGTCGATCGTGAGCTGATCGAGCTCGACGGCACCGACAACAAGGCCCGGATCGGCGCCAACGCGATCCTCGGCACGAGCCTGGCGGTCGCCAAGGCCGCCGCCGACGAGCTCGAGCTCCCGCTGTACCGCTACGTCGGCGGGCCGAACGCGCACGTGCTGCCCGTCCCGATGCTCAACGTCGTCAACGGTGGCGTTCACGCCGACAACACGATCGACCTGCAGGAGTTCATGATCATGCCGGTCGGCGCTCCGTCGTTCTCGGAAGCGTTGCGGTGGGGCGCGGAGACGTACCACACACTCAAGAACGTGCTGCACGACCAGCACCTGTCGACCGCGGTCGGCGACGAAGGCGGATTCGCGCCCGACCTCGCCACCAACGAGGATGCCGTCAAGATCCTCGTGCAGGCGATCGAGCAGGCCGGTTTCACGCCCGGCGACGACATCGCGATCGCGCTCGACCCGGCGATGAGCGAGTTGTACCGCGACAGTGCGTACCACCTCGACGGCGAGGGCAAGGTGCTGTCGTCAGCGGAGATGGTCGACTACTGGTCCCATCTCGTCGCGACCTACCCGATCGTGTCGATCGAGGACGGCATGGCCGAGGACGACTGGGACGGTTGGGCGCACCTCACCGAGGCGCTCGGTGCACGTGTCCAGCTGGTGGGTGACGACCTGTTCGTCACCAACGTCCACCGGCTCCGGATGGGGATCGATCGCAACGTCGCCAACAGCGTGCTCGTCAAGGTCAACCAGATCGGATCGCTCACCGAGACGCTCGACACCGTCGATCTCGCCACGCGCCACTCGTACACGTCGGTGATGAGCCACCGCAGCGGCGAGACCGAGGACGCGACGATCGCCGATCTCGCCGTCGCCACCAACTGCGGTCAGATCAAGACCGGCGCGCCGGCCCGCAGCGACCGCGTCGCCAAGTACAACCAGCTGCTGCGAATCGAAGCCGACCTCGGCGAATCAGCAGCCTTTCGCGGCCGCTCAGCGTTGGCGCCATTGCACTAACCCCGCCGTTCTGTCTGCTTCAGGTGCAGCCCTGGGCAGTCTGAAGCAGACAGTTCGGGCGGATTCACCAAACGTGACTGGCGGCTAGCGTCTGGCCGTGAGAGTCGGGCTGCTCGGACCGCTGGACGTCCGCGACGACGAGGGTCAGCAGATCGCGCTCACCGGGTTCCGCCAGCGCACGCTGCTGGCCCTGCTCGCGCTGCGGCCCGGCGTGGTCACCCCCGCGGAGCGGCTGATCGAGGATCTGTGGGCCGAGCGCGACCTGCAGCGGCCGGCCAACGCGCTCCAGGTCGTCGTGTTCAAGCTCCGACGAACGGTCGGCACCGACCGGATCGTGACCCGCCCGCCCGGGTACCTGCTCGACATCGCCGACGACGACGTCGATGCACACGAGTTCGAGCGGTTGGTGCACGAGGGTCGGGCGGAGCTCGGCAGTGGCCGGGCGACGGCCGCCGCCGGTTGCTTCGATCGGGCACTCGGGCTGTGGCGAGGCGAGGCGTTGCTACGCCGATGGGCTCGCCGGCCAGCACGCGGATGCGGAGCGCGAGATCGTCACCGCGATCGACCTGTTCCGCTCGGTCGGCGACGTCTGCAGCGTGGTGACGTCGCTCGACCAGCTCATCCGCGAACAGCAAACGATGGGTC
>DATMDV010000014.1:0-8505 GCA_035557475.1 Ilumatobacteraceae bacterium
CGGAACGCCGCGATGTTGCGCTCGACCGCGACGCCGTTGAGCTCGATCGCCCGCTCCAGGAACTCGGGGCCGACCGGTACGGCGCCGACCTGGGCGGCGACGCCGAGCATGAAGATGTTGAGCGTTGTCGTGCCACCGAACAGCCCATTCGTGATGTTGGCCGCATCGAACCAGCGGTTCAGCTCGCTTCGTGACACCCGATCGAGGCGCTCGCGCAGCGAATCGAAGGCCGGGAACGCGGTGGTGGGCTGGGAGACCATCTCGCCGGTCGGGACAGCGTGGGTGTTGGCGATGACGACGGTGCGGTCGGGTGTGGCGCCGCGCCGGTGCGAGTCGCTGGCCGCGGCCAGCAGGTCGAACGCCAGCAGCACGTCGACACCCGACACGCTGGCGTGGTTCGACGCCACTGCCGTCTCGTCGGAGATGCGGATGTCGCTCGTGACCGGTCCGGCCTTCTGCGACAAACCGGTCTGGTCGAGGCCGCGCACGGTGTGGCCGGCCAGCATCGCGGCCGTGCCCAGGATCTGGCTGACCGTGACGACGCCCG
This sequence comes from Ilumatobacteraceae bacterium, assembly GCA_035557475.1. Lineage (GTDB taxonomy): Bacteria > Actinomycetota > Acidimicrobiia > Acidimicrobiales > Ilumatobacteraceae > JALOLG01. Next base: position 548 of record DATMDV010000014.1, read on the forward strand.
TGCCGCCGATGCCCGAGAGGCGCACCGTGAACCGGGCCGGGTCGACGATCGGTGTCGGCTCCGGGAGGTCGCTGACGTCGACCTCGCCCGTCGACGTGCCGGTGCGCTTCTGACCGGCCGCATCAGTCGACACCGTGGCGAACGCCGGGCAGTCGCCCTCCATGCACGAGAAGTCGAAGTTGCAGCTCGTCTGGTCGATGCGGGTCTTGCGACCGTACGGCGTGTCGACCGGTTGCACCGACAAGCAGTTGCTCTTGGCACCGCAGTCGCCACAGCCCTCGCAGACGCGCTCGTTGATGACGACCCGGAAGTCGGGCGTGGCGAGCTTGCCGCGGCTGCGAGCCCGCCGGTTCTCGGCCGCGCAGGCCTGGTCGTGGATCAGCACCGTCGTGCCAGAGATCGCAGCGAGCACCTTCTGCGCCTCGTCGAGACGGGTGCGGTGCCACACGTCGACACCCTCGGGGAACTCGTCGGCGTCGTAACGGTCGAGATCGTCGGTGGTGACGATCACCTTGCTGACACCCTCGAGCAGCACCATCTTGGCGATCTCGGGGACGCCCACCGCGCCGACGGCGTCCTGGCCGCCCGTCATCGCGACCGTGCCGTTGTGGAGCAGCTTGTACGTGATGTCGACACCGGATGCGACCGCGGCCCGGATCGCCAGCGACCCCGAGTGGAAGAACGTTCCATCACCGAGGTTCTGCACGAGGTGCTTGCGCTCGAGGAACGGCGCCATTCCGAACCACTGCGCGCCCTCGTTGCCCATGCACGTGAGACCGACCAGATCGCCGACGCGGTCGGCCTCCATCAGGCCGACCATCGCGTGGCATCCGATGCCGCCGCCGACCAGCGTGCCGGGCTCGACCCTGGTGCTGGTGTTGTGCGGGCAACCGCTGCAGAAGAACGGCGCCCGCTCGACCGAGAGTGCGATCAGCGACCGTCCACCGTTCGGCGCTGGCACCGGGGCGAGTCGGTCGTCGAGGCGGACCGCGAGGCGTGCGCGCAGCGGTGTGATCAGTCGCTCGGCGTCGAGGATGCCGCCGGCGGGGATCAACGGTCGGCCCTCTTGGTCGCGCCGGCCGACGACGCGCGGGCGCTCGTTCCAGTCGTACAGCGCGTCGCGCACGAGGCGCTCGAGGGTCGGGTTCTTCTCCTCGACGACGATCACTTCGGTGAGACCGTGGGCGAACTCGCGGACCTGTGACGGTTCGAGCGGGACGGGCATCAACAGCTGGAAGAGGCGGATTCCGGCGGCCCTGATCGCGTCGTCGTCGTGGAGCCCGAGTAGCTGGAGCGTCTCGCGTACCTCGTAGTACGTCGTGCCGCACGCAGCGATGCCGATCCAGTCGTCCTCGCTGCGCACGGTGACCCGGTTGAGGTGGTTGAGCACGCCGTATTCGCGAGCGAGCTCGGAACGCACCTCGAAGAACTCGTGCTCCATGTCGAGCGTGTACGGCGTCATCAACCGACCGTTCGGGTGCGGCACGAACGGCTTGCCGTCGAAGATCATGGTCGGGACGTGCGGCACGACCCGGTCGGGGTGGATGTCGACGGTTCCCGTGCCGTCGGCCACCTGGCTGACGAGCTTGATGCCCGCCCACAGCCCGCACGAGCGCGACATGGCGACGGCGTGGCGGCTCAGGTCGAGCGCCTCCTGCACGTCGCCGGGGAAGAAGATCGGCATGTGGAGGTCGACCATCGTGGCGTCGCTCGACGATGGGAGCGTCGACGACTTGGCACCCGGGTCGTCGCCCACGAGGGCCACGACCCCACCGTGCTCGGACGTCCCGGCGAACACCCCGTGGCGGATCGCGTCGCTCGCCCGGTCGAGTCCCGGCGCCTTCGCGTACCAGATGCCGATCACGCCGTCGTAGGTGCAGTCCGACAGGGTGCTCGCCAATTGGCTCCCCATCACCGCAGTGGCGGCCAACTCCTCGTTGGCGCCTGGTTGGCACACGATCGGAAGATCGGCGACGGTGCGGGCCGCGCGCTCGACCTCGTCGCCGAACGCACCGACCGGTGAGCCCTGGTAGCCCGACACGAACGCGGCCGTGTTGAGGCCGCGACGACGGTCGCTGCGGATCTGGTCGAGTGGCAACCTGGCGATCGCCTGGAGGCCGGACAGGAACACCCGGCCGTTCTCGAGTCGGTATCGATCGGCCAGCTCGTATCCGGCGAGCTGGGCCTGCTCGATCATGTCGGTCACTGACGACCTCCTGGGTGAGCAGATGCTGATCTCGTCGTTCCAGTCTGCCCGATTTCCGGCACGACCGATGCCCGACCGACGATGACCTGGCACGATGACACGCGTGATCGTCGTCGTGGGGGAGGCGCTGGTCGACCTCGTGATCCAGCTCGACACGACGGTCAGCGCGGCGCTCGGTGGAGCGCCGTTCAACACCGCCCGCACGTGCGGCCGGCTCGGCGCGACGGTCGCGTTCATGGGCGCCGTGTCGAACGACCGCTTCGGCGCGACGATCGCTGCCCGGCTCGCCGACGACCGGGTCGCGACCGATCTCCTACAGCGCGTGAGCGTCCCGACGACGCTCGCCGCGGCCGAGCTCGATGCCGGCGGAGCCGCCACCTACCGCTTCTACACCGAGGCGACTTCGGCCCCGGCGCTGCGCCCGGCGGCGCTCCCGGCGACGACCGAGACGCTGTTCGCGGGTGGGCTCGGGCTGGTGCTCGAGCCGATGGCCGACGCCGTCGTCGGGGTCGTCGCCGGCGTGGGTGACGGCGTGATGGTGATGATCGACCTGAACTGCCGCCCGGCGGTGATCGACGATCGCGACCGGTACGTCGCCCGTGTCGATGCCGTGGTCGGGCGGGCCGACGTGGTGAAGGTCAGCGATGACGACCTCGCCTACCTCTCGCCCGGCGCGCCTCCGCTCACTGCCGCCCGCCGGCTGCTCGCCCATGGACCCGATGCGGTCCTGCTCACCGCCGGCGGATCGAGCGTCACGGTGTTGACCGCCGACGACGAGCGGGTCGTCTCGGTGACGCCGGTCGATGTGGTCGACACGATCGGCGCCGGCGACGCGTTTGCCGGCGGGTTCATGTCGTGGTGGGACGCCTCCCGCCGCACGCGGGGCGATCTCGTCGACATCGACGTGCTCGCCGCCGCCGCGGACGCCGCCAACCGGGTCGCCGGCATCGTGTGCACGCGGCGCGGCGCCGACCCGCCGTGGCGCCACGAGATGCCAGCGGACTGGGTGGCCTGACGTGCCTGAGATGGCGCGACGCGTGATCGGGATCACCGGGGCACCCGGCGCCGGCAAGTCGACCTACGCCGCCCAGCTCGCCCAGCGCTGGGCGCCGGACGCGGTGGTCGTCCCGATGGACGGCTTCCACCTCGCCGGCGATGAGCTCGAGCGCCTCGGTCGGGGCGATCGCAAGGGTGCTCCCGACACGTTCGACGTCGAAGGGTACGTGGCGCTCCTCGACAGGGTGCGGCACGCCACGTCGACCGTGTACGCGCCGGAGTTCCGCCGCGATCTCGAGGAGCCGATCGCGGGTGCGATCGCCGTCGAGGCGCACCACACCACGGTGATCACCGAGGGCAACTACCTCCTCTTCGACGGCGGGGGATGGCAGCGCGTCCGGCCGCTGCTCACCGAGTGCTGGTTCGTGGTGTGCGACGAGCGGGCGCGCCTCACCCGGCTGGTCGAACGGCACATCGCGCATGGTCGATCACCCGACGACGCTCGGCATTGGGTCGAACACACCGACGAGCCCAACGCGAGGCTGATCGCGACGACTCGCCCGCGCGCCGATCGAGTCGTTCGCGTCGACGAGTGCAACGGATGATCAGCGGGCGGTCGGTGCGCTCACGCGGGTCGGTCGCCGGTGCACAGCGGTCCGGCACAACGTTCGAGCAGGCGGCGCTGCCGGCGCCGGCCGAGCTCGCTGTCGTCGGGCGGTGACGGGTGGCGCTCGGTGCCGAGGACGCGCAGCAGCTCGAACGGGTCGGTCGACACCGGCGCCAGCGGTCGGACGGCCGGAGGGACCGCCGTCCGACCGCTGGCCGGGTCGAGGATCGTCCGATGAAGCGTCACGAAACCCTCGAACTGTCAATGTCCACTCGGCATGTGTTCTTACAGCCGTCGGCGAGCGGTTCCAGGTGTCGGCGAGCGGCCGTCGGCGAGCGGGCCTCAACTGGTGGCCCTGCTGTAATGGATCCGTTCGGGCGGACAAAACCGATGTGGTGCCTGATGCGTCGAAACGGCTCGTGACCTCGAACCGCGACGAGTCCGCTTTCGAGGAGCTGTTCCGCTCCCACTACCGGGCGGTCAACTCGTACGTGACGGGTCACTACACCGGTCTCGACGTCGACGACGTCGTGGCATCGACGTTCCAGGTCGCGTGGCAGCGTTTCGACGAGATCGACGCCGACTCGGCGCGGGCGTGGTTGATCGGTGTCGCCCGCAACCTCATCCGTAACGCCGCCCGGTCGCACCGCCGGCGGGCGCGGTTCCTCGATGCGCTCGTCGCGGCGAGGCCGACGGTCAGCGTCGAGCTGGCGGGGCGGCGGGTGTCGCCGGAGGACCTCGACGTCTTGCAGACGGCGTTCGGTCGCCTCCGGCCGGCCGAGCAGGAGATCCTGCTGTTGGCGGCCTGGGAGAACCTCGACCGGGCCGCGCTCGGTGTGGTCCTCGGCGTTCCGGCCAACGCCGCCACGGTCCGATTGTTCCGCGCCCGTCAGCGGCTGCGTCGATTCATCGCAGAGGAGGCAGGCGAATGAGCGAGCGGCCCGATCCGCTGGTGATCCTGCAGGAGATCCGCCCCGTCGCCGACCATCGACGGTTGGAGTACGGCGAGGTTCCCCATGCCGAGGCGCTGTTGGCGCACATCGTCGAGCGCGACGCGACCCGTCCGAGCCGCGTGCTCGGTCGGCGCCGCCGTCCGCTGGCGGTGGCCGCCGGGGTCGTGGCCGCTTCGCTCGTCGTGACGTCGGCCGCCGCCGCGCTGTGGTGGCAGAGCCGTTCGACCGACCACCGGGTGCTCGCCTGCTATGCGGGCGCCTCGACCGATGCCGATCGGTACGAGCTGCAGATCGATGCCGGCGACGACCCGGTCGCGGCGTGCGCGGTGCTGTGGACCGACGGCACGATCGCGACGGCGGGCCAACCGTCGTCGCAGGTCTGCTCGACCAGCACCGGCACCACCGCCGTCGTCCCCGGTGACGACCCGTCGGCGTGCGCCCTGGCCGGCCTCGAGCTGTTCGATGCTGCGGATGGCGACGGTGCGACGCTCGACGATCAGCGCACGGTCGACCGCCTGTCGACGCGCCTGGTGGAGTCGTTCGTCGACGTGTGCCTCGACGAGCAGGCGTCGCGGGCCGCCGCCGAGTCGGTGTTGGACGACGAGGGTCTCGACGACTGGAACGTCGTCGTCGCGGTGCCGTTCTCGGCCCAGCGCCGGTGCGGCGCGGCCGACGTCGACGCCGCTGAACGCACGATCATGATCGCGGCGATCCCACCAGCACCAACGGGAGGGGGCTGACGCCCGGCTGGGCAGGCATGTCGCAGTTTCGAGTACACCTTCGACCCAAGTCGCTCGAGTGAAGGAGCATCACCATGTATCGCCACAAATTCGTCGCCCTGCTCGCCGCGGCAGCCGCGGCGACGTCCTCGTTCGGCGCTGTCAGCGCCGCCGCCGCGCCAGTCGACACCGCCAGTGATCCGGTGGTCGCCGTCCACGGATCCGACACGGTCGTGCTCGCCGACGACTGGGGGACGGCGGCCGCGTGCATCGAGCTCGGCGACGTCACCGAGTGCTTCGCGACCGAGGCCGAACTGCTCGCCGCACACGGTGACGTGCTCGGCGGCGGTTCCACGCGTGGTGGTGTGGGTGACGCCGCCACCGTGGCCGCCGCCGCCAGCTCGTGCTCGTCGTCGCTGCGGCTCTACAACGCCAGCTCGTACGGCGGCGCGATCCTGTTCCTGACGACGCGCGGAACGATCCACAACCTCGCCGACTACGGGTTCGACAACGCCACGTCGAGCTACCGCGTCGGCGGCTGTCCTGCCGCGTTGTTCAGCCTCGCCGGCCTCGCCGGCGCGGTGTATCCCGGTTACACCGGCCCCTGGGCCCAGTCGCCGATGATGCTCGCCGGATGGAACAACGTCGTCTCCAGCGCCTACATCTATTGATCTAGGGAGTGATCACGGCCCGATGGCGATGAAGCTGACCTGCAGCGGCTCAGCGGGAGCAGCACCACCCCCCGTCTCGTTGCAGATCCTGATGTGGACGACACCGGATGCGGCAAGCGATGCATCGCCGCCCGTCGCGATCCATCCGGGGTTGATCCCAGACACCACGCGGCTGCCCAGCACCAAGGCTTCGGTTCCGGCGGGCGCGCCCAACAGCGGAACCGCGATGTCTGGGGTGCAACCGCCGTCTGCAATGACACCGGCTGGGGGAGCCACCGCCTGGTCGTCGACGATCGTTGCGTTCATCTCGGCCATGCCGACCGTGTTGTTGGCGAGCTCGCTCGGTCCGACGGAGTTCGCGCCCAATCCTGGGTTCGGGTAGGTGCCGGTGAGGTCGCCGCCGGCCGCGTCGCCGTCGAACACGACCTGGCCGCCGGCTGCGGTGAGCGCCGCGACCTGGCTCTCGAGCAGGTCAACCTCGGCCTGGAGACTGGCCAGGCCGGCGTTCTTGGTGTAGCCGACGACGTCGACGAGCATCTCGGTGGTGGGGCCGGCCTGATCGAAGGCGTTGTACGTGATCTCGATCTCGCCGGCGTCGCCGCCCGAGGTCGGCATCTGCACCGTCACCGAGTTGGGGATCACGTCGCCGGCGGTGAAGTTGAGGCTCGACGTGGTCGGCACGCCGGGCGCGTCGGCGGGGCGGATCGACACGAACCCGGCCGCCGTCGGCCCGACGACCGTGACGTTGAGGACCACACCGGTCGCACCGTCGGGCACGACCACGATCGTGCCGGACTTGGTGGTGATCGTGCCGGTGACCTTGAGGTCCTGCGCCACCGGTGATTCGAACGGTCCGGCCAGGCCGATGTCCTCGCGGGTGTCGAGGATGCGGGTCGGCGAGACGGCGACGAACGTCGACTCGTCGGCGCTGACCCCAGCGGACGCCTGCCACGCGGACAGTGACCAGGCCGCCACAGCGGTGACGGCGATGCCCATCGCGAAGTACATGAAGGGTCGCGGGCGAATTGTGTTCATCGAGGATCTCCCCAGGTCAAGGCGCATCTGACCGCGCGCCGGTCCGTCGCGATCAAACCTATCGGCGGGTCGCGTCAAGTCGCAGGCAAGAATCGACCGGGTCACACGAGGTAGTGACGGACCGCCAGCCGCTCGGCGGAGTCGTCGCCCGGCAGTGGGAGCTGGCACACGACCCGCAGCCCCGGCCATTCGACGGGCGCCAGCTGCTGGTACTCGAACGTCAGGATCCCGGCGGCCGGATGACGGAACCGGCGTAACCGCGTCTCGAAGCCGGCGACGTCGTGCTCGGGCCACCACTCGGCGAACGCGTCACTCGAGGCCGACAGCTTCCCGACCAGCTCGACGATCTCGGCATCGCCGCGGCGGGTGGCCGTCGCGGCCCGGAACTCGGCGAGCGCCTGACGGGCGTGGATGTCCCAGTCGACGATCAGCTCCTGCGTGTACGGATCGGCGAACAGGACCCACAGCAGGTTGCGTTCGATCCCGTCGAGCTCGTCGATTCGCGGGTAGAGCCGCGCCTCGGCGGCGTTCCACGCCAGGAACTCCCAGTGCGGTCCGAGCACGTACGCCGGCGCCGGATCCATCGACGTGATCAAGCGCACCAGCGCGCTCGGGGCGGCGACCGGGGCAGGCACCGGCGACGGTGTCGGCCGGGCGAGTGCGAGCAAATGGGTCTGGCCGGCGGGGTCGAGGCGCAGCGCCCGCCCGATCGCGGCGAGCACGTCGGGCGAGGCGTTGATGCGGCGGCCTTGCTCGAGCCACGTGTACCAG
>DATMDV010000015.1:0-2424 GCA_035557475.1 Ilumatobacteraceae bacterium
GACTTCGGGCACCCGGCGCGGCTCGAAGACGTGGAGCCGCTTCCCGTTCAGGAGTCGGAACTCCAACGGCTCAAGGCCACGGCAGGCGAGTACGACATGGAGCTGGGTCCCTAGCCGGACTGCGCGCCGATGCTGCGCACCGAGTCTCGGAGCGTCCCGACACTGCGGTCGAAAGACAGTCGCTCCTGCTCGGACATGCTGGGCTCGAGCAGAGCGGCGGCGCCGTGCCGGCCGACGACCGTGGGCAGCCCGATCGTCACCTCGTAGCGCTCGCGGTACGCGGCCACGGGCAGGACGGCTCGCTCGTCGCGCAGGATCGCCTCGGTAATCCGCGCGCACATCACTCCGATGCCGAACTGGCTCGCGTCGTTGCCCTCGATGATCGTGATGTTGGCGAAGCGGACGTCCCGCTCGACCTGCTCGCGGAGATCGTCGACCGAACGCTGGGGGTCGATCAGGCGGAGCGCGTCGGCGAGCGGAGCGCCACCCACGCGGACCGAGGACCACAGCATGACCTCGGTCGTGCCGTGCTCGCCGACGACCAGGCCGTCGACCGCCGACGGGTGGACGCCGAGCTGATCGGCCAGCTGGACCTGGAAGCGCAGGGTGTCGATCGTCGTCCCCGTGCTCAGCACGCGCTCGTGGCCGGCAAGCGCGCGCGTCAGATCGGCGAGCGGATCGGGCGGGTCGGTGACGGCAACGAGCACGGCGTCGGGCGCCGCCGCGACGATCCGCGGGACGACGTCCCGGTACACGTCGGCGTTCGTCTCCAGCAGCTTCAGCCGCCCGCGAGCGTCGTCGCGGTCGGTCGCACCGCCGCCCTTCTCGTTGACTCCGGCGCAGATGAGCACCACGTCCGCGCCCGCAAGGTCCGTCCAATCGCCCGCGACGACGTCAATCGTCGGCGAGAGTGGCGCGCCGTAGCGCATGTCGGTCGCCACCGCGGTGGCCCGCTCGACGGTGCGGTCGACAAGGACGAGCTCGCGGCACGATCCGCGCAGGACCAGCGCGAACGCGCAGTCCTGGCCGACGGCTCCCACGCCCACGACGCCGACCTTCGCTTCGACTCGCTCGTCACTGCTCGTATCCATGCGTGTCAGCGAAGGTACGTCAGGAGCAGGCGGGGACGAGACGGTTTAGCAGGCGTTCGATCGTCTCGGCCGTTCAATGCACTCCATGTCGGGTACAACGTGCTGATGCTCCTCCATATCGCCCAGGCGCTCGGCCCGGTCGACCAGGAGTACCTGTTGGAGGCGCGCCAAATGCAGGCGCTGTCGTTCGCGGTGCACATCCCGCTCGTCTGCTTCGGCGTGGCGTTCCCGGCACTGGTGCTGGGGATGGAGTGGCTCGGGCGCCGTAGCGGCGACCCGCTTCTGCTGGTGCTTGCACGCCGTTGGTCGAAGGCGATGATCGCGCTCTTCGCCGTCGGAGTCGTGACCGGGACGATCCTGTCGTTTGAGCTAGGGCTGTTGTGGCCCGAGTTCATGGCCACCTACGGCGACGTGTTCGGCCTCGCGTTCGCGTTGGAGGGCGTGTCGTTCTTCGTCGAGGCGATCTTCATAGCGATCTACGTCTACGGCTGGGATCGGCTGTCACCGCGAGCGCACATGCTCGCTGGAATCCCGGTCGTGATCGCCGGCTTCAGCGGTTCGCTCATGGTGATCAGCGTGAACGGGTGGATGAACCATCCGACCGGCTTCAGGGTGGAGGACGGGCGAACGGTCGACGTCGAACCGATCAGGGCTCTGTTCGGCAACTCGTACTTCTGGCACGAGCTGGTTCACATGTACCTGGCGGCCTTCCTCGTCGCCGGCTTCGTCACGGCGAGCGTCTATGCCGTCGCCCGGCTGCGCGGACGCCACGACCGCTATGTGCGGGTGGCGATGGCGGTGCCATTGGTCGTGGCGGCGATCGCCGCACCGGCGCAGGTGGTCGTCGGCGACTGGGCTGCGCGGTCGGTCGCCGAGAACCAGCCGACCAAGCTGGCCGCGTTCGAGGGCCTGGGCCGAACGGAGAAGGGAGCGGCGCTCCACATCGGCGGCTGGTACGACGAGGAGCGGGGCGAGGTGCGCTACGGCCTGGGGATCCCAAAGCTGCTGTCATTGCTCGCGTTCCACGACCCGAACGCGACCGTTACGGGGCTGGACAGCGTCCCGGCCGACGACCGCCCCCCGGTGAACGTGGTGCGCATGGCGTTCTTCACGATGGTCGGGATCGGCACGTTGATGGCGCTCTTCGGAACGGCTCTGCTGGTCGCCTGGTGGCGTCGCCGGGCGCTCCCCGAAGGGCGCTGGTTCCTCAGGACCGTCGCCGCGCTCGGCCCGCTGTCAGTCGCGGCGCTGATCGCGGGATGGGTGACCACCGAGGTCGGCCGCCAGCCCTGGGTCGTCTACGACCGCATGCGCACCGAGGCCGCCGTGACCG
>DATMDV010000016.1:0-4369 GCA_035557475.1 Ilumatobacteraceae bacterium
ATCAACGCCGCGGCCGACTTTGCCGGGCGACCGACGCCGAGCGTCGTGTGCAGCCTGCCGGTGTGGGTGACCGATGATCCGGGGCCGGCCAAGGCGTTCGTCGGGACGGTGCTGAAGGACTACGCGACGCTGCCGTCGTACCGGGCGATGCTCGACATCGAAGGCGTCAACGGCGTCGCCGACATCTCGTTGATCGGGTCCGAGGAGGTTGTCGCCGAGGGCATCGCCCGGATCGCGTCGGCGGGTGCGACCGACTTCACCGCGATCGTGATGGGCGGCAACCCCGACGAACGAGCCCGTACGCTCGCCGCGCTCGCGGCCGCGATCTGACGTCGTCACCCGACCGAGGAGGCAAGCGCATGGCAGTCCAGCCGACCGGTGAGGTCGACACCCGGTTCAGCGGCGAAGGTGCGCCACCGACGTCGTGGGACGTGGCACGCGAGCAGCTCGAGACCGCCGAGATCTATTGGATCACGACGGTGCGCCGCGACGGTCGCCCACACGTGACGCCACTCGGTGCTGTCTGGAACGATGGCGCGCTGCACTTCTGCACCGGACCCGACGAGCAGAAGGCGCGCAACCTCGAGTCGAACACGCACTGCGCGGTGACGACCGGCTGCAACGCGTTCGGTGAAGGACTCGACATCGTGGTCGAGGGCGATGCCGTGCCGGTCACCGACGATGGCCGGCTGCAGCGCCTCGCCGACGCCTGGAAGGCGAAGTACGGCGACGACTGGCACTTCGACGTTCGCGACGGCGCGTTCCACCACGAAGCCGGCCGAGCGCTGGTGTTCGAGGTCGCGGCAACGGTGGCGTTCGGCTTCAGCAAGGGCGAGCCGTTCAGCCAGACCCGCTGGCGGTTCTGACCGTCGCCGTCACTTCGATTCGATCAGGACCGCGACGCCGTCGAGGACGCGCTCGAGGCCGAACTCGAAGGCATAGCCGGGGTCGTGCAGGCCGCGGTACTCGTCGGTCGCCGCGGTACCGACGCGGACCGCCACGGCGTATCGCTCGACGTCGAGGACCTGTTCGAGCGTCGGCGCGATCGAGAGCCACCACTCGTCGTCGGTCTGACCGGTCTCCTCCGGCACCCGCATCCAGACGGCGCGCAACGCCGCCGCGCTCTGCACGTATCCGAGCAGTAGGGAGAGCACGGAATCCATCGCGACGTCCGACAGACCGACGCCGTCGATCGCCCGCAGCTCGAAGTCGTACTTGGCGATCACACCGGGACCGAGCGGGGGGCGAATCGTCGTGAGCTCGAGCAGCCACGGATGCCCTTCGTAGAGCGCGAGGTTCTCGCGGGCGATCTGCTCCAGCCGGCCGCGCCAACCCCCGGCGACGTCGTCAGGTCGGGCCGTCTCGCTGCACACCCGGTCGAACATCAAGTCGACGAGCTCGGCCTTGGCGGGGACGTAGCGGTACAGCGACATCGTGCCGACGCCGAGACGGTCGGCGACGCGACGCATCGACAGCCCGACGAGGCCGTCGACGTCGGCGATCTCGATCGCCGCGCCGACGATGACGTCGACGGTGAGGCCGGGCTTTGGACCTCGCTTCGGCAGCGTCCGGATCCCCCACAGGAGCTGCAGGCTGCGGATCGGATCGGTGCGCGGGGGGTTCGTCTCGCCGTCGGGGTTGCCGGCTGCCGCCATTGCGTATAGCGTACTCAGTATTGATATGAGTACGGCGTACCCAGAGCCATGCCAGGAGTCAGGGAGGACCACGATGACGGAGACGCCAACGACCACTGCACCCGGGATCAGATTCGGCCTGCGTGTCGGCGACGTGCCCGCGGCCAGCGCGTTCTACCGCGGCCTCGGCTTCTGCGACGTCGGATCGATCCCGGGCTCCGACGGTGACCCGGTGCTGTGGATCCTCGAGCGCAACGGCGTCTATCTGATCGTCGACGCTCTGGTCGGGCTGCCGTTCCCCGACAGCGAGCGGGAACGGGAGACGCAGCGGGGGCCACGCGGCCTCGGTGTCGCGATCGGCCTGCAGGTGGACGACCTCGATGCGATGCTCGATTACTGCACGGCGGCCGGCTGCGAGATCACGTCCGAGCCGATGGACATGCCGTGGGGCGACCGGGTGTTCGAGTGCATCGACCCGTTCGGCTACGTGTGGGAGATGTACCGCCCGATCGACGGCGAGCCGCCCGCCGACGGCCTGGCCGCGACGAGCGAGGCGTGGTTCGGCAGCTCGGCCTGATCGGCGGCCGGACCTAGCATCCGCCGATGGATGACGCGGCCGGCGACGGGAACACGGATCGTTTCAGCGGCTTCGCCGACCTGTACGACGCGAACCGTCCGTCGCCGCCGCGCGCCCTCGGGCCGCTGTTGGTGAGCTACGCGAACGTGCCGCGCCCGGCCGTGATCGACCTCGGCAGCGGCACCGGATTGTCATCGCGTTGGGCAGCCGGCTGGGCCGGCTCGGTGATCGGCATCGAGCCGAACGACGACATGCGCGCGGCCGCTGAAGCGCGCCACACACGCGTGGTGAGCTACGCGCTTGGAGTCTCGCACCGGACTGGACTCGACGATCGCGTCGCCGATGTCGTGTTGGCCGTGCAGGCGATGCACTGGATGGATCCGGAGTCGACGTTGGCCGAGGTCGTCCGGATCCTGCGTCCCGGTGGCGTGTTCGCGATCGCCGACGCCGACTGGCCACCGGTGTCCGGCGTCGCTCGGGCGGAACACGCGTGGGCGACACTGCACGCGCGGATCCGAGTGTTCGAGGCGCGTGCGGCGCAGGGCGTGACCGGCGACCAGCTGCGTCGCCCGATCGCTGTCGACGACCCGGCGCTGATCGACGAGGACCTTCGCGATCCACACCGCAACCGAGCGATGCCGGGTGGCGTCCGGTCGTGGTCCAAGCGCCAGCACCTGGAACGTCTCGACGCCAGCGGTCTCTTCGCGTTCACGCGCGAGTTGGTCTTCAGCGAGCCGGCACCAGGTGGCGATGGCAGTGACGCCGAGCGGTTCGTGGCGTTGATGCGCAGCCAGGGCAGCTATCAGGGTTTGTTGCGGTTGGGCATGACCGACGACGAGCTCGGCGCCACCGACTTCGAGCGTGAGGTGCGCGCAGCATTCGCGGACGCCGGTGCCAGGCCCGGTCTCTCGTTCTCCTGGCGAGTCCGTCTCGGCGTGACCCCGCCCGCGCCGTAGTCCGTCAGGGTCGGATGACCTCGAAGGCCGCCGCGTGCTCGGTCCCGACTCTGGCGCCGGTCGCGACCGCCCAGTCGGTCAGCATCTTGCGGGCGTCGGTCTTGACGTGGTCGAGGTACGCCCGGTGCTGTTCGAGCGACTCGATGCCGTGCTCCAACCATCCGGTGGTGTCGACGTAGTGGGTCGGCTGCGGTGACGCGCTGAAGCAAGCGAACTCGACGCCGGTCCACGGCTCGTGGCCCTCGTCGACGAGCTCGCGGAAGACCCACGGGTTCGCCGCGTCGCGGATGGCGTCGATGGTGGCGATGCCGACGTAACGGTGGTCCGCCATGTTGAGGCTCGGGCCACCCCACGAGTCGCGGAAGTTGATCCCGATCACGACATCTGGCCGGTGACGCCGGATGGCGCGGGCGAGGTCGCGCCGCAGCTCGAGACCGGGCATGACCACCCCGTCGCGATGACCGAGGAACTCGACCGTGTCGACCCCGACGACCGCCGCGCTCGCACGCTCCTCGGCCTCGCGGAGCGGTCCCGCTTCCTCCGGCGGGATCGCGAGCCCGGCCTCGCCGCTCGTCACCAGCGCGTAGGTGATCCGCTTGCCGGCCGCGGTCCACTTGGCGATGGCGGTCGCCGCCCCGTACTCGAGATCGTCGGGGTGGGCCACGATCGCCAACCCCGTCGTCCAATCCTCGGGCAGCGGTTCCAACGTCTCAGCAGGCATCGGGTATGAGCGTAGGACTCGAAGTGAAACCGTCGCCGTCTGGGCATCAACGTGCCTGGGCCATGGACCAAACTCAGTATGTGGCGAGCGTGCACGACGCCAGATCGAACCTCTCGGAGCTGCTGCGACGGGTCGAGCGCGGCGAGGAGATCGTGATCACGCGCGCCGGCGTGCCGGTCGCCAAGCTGGTGCCCTTCGCCGCAAAGGCGCCACGAGAACCGGGCCGGTGGGCGGGGCGGGTCGTGATCGCCGACGACTTCGACCGCACCTCCGACGACCTCGTCGCGTTGTTCGAGTCCTCCACCGGTGCACAGCAAGACGAGTCGTGATCGTGCTCGACACGTGATGCTCTGGCCCGGTCGCGGCTGCTAACTCTTTGACCAGGCTCGGTCTCGCCATAGCCGATGTTCGACGCGACGGCCCCTTTCTAGCGAGACCGCGGCCGCAGTGTTCGACGGGTTCTTCGAAAGCGTCAGCCGGC
>DATMDV010000017.1:0-8990 GCA_035557475.1 Ilumatobacteraceae bacterium
CTCGAGCACGGCGCGGTCGGTGGCCGCGATGTCGGCCGGGTCACCCGACAGCGCCACCCATCTGAACGGTCCCTTGCCCTCGCAGAACAGGGGTCGGATGTAGGCAGGGAGGAAGCCCGGGTAGTCGAACGCCCGGTCGAAGCCGCCCAGGCGGGCCTCGGCGCGCAGGCTGTTGCCGTAGTCGAACACCTCGCTGCCGCGGTCGAGGAACCCGACCATCGCCCGGCAATGGGTTGCCATGCTCTCGCGCGACCGGCGGATCAGTTCCTCGGGCGCGGTGCGCGCCATCTCGGCGGTCGCTTCCGACGTGAGGTCGGCCGGAACGTAACTGAGCGGGTCGTGGGCGCTCGTCTGGTCGGTCACGATGTCGGCCGGGAACCCGAGGTCGAGCAGTTGCGGGACGAGCTCGGCGGCGTTGCCGAGCACACCGACCGAGAGCGGCCGCCGATCGTCGCGGGCTCGTTCGCAGCGAGCGATGGCATCCTCGAGCGAGTCGGCGCGCTCGTCGAGGTAGGCGGTCTCGAGGCGGCGTTCGATGCGGTGGGCGTCGACCTCGATGCACAGCGCCACGCCGTCGTTCATCGTGACCGCCAGTGGCTGTGCTCCGCCCATCCCGCCGAGTCCGGCGGTGAGCGTGATCGTGCCGGCGAGGGTACCTCCGAAGCGGCGGCGGGCGATCTCGGCGAAGCACTCGTACGTGCCCTGCAGGATGCCCTGCGTGCCGATGTAGATCCACGAACCGGCGGTCATCTGGCCGTACATCGTGAGACCGAGCGCCTCGAGCCGGCGGAACTCCTCCCAGTTCCCCCACTCGGGGACGAGGTTCGAGTTGGCGATCAGCACGCGCGGGGCCCACTCGTGGGTGCGGAACACGCCGACCGGCTTGCCCGACTGCACGAGCATCGTCTCGTCAGCACCCAGGGTCGTGAGCGTTCGGCACATCGCATCGAACGCATCCCATGACCGCGCTGCCCGACCGGTGCCGCCGTACACGACGAGGTCGTCGGGCCGTTCGGCGACCTCGGGGTCGAGGTTGTTCTGCAACATCCGGTAGGCGGCTTCCTGCGGCCAGCCGCGACACGTGAGGTCGGTGCCGCGCGGGGCACGGACGGGGCGAGCGCCAGCAGTCATCGCGTCCTCCATAACAGCCTTGGCCATCTACACGACATCGAGTGGTCCGATCGCTGACTCGACGGCGTCGAGCACGGCACCCGAGCGCAGCAACTCCTCGGCGGCGGACAGCTCGGGTGACAACCACCGATCGGGACCGGGCCCTGCGATGCGTTCCCGTGCGGCGTCGACGGCAGCACCCGTGCCGGCCGCGGGCGCGAGTGGAGCCCGGAGATCGATCGCCCGCGCCGCGCACACGAGCTCGACGGCCAGCACCCGGCGCAGGTTGTCGATGCTGCGGCGCAGCTTGCGGGCGGCTGACCACGCCATCGAGACGTGGTCCTCCTGCATCGCGCTCGTCGGCAACGAGTCGACGCTCGCCGGCGCGGCGAGGCGCTTGTTCTCGGTCGCCATCGCGGCCTGCGTGTAGTGGGCGATCATCAGACCCGAGTTGACGCCCGGGTCGGGCGACAGGAACGGCGGCAGACCGTGCGAACGGGTGGTGTCGAGGAGCCGATCGGTCCGACGTTCGCAGATCGCCGACAGCTCGGCCACGGCGATGGCAAGGAAGTCGCACGCGAACCCGAGCGGTGCACCGTGGAAGTTGCCGCACGACTCGACCCGTCCGTCGGGCATGATCATCGGGTTGTCGATCGCCGCGTCGAGCTCGCGTTCGGCGACCGTGCGGGCGTGGGCGAGGGTGTCGAGCGCGGCACCGTGCACCTGCGGCGTGCACCGCAGCGAGTACGCGTCCTGCACCCTCGGATCGCCCTCGCGGTGGCTGGCCACGATCGCCGAACCGGCGAGGAGCCGCGTCAGGTTGCCGGCGCTCACCGCCTGGCCCACCTGCGGACGCAGTGCCTGGAGATCAGCCGCGAACGCGCGATCGGTGCCGAGCAGCGCTTCGACGCTCATCGCCGCCGTCACGTCGGCGAGGCGCACGAGCAGTCCGAGGTCGGTGACCGCCATGACGAGCATGCCGAGGATGCCGTCGGTGCCGTTGATGAGTGCGAGTCCCTCCTTGGCGCGGAGGACCACCGGTTCGATCCCGGCGCTGGCGAGCGCTTCGGCGGACGGTGCGACATCACCGTCGGAGGTGACGTGCCCCTCGCCGATCATCACCAGCGCGCAGTGGGCGAGGGGCGCCAGGTCGCCACTCGCGCCGAGCGAGCCGAACTCGGGCACGACGGGCGTCAGCCCAGCGTTGAGGAGCGCCAGCTGTTGGTCGACGAGCAGTGGGCGGGCTCCCGATCGGCCCATCGCCAGGCTCCTCGCGCGGAGGAGCAGCATTGCCCGAACCACCTCGCGCTCGACGGGCCCACCCATGCCCGCCGCATGCGACCGGATGAGGGCGACCTGGAGCTCGCGGGTCCGCTCCGGGGGGATCGCGGTGTCGGCCAACGAACCGAACCCGGTGGTCACGCCGTAGACGGGGCGATCGCCGGCGATGAAACCGTCGACGAGCGCCGCCGACCGGATCATCTCCTCGCGTGCCGAGTCGGCGAGAGTGACGGTCGCGTCGTGACGGGCGACGGCCACGACGTCGTCGATCGACAGCCCGGTGCCCCTGATCTCGATCGGTCCCATCTGGCCAAACTCTGCCAGATCACGGGTGATTCGTCCGTCGGCCGGGCGCCGTTACTGTCGCATCGGATGAGCAACACGTCCGAGTCGAGACGCTCGCCGACCTGGAAGGCCGAGATGGGGCGTCGTTCGCCCGACGAGCCCCACCGCACCTCGACGCCGCTCGAGTTGTTCTTCGATCTCGTGTTCGTGGTCGCCGTCGCGCGAGCGTCGGCGAGCCTCGAACACGAGATCATCGCCGGCCACGCCGGGGCCGCGGTCCTCAACTATCTCGCCGTGTTCTTCGCGATCTGGTGGGCGTGGATGAACTTCACGTGGTTCGCGTCCGCCTACGACAACGACGACGTGCCATACCGGCTTGCCGTGTTCGTGCAACTCGTTGGTGCGCTCATCCTGGCTGCCGGTGTTCCCGAAGTCGTCGAGCACCGGAACTTCGCGATCACGACGCTGGGATACGTGGTGATGCGGTCGGCGCTCGTCGCCCAGTGGCTGCGGGCCGCCCACGACGATCCGCACGGTCGCCCGGCAGCGATCCGCTTCGCGACGGGCGTCTCTGTCCTCCAGGTCGGATGGGTCGTGCTGCTCGTCGTTCCCGAACCGTTCAACTGGATCGGATTCATCGTCCTCGTGGTCGGTGAGTTGGTGGTGCCCGTCTGGGCCGAGCGTGCGACGCCGACGCCGTGGCACCCCGAGCACATCTCGGAGCGATATGGGTTGTTCACGATCATCGTGCTGGGCGAGTCGATCCTCGCCGGCTCAGTGGCGATCGGCGCCGCAGTCGAGAGTCGCGACTACCCGTCGGGGCTCATCGAGGTGATGGTCGGTGGCATCCTGATCGTGCTGTCGATGTGGTGGATCTACTTCGATCTCGCCGGTCGCGTCGAGCTCGACTCGCTCCGAATGGCGTTCGTGTGGGGATACGGCCATTACGCGATCTTCGCCGCCGCAGCCGCGGTGGGCGCCGGCCTGGTCGTGTCGGTCGACCACGCGACCCATCACGCTGGCGACGAGGGCGGCGTCACCTCGCTCACCGCCGGACTCACGGTGACGATCCCCGTCGCCACCTACCTGCTTGCACTCTGGCTGCTGCGCGACGTCGCGGCCCAGCGACGCCTGGTCGACGGGTCGCTCGTGGTCGGCGTCGCGATCGTGGTGATGGCGGCCGCATTCACTGGCCACGCCGTGCTGCTGACGGGTGTCATCCTCGCCGCCCTCGTCGCGTTCAAGGTGATCCGTCGCGAGCGCCGCGCCGCGGCGGTGTCTACTCGATGACGGCGACGACGTCGCCACCGCCGACGGTGTCGCCGGGGGCGACCTTGATCGCCTTGACCGTGCCGGCTTTCTCGGCGTTGATCTGGTTCTCCATCTTCATCGCCTCGAGCACCACGACGCCCTGGCCGACGTCGACCGCCTGACCGACTTCGACCAGGACCTTGACGATCGTTCCCTGCATCGGCACGGTCACGTCACCGCTCCCGCCGCCCGCCGCTCCACCCGCACCGCCGGCGCGCTTCGGCTTGGCGGCCTTGGCAGGGGCGGCGGTGGTGGCCCCCTCTGGCACCCACATCGTCACGTCGAACCGCTTGCCGTTCACCTCGACCGTGGTGCGCCGTTGCACGAGCGGCTCGGTGGTTCCGTCGACATCGTCCGGAGGTGCGGTCACAGCCGTCGCCACGTCCGACAGATCGAGGCTCTGCTCGACCCATCTCGTCGAGTGCTCGACGGCCACGAAGTCGGAGTGGCGAAGGATCGCGAGATCGGCGGGGATGGTCGTCGCGACACCCTCGACCGTCATCTCGTCGAGGGCGCGGATGGCACGCGCGATCGCGGTGTCGCGGTCCTTGCCCCAGACGATGACCTTGCCGACGAGGTTGTCGTAGAACTGGCTGATCTCGTCGCCCGACTCGTAGCCACTGTCGAAACGCACGCCGAAGCCATCGGGCGCGACGAGCTTGGTGATGCGGCCCGGCGACGGGAGGAACCGTCCGCCGGCCGGGTCCTCGGCGTTGATCCGGATCTCGATGCCATGGCCGCGGCGCAGGGCCAGCACCTCGTCCTGTGTCATCGGCAGCGGCTCGCCGGACGCGACCCGGATCTGCCACTCGACGAGGTCGAGTCCGGTGATCACCTCGGTGACGGGGTGCTCGACCTGCAGACGCGTGTTCATCTCGAGGAAGAAGAAGTCGCCGTCCTGGTAGATGAACTCCACGGTGCCGGCGTTGTAGTAACCGACCGCCTTGGCGGCCTTCACCGCCGCCTCGCCCATCGCCGCCTCCACCCCGTCGGGCAGCCCGGGGGCCGGCGCTTCCTCGATCAACTTCTGATGGCGCCGCTGCGCCGAACAGTCACGCGTCGAGATCCACACCACGTCGCCCTGCTGGTCCCCGACGATCTGCACCTCGACGTGACGCGGCCACGTCAGGTACCGCTCGACGTACACCTCGTCGCGCCCGAAGAAGCCTTTCGCCTCGCGCTGTGCACTCGCCATCGCATCGGCGACCTCCGCCGCCGACTCCACGACCTTCATCCCCCGACCGCCACCGCCGAACGCGGCCTTGATCGCGAGCGGCCACCCGTTCGCCTCACCGAACGCGACGATGTCTTCCGGACCCGACGCGAACTCCGTCGTGCCAGGGACGATCGGCGCCCCGCCGCGCTGGGCAGCCAAGCGGCTCGAGACCTTGTCGCCCATCTCGGTGATCGCCGACGGGGGTGGGCCGATGAACGCCACGCCCATCTCGGTGATCGCGCGCGCGAAGTCGGCGTTCTCGGAGAAGAACCCGTAGCCGGGATGGACGCCGTCGGCGCCGCTGTCGCGGATCGCACCGAGGATCGCGTCGGTGTTGAGGTAGCTCTCGGCTGCCGTCTGACCGCCGAGTGCGAACGCCTCGTCGGCGAGCCGGACGTGCAATGCGTCCCGATCGAGCTCGGAGTAGACCGCGACGGTCTCGATGCCGAGCTCACGAGCGGCGCGGATCACACGCACGGCGATCTCGCCACGGTTGGCGATCAGGATCTTTTGCAGCACGCCTGACAATGTACGTGCCATGGGTGTTGCCGACCGCACGCCGCCCGACGGCGCGGCGCCCGACCGTGCGTGGCCCGCCGGATGGCACGTCACGCACGTTCCGACGACCGGCAGCACGAACGACGACCTGCTGGAGGCCGCCGCCACCGGTGCGCCCGATCGCAGTGTGCTCGTGGCCGACCACCAGACGGCGGGTCGCGGCCGCCTCGACCGGCGCTGGGAGGCGCCGCCCGGCGTCAACCTGCTGGTGTCGATCCTGTTCCGGACGGTGCCGTCCCCCGCCTCGATACTGACGCAGCGGATGGGACTGGCGGCGATCGACGCCTGCCGTGCGACCGCCGGCGTCGGTGCAGTGCTGAAATGGCCGAACGATCTGCTCGCCGACGAGCGCAAGCTGGCCGGGATCCTCGCTCAGCGGGCAGCTGACGGGTCGATCGTCGTCGGGCTCGGGCTCAACGTGGGCTGGGCGCCCGACGGCGCGGTGTCCGTGCACAGCGCGGTCGGGTCGGGCGCGCGACCGGGGCCGCTCGACGTGCTGGTGGAGCTCCTGACAGCGTTCGACGCGCTGCCCGCCGACATCGGCGACCGGTACCGTGGCGCGCTCGCCACGCTGGGGCGGCGAGTCGAAGTCCAGGTGCCCGGAGGCAGGATCGAGGGCAGGGCCGTCGACATCGCAGGCGACGGACGGTTGGTCGTCGTCGACACCTGCGGGCTCACGCACCGCCTCGACGTCGGCGACGTCGTGCACGTGCGCGACGCCGGACCGCCAGCCTGAGACAACCGCTGCTCGAACGGGAGTGCCAACACCCCGACTGTTCGGGCCGGTACCGTTTCGGACCGTGATCATGGCCGACCCCCCAGCGGCCCGTCGTCGCCGGCGCGTCCGGAGCCCCATCCCGTTGATGGTGTTCCTCGCCGGTGTCGTGGGCGTCGCAGGCACGACCGGTGTTCTCCGCGCTGCCGACCGGCGCACCGACGACATCGTCCGGGTCGACGGTCTCGAGCTGGTGCTCACCTCGGTGCCCGACGACGGTCCGGCCGAGAACTACCTGCTCGTCGGTTCCGACACGCGCGAGGGCGTCGATCCCAACTCACCCGACTTCGGTGGGATCGGCGACGCGTCGGAGGTCAGCGGGCGCCGCAGCGACACGATCATGATCCTGCGCCGCGAGAAGGACGGCGGGGCGGCGCTCCTCAGCCTGCCCCGCGACCTGTGGGTCGACATCGCCGGCACGGGGGAGTCGGGCCGGATCAACAGCGCCTACTCCGAAGGCCCGCAACGGCTGGCGTCGACGATCACCGAGTCGTTGGGGATCCCGATCCACCACTACGTCGAGGTCGACTTCGTGGGGTTCAAGCGGATCATCGATCAGATCGGTGGCGTCGAGCTCTGCATCGAGTTCGCCACCCGCGACCTCCACACCGGGCTGTCGCTGCAACCGGGCTGCCAGAAGCTCGACGGCGTCCAATCGCTGGCGTTCGCCCGGAGCCGCTACTACGAGGAGTTCCGCGAAGGCGACTGGCGGATCGACGCGCGTGCCGACCTGGGTCGTATCGAACGCCAGCAGTTGTTCATGCGAGCGGCCGTCAATGGCGCCCTCGAAACCGTCCAGTCGTCTCCGTTCGGTTCCGGTGGGGTGCTCGACGCTGTCGTCTCCTCGGTGCGCATCGATGCCTCTGTCGACCCGATCAGGGCGGGCGAAGCGCTGCGTCGGGCAGCCGCCGAGAAGCTCGACACCTACACACTCCCGGTGTACGGCGACACCGTCGGCGACCAATCGATCCTGCGCCTGGGCGACGGTTCCGAGCCCATCCTCGACTATTTCCGCGGTGTCGGCCCCGCGCCCCCGCCAACCGGCACGTAATCCTCGTGCCGTACCGGATCCGGCTGCGGTGATGCCGGCGCGTGCTCCTGGCGACCTCTCGCGCGGGTCTGCCGTACTGTCCGAGGATGAGCGAGAACCTGCGGCTGTACACGGCGATCCTGTTCGGGTTCGAGCACGTGCTGCGCTCCGTGCCGACCGACGCGTGGGAGAACCAGTCGCCGTGCGCGGAATGGACCACCCGACAAGTCGCTGGACACGCGATGGGCGTCGTCAACAACGTCGCCGCCCGCAGCGGAGTGGGAGCACTCGTCGACGCGTTCGGTGACGTCGCCACCATTGCCGGAGACGATCCGGTCGAGGCTTTCCGCGAGATCCGCGACCGCTATCTGTCGGCGACCGATCGGCGCGGCGCGTTGCAGACACCGATCAAGTCGTCGCTCGGCGAGATGACCCTCGACGACTACATCGGGCTGATGTGCGCCGACACGCTCGTGCACACCTGGGACATCGCTCGCGCCGCCGGACTCGACGACGCGCTCGATCCGAGCGCCGTGCGACTGGTCTATGCCGGGTACGCGGCGCGGGATCAGGAGACGATGCGTCAACCTGGCCGATATGGCGCAGCGGTAGAGCTCGGCGCCGCCGGCAGCTCGCGCAGCGAGCAGGACCGTCTCATCGCGTTCACCGGTCGCGATCCGTCACGTTGACGCACGATCGTTGCGGACGACCGTCCCGGCCGCGACGACCACGGCCACACGTGTCAGTTCGTGGATGTCGTCGAGGGGATTGCCGTTGACAGCGATCACGTCGGCGTAGGCGCCCACGTCGAGTACGCCGAGCTGATGGTCCTGACGCAGGAGCCGGGCGGCGTCGAGCGTGGCCGATCGGATCGACGCCGCCGGCGAGAGCCCGCACTGCTCGACCATGAACACGCATTCGTGGGGGTTCAGACCGTGGTGATTGCCCGGCGTGCCGGCATCGGTGCCCATCGCGATCGTCACGCCCAGCTCGTGGGCGCGGCGCACGGCGGCGGTGTGCACGTCGTTGAACTCCACCATCCGCTTGCGCAGGTGCTCCGGCATCGACGCCACCACGTCGAGGTCGCGGAACAGCAGTTCACCGGCGCAGATCGTCGGCACCAGCGCCGTGCCCTGCTCCGCCATCCGCATCAGCACCGAGTCGTCGGCGAACGTGCCGTGCTCGATGCTGTCGACGCCAGCCTCGACCGCGTTCTCGAGGCCCAGCAGCGCATGGCAGTGGGCGGCGACATGCTTGTGGTTGTCGCGGGCGATCTCGACCGCGGCCTTCAACTCCTCGAGCGTGTACTGGATCGCTCGCGCGTCTTCGGTCTCCGACGACAGCATCGCCCCGGTGGCCATGACCTTGACCAGGTCGGCTCCGTGGGCGAACTGGCGACGAGCCGCGGCGCGGACCGCGTCGGC
>DATMDV010000018.1:0-7043 GCA_035557475.1 Ilumatobacteraceae bacterium
GTTCCGGGGTCGTCGTTTCGTCGGCACTCGGCTCGGCCTGGTCACTGTGATCAGCGTCGGGCGCGGCGGGCGGTGACGAAGAGGCCGCTGCGGGCTCTTGCACCTCGACCGCTCGCTCGCGCCGAGGCTTGGCGGCGGGCGCCGGGTCGACCGCCTTGCGGGGCTTGGTCGGCTTCGGGCGTGCTGTCGGGCGCAGCGGCTTGGGCATCGACGCGTTGGCCGCCGGCTCGATGCCGAACATCGCCGCCACCTGTGGCAGCGCCGGCGCCAGGCGGGTGACCGTCTGGCGCAGCTCGTCGGCCACCGTCGCGGGGACCCCGCTCGGGGCGACGTGGGTGCGGATCGGTGAGAAGGCCGCCGCTTCGAGCACGGCGCACCACCGCTCGGCGCCGTCCGTCGGGGTGAGCGACGCGTTGGCACCGTCGGTCAGCCGCTGGGCGAGCTCGGTCGGGAACACCACGCCCGCCTTCGGCGGCTGCGATGACAGCCGGAGTGCACGAATCACCCGGCCGACGCGCAGCGCGGCGTCGATGTCGCCGAACCACAGCTGCAGCTCCTGCTCCTGCTTCGTGGCGAGCGCGGTCTTGAGCTCGCCGGCGAGCTGGCGTGTCGTCTCGTCGCGGGCGACCATCGGATCGTCCGACGACGCCACGACGCTCCGGAGGTCGCGCAGGTCGAGGTGCTCGATTTGGCCGCGCGCGGCCTCGGCCCGGTCGAGCCACTCGGCGACACGCAGCCTCGGGAGGAGCTCCTCGGCCATCTTGAGCACGCTGCCCTCCGGCATTGGTGCCTTGCCTTCGGCGGTGAGCTTCTGGTTGTCATCGCGCAGACGCTGGCGCACCGCGGCCAGGCCCTGGATGGCGAGCTCGGCGATCGGGCGTTGCTCCTCTGGCAGCGCGTCGAGCACGGCCGTCCGGTTGGCTTTGCCGGGACGCAGCCGCTTCGGCTTGGGGCGCTGCGGGAGCTCTGGTGGGGGAGTGAAGTGGGGACGCGTCCGCTCGGGGCGCGACTCGCGATGCTCGCCGCGATCGGTCCGGTCGGTGCGCTCGCCGCGCGCGGCACGCTCGGGACGGCGATCGCCGCGTGGCCCCCGGGCGGTACGGTCGGGACGCTTGGGCCGGTCGCCGCCGTCGCCGTCGCGTCGAGGTCGCTCGGGTCGCTTGCCGCCCCGGCGATCGCCGGTGTCGGTGCGGTCGCGTTCGGCGCGCTGCTGGATGACTGGCTCGAACGGCTGCTCGCTCGGCAACAGCTCGAGCACTGCCTCCTTGTCGACCTTCTGGCGGCCGTGGACGACCGACAGCACCGTGATGCCGTCGATCTCCTGCTCGACCTCGACCTTGAACTCGTCGCCGACCTTCGGCTGACCGGGCAGGACCGATGCGTCGACCACGCCCCTCGGCTCACGGGCGCCCGAGGCGCGCCACGTCCAACTGCCGTCGGGACGCGAACTCGTGAGCTCGATGTCGATCCTGCGGGGCATGGGAATCAACGGTACCCCCTGCATTCGCGGCTCGGGTTCATCCGTATCGGCGACGCCGCGCTCCGGTACGTTCGTCATGTGCCGATCTACGCCCTCGACGACCAGATCCCGTCGATCCACCCCGACGCCTATGTGCATCCCGACGCGGTCGTGATCGGCTCGGTGACGATCGGGGCCGGGAGCTCGGTCTGGCCGGGCGCGGTGCTCCGCGGCGACGACGGGTACATCGTCGTGGGCGAGCGCACGAGCATCCAGGACAACAGCGTGCTGCACGTGACCGCCGAGCATCCGACGATCGTGGGCGACGACTGTGTGATCGGTCACATCGCGCATCTCGAGGGGTGCACCATCGAGAACGGCGCGATGGTCGCCAATGGGGCGATCGTGCTGCATCGCTCCATCGTGCACAGCGGGGCGATCGTCGCCGCCAACGCGGTCGTGCTCTACGACGTCGACGTGCCGAGCGGGGCGATCGCCGTCGGCGCCCCAGCGACCATCAAAGAGGGTCGGGCGCGACCCGAGGACATCAGCAGCGGGTCGGAGAACTACGTCGCCCGGGCGATCAGGTACCGAGCCGGTTTGCGCCGCATCGAGTGATGCCGTACTTCAGCAATGGCATTCAGCGACTCAGCGGCGTTCGGCGAGGGCGGCCACGATCGACGCCGCGTGCGGCAATGACGGGACGGCTCCCGCCACGGTGGTGGCGAGCGCTCCGGCGGCGGCTGCCCAGATGAGTGCCACGTCGATCTGATCGCCTGCCGCGAGCCGGGCGCAGAGCGACCCGCAGAACGCATCGCCGGCGCCCGTGGTGTCGATCGGCTCCACGGGGAGGGACGGGACCGCCACCGACCCGGTGCTCGAGTACCACCTCGCACCCTCGCCGCCCAGCGTGACGACCACCGATTCCGGTCCGCGTCCGAGCAGTTGCTCCGGGCCACCGAGCAGCGTCACCTCGTGCTCGTTGGGCACCACGACGTCGGTCAGGGCCAACAGCTCGTCGGGGAGCTCGGCCGCGGGGGCCGGATTGAGCACGGTCGCGGCTCCCGACGCCCGCCCCCGCCGGAACGCGTCGATCACCGCGTCGAGCGGGATCTCGAGCTGGGCCAGCACCACACGCGCGGGCGGCATCGAGTCGACGACGACCGCGGCGTTGGCGCCCGGCACGACGACGATCGAGTTCTCGCCGTCGTCGCCGACCGTGATCAGCGCTCGACCGGTGGGAAGGTTGCTGTCGACGCGGACTCCCGCGTGGTCGATCCCGTCGAGCTCGAGCACCTGGCGAAGAAGAACCCCGGCGGCATCGGTGCCGAGCGCACCGAGGAACGCCGTGTGGGCGCCGGAGCGTGCGGCGGCGACCGCCTGGTTGAGGCCCTTGCCGCCGGCGTGTTCCGCGTACGAGTGGCCGAGCACCGTCTCGCCCGGTGCCGGTGCGCGAGCGGCCGTGGCGACGAGATCGAGGTTGGCGCTGCCGACAACGCAGACGTCGAACATCGGCGCCGACCGTAGCTGGCCGTCGGCAGTCGTCGTTGCGGCGTCGGATCAGCCGGCGGAGCGGGCGCGCACGCCG
The DNA here is from genome assembly GCA_035557475.1 of Ilumatobacteraceae bacterium. Lineage (GTDB taxonomy): Bacteria > Actinomycetota > Acidimicrobiia > Acidimicrobiales > Ilumatobacteraceae > JALOLG01. The sequence goes on from DATMDV010000018.1 coordinate 3,048, forward strand.
ATCGGGGCGATCAGGCGGTAACCGGCGGCGTGGCGTTCGTCCTCGCTCTCGCCTCCCCAGAACCCGTACTCGTGCTGCGATCGAGCGAAATCGCGGCAGGTGGCGTTGACGGCACAGCCGCGACACACCTGGCGGGCCGTCGCTTCGCGACGCTCACGCGCCTGCGGGCGTTCGGCGGGCGACGGGAAGAACAGGTGCGTGAGACCCTTGCACGCAGCGTCCCGCATCCAATCGTCGTCGGTTTGCTGCCGTGTGCTGACGATCTCGACTGCAACCATCGAAGCCCCCTGCTCGACCGTTCTTACCCCGATACCCCCACTCCGCACACTAAACGGTCGACAATTCTGTGGTCAATTGCACGTTGCAAGGATCTTCGCCACACCCTCCGCGAACACCTCGACGTCGTCGACGGTCGTGTCCCACGCGGTCATCCAGCGAACCTGATGGGTGCTGACCTCCCAGTCCCAGAAGAAGCACCACTCGCGCAACGGTTCGATCGCTGCCGCGGGGAGCCGCGGGAACAGGCTGTTGACGCGGGGGAGCGCGCCGAGCTCGACGCCGTCGATGTCGACCGTGCGACGGTGGAGAAGGGCCGCCATCTCGTTGGCGTGGGTCGCCAACTCGATCCACAAGCCGTCGTCGAGCAGGGCGTTGAACTGGGCGGCGACGAAGCGCATCTTCGACGCCAGCTGGGTCACCTGCTTGCGAACGAACGGGGCGACGGTCGCCATCTCAGAGTTCAGGTAGACGACCGCCTCGCCGCCGAGCAACCCGTTCTTCGTACCACCGAAGCTGAGCACGTCGACACCGGCGTCGACGGTGAGCGACCGCAGCGCGGCGACCGTGCCCCCGAGCGCGGCCACCGCGTTGGCGATCCGCGCGCCGTCGACGTGCACCGACATCCCCAACCGGTGCGCGGTCTCGCACAGCGCCGCGACCTCGTCCGGCGTGTAGAGCGTTCCGAGCTCGGTGCTCTGCGTCAGCGAGACGACGCCGGGCTGGGCATGGTGGATCACGCCGATCAGGTGGCTGAGCTCGTCGAGTTGTTCCGGGTGGAGCTTGCCGTCGACGCTCGGGAGGTCGATCAGCTTGGCGCCGAGGATGCGCTCGGGCGCGCCCGTCTCGTCGACCGCGATGTGCGACCAGTTGGTGCACACCACCGCCTGGGCCGGCTTCAACATCGTCGCCAGGGCGAGCACGTTGGCTCCGGTCCCCGTGAACGCGAGGAACGTCTGTGCGGACGGACCGAACAGCTCGCGGAAGCGGGCCTCGCATTCAGCCGTGTGCACGTCTGCGCCGTAGGCCATGACGTGGCCCGTGTTCGCGGCGACAACGGCGTCGAGGACGCGCGGATGGGCACCTGCGAAGTTGTCGCTGGCGAACGAGCATCGAGGGGCGGGCGGCAGTGTCACTGCACCAGTATGTCCGTGCTTCTTCGAGGTCGTTCGGCACCGCGCTACCGTCGCGGCCCATGGAGGTCGCGGAGCGCATTCGGGCGGCCGGCAATGAGCTGACGACCGCCGAACGTCGCGTCGCCGAGGCGATTTTGGCTCGACCCCAAGCGGTGGGCTTCGGCACCGTCGCCGACCTGGCACTCGCCGCGGGGGCGGGCGCGGCGACGGTCGTGCGGCTCGCCGGCAAGCTCGGGTTCGACGGCTACACCGACCTCCAGTCGTCCGTGCAACGCGATCTGCTCCACCAGCTGCGCCCGGCCGCCGACCGGATCCGCGACGAGATCGGCGACGGGATGATGGACCGCCATCTGGCGACCGAGCTTGGCAACGTCCAGGCGACGCTCGACGGTGTCGACAACGAGGCGTTGACGGAGCTGGTGGTGCGACTCTGCGATCTCGCCCTGCCCGTGGTGGTGATCTCCGGCGATGCCTCCGATGGCATTGCTCGTCAGTTCATCGACGAACTGGCGCTGCTTCGGCCGGGGGTCAGCAGGCTCGGCGGCAACGAGGTCGCGATTCGTCGCGACGTCAGCCTGCTGGCGCCGTCGACCACCGTGGTCGTGATCGACGTTCGGCGTTACGACCGCTGGGTGCTCGACACGGTTGCGACGACGCGCGAGCGGGGGATGTGGATCGCGGCGCTGACCGACAGTTACCTCTCGCCGCTCGCCGCCAGCGCCGACCGCACGTTCGTGCTGTCCGCGGGATCGGTCGGGCCGTTCGACAGCCATGTCGGCACACTCGCGCTCTTGAACCTCGTCGTCACGGAGGTCGCCGGGCGGCTGCGGTCGTCTGCTTCGAGCCGGCTCGATCGGGTGGAGGACGCGTGGCGGGCGGCCGGTTCACTCACCGAATCGTGAGCGCCCGCCGTCGATAGCCTCGACCTGGTGACCGCGAACGAGACGCGACGGCGCCGAACGTTCGCCATCATCAGCCACCCGGACGCCGGCAAGACGACGCTCACCGAGAAGTTCCTGCTGTACGCCGGCGCCGTCGGTGAGGCGGGCGCCGTCAAAGCGCGGTCAGGGCGCCGGGCGACGACCAGCGACTGGATGGAGATGGAGCAGAAGCGCGGCATCTCGATCTCGTCGACCGCGTTGCAGTTCCCGTTTCGCGATCATGTGCTGAACCTGCTCGACACGCCGGGCCACCGCGACTTCTCGGAGGACACGTACCGGGTGCTCGCCGCGGTCGACGCCGTCGTGATGGTGCTCGACAGCGCCAAGGGCATCGAACCGCAGACGTTGAAGCTGTTCGAGGTGTGCCGGTCGCGCGGACTGCCGGTGCTGACGTTCCTCAACAAGTTCGACCGCCCGGGCCGCGACCCGCTCGAGCTGCTCGACGAGATCGAGAAGCAGATCGACCTGCGCCCGACGCCTGCCACGTGGCCGGTCGGCTTGCCTGGCGAGTTCCACGGCGTGATCGATCGGCGAACGGGGCGCTTCATCCGGTTCACGCGTACAACCCGCGGGTCGGCGATCGCGCCGGAGGAGGACGTCGACGCCGAGCGGGCGGCCGCGGAGGAGGGGAGTGCCTGGTCACGCGCCGTCGACGAGTGTGGCCTCCTCGATGCGATCGGTGCCGACGTCGATCCCGCCTCGTTCCTGGCGGGGGAGTCGACACCGGTGTTCGTCGGCTCGGCGCTCACCAACTTCGGCGTGCGCCATCTGCTGGAGGCGATCATCGACCTGGCGCCAGCGCCGAGTCCCCGTCTCGACATCGAAGGCATTCCGCGGCCGATCGACGCACCGTGTTCGGCGTTCGTCTTCAAGGTCCAGGCCAACATGGACCGCTCGCACCGCGACCGCATCGCGTTCGTGCGGATCTGTTCGGGGCGCTTCGAGCGGGGAATGGTCATGACGTCGGCGCGCACCGGCAAACCGTTCGCCACCAAGTACGCATCGACGGTGTTCGGCGCCGAGCGGTCGACCGTCGACGTGGCGTACCCGGGCGACGTGGTCGGGCTCGTCAACGCCAACGGGCTCAACATCGGTGACTCCCTCTACGACGGCGACCCGGTCGAGTTCCCGCCGATCCCGCGCTTCTCGCCGGAGGTGTTCGCGTCGGCACGCCCACTCGACTCGGGCCGCTTCAAGCAGTTCCGCCGTGGGCTGGCGCAGCTCGACGAGGAGGGTGTGGTGCAGGTGCTGCGAGATCCGGACATGGGCGACAGCGCCCCCGTCCTGGCCGCCGTCGGCCAGCTCCAGTTCGAGGTCTTCGCCAACCGACTCGACGTCGAGTTCGGCGCGCCGATCGAGGTGTTGAGCTCGCCGTACGAGGCGATCCGCCTCACCGACGCCTCGTCGGCCGGTCGGCTCCGTGAGATCAGTGGGATCCGGGTCATGGAGCGCGGCGACGGCGAGCTGGTGGCGCTGTTCGAGAGCCGCTACCGGCTGGCGAGAATCGAGTCCGACGAACCCGACCTCCGCCTCGACCACATCATCGCCGGCTGATGAACCGGTGCCGAACGTCGAAGGTAGGGGTGTCGGCGCGTATGACGCAGACAGAACCGGTGGGGTGGCATGATTTCGTCATGACGAAA
>DATMDV010000019.1:0-16620 GCA_035557475.1 Ilumatobacteraceae bacterium
GTTCGATCGCGAACGCGTCGTCGGCGAACTTGGGCAGGTGTCCGGTTGCGGTGAGCGTCGCCGTCGACACGAGCGACGGCGGGCGGATCTCCTCGAACGCGTCGGCGTTGCGATCGAGGGCGAGCTGGCACAGCGCCCTGCTGAGCGTGGCGCCGGCGCCGCGCTGCATCGTGAACATCGACCCCGAGATCTTGGTGGCGCGTTCGTTGTCGAGGATTCCGAGCCCGGTGGCGGTCTCCCAGTGCGGCACCCGCTGATGCTCGGGGAACGACTCGGGAACGAACGGACCCCTCACGACCGGGTTGTCGTCGCCGCCACCACCCTCGGGCGCGTCGGGGTGGGGCAGGTTGGGGATCACCAGCAGGTCGTCGCGAAGGGCGGTGCTCACCGTGTCGTGTTCGGCAGCGAGCACGCGTTCCTCATCGCCGAGCATCCGGCTCTCCGCCTGCAACGACTCGGCGGCCGCGATGTCTCCCTCGCGACGCAGCCGGCCGACATCCTTCGACATCTCGTTGACCCTGGCTCTGATCGCGTCGCGCTCGACGGTGATGTCGCGGAGGCGGGCGTCGAGCCCGGCGGCGTGGTCGACGATCGTGAGCAGCGCCGGGTCGCGGCGCCGGCCGAGCGCGGCGCGGACTCCCTCGAGGTCGGTACGCAGCAGTCGGACGTCGATCACAGTCGCGTGGAGGCTACCGGTCGGGCCGCGAGCCGGTCAGGTGGGTTCCGGGGTGGCCGGAACGCGGGCGAACTCGCGCTCGACGTCGGCCGTGGTGAGCGGGTCCTCGTCGTGGCCGGTGATCTCGGCGGTCGGCATCTGAACCCCGCGGTGGTAGTCGTGCGACTCTCCGTACGACGAGGCGAACTTCTTGAAGAACACGTAGATCACGATCGCCCACAGGAACATGCCACCGCCGACCTTCATGATCGCCCCCGCGATCTGCTGGTCGTCGGTCGGGCTGATGCCCCACACGCGGACCGGTTGTTCGCCGTAGTGCTTGTAGACGACGCCCTCGGCGAACACCAGCCAACCGGCCGGCACGGTCGGGACCACCGACTGCAGGAACAAGTAGATCGTCTTGCCGGCGGGGCCGAGGTGGAACTCCTCGAACGGACCGACGACCGGCATCCACATCAGCAGCGATGTCGTGACGACGAGGACGTGCAGTCCGTAGTGCAGCGGACCACTCTCGACCGATGCGTTCACGACGCCGGGAACGTGCGTCACCATCACCGCCAGGTTGAAGATCACCCCGGCCGCGATCGGCCGACACAGCCACCGCACCGCGCTGTACAGCCGGCCGCTGCCGATCAGTGCTCGCAGCAGCCAGGCCGGAGTGGCGAGCAACGCCAACGGTGGGAGGAAGTAGCTGAGCATCATGTGCTGCAACATGTGCGCCGAGTACAGGTACTGCTCGCCGATGTCGTGGACCGGCCAGTCGCTGGCCGCCCACAGCAGCAACATCGCAGCACCGAAGTAGCACCACTGGCGCCGGCTGACGGGCGGTTGGCCGAACGCCACGGCGTGCGGGCCGATCACGCGCACCATGTACACGTAGGCGCCGGTCAGGAACGCGATGAGCACCCACACCTCGGGATGCCACGCGAATCGGAACGGATCGGCGGTGAGCGACGCCTGGGCCAGCACCGACATCACCACGCCTTCGCCGCCGTCAGCCGTCGAAGAAGTGGAACGTGAAGAGGGCGACGATGTACACGCCGACGGCGAGGAACAGGCCGGCGTAGAACAGGGCGCTGAAGATCTTCGAGTCGAAGCGCAGGTGCATGAAGAACAGCACGACGCTGAAGAACTTCACGATCATCAGCACGAGCAGGATCGGAAGGAACGCCGGACCCAACCAGTCGGTGTAGCTGGCCCACACCTCCAGACCCGTGATGATCGCCAGAGCAACGGCGACCTGTACGTACCCCATGTCGGTGAGGCCGTGCGACGAGTCGTGTGAGGCGGGCGAGGCGTGGGTGTCGGCAGCGGTGCCGTCGTGTGCGGGATCGCCAGTCATGTCGGTGCTCATGCCGGGATCAAGTAGACGAGGGTGAAGATCAGGATCCACACGATGTCGACGAAGTGCCAGTACAAACCGATCAACTCGACGACCTCCGCCTTGTCGCCGTGGATGCGGTCCTTGGTGATCATCCCCACGAGCGCCATCAGCATGATGATGCCGACCGATACGTGGACGCCGTGGAAGCCCGTGAGCGTGTAGAAGCTCGACGAGAACAGGCTGGTCGTGTACCCCAGGCCCTCGCGGTAGAACGTCGTGAACTCGTACACCTGGCCGGCGACGAACAGCGATCCGAGCAACGCCGTGATCGACAACCACAACTTGGTGTTGCGGTCGTCGCCACGCTTCGCCGCCGAAACGGCGAGCACCATCGTCAACGAGCTCATCAGCAGCACGAAGCTCGACGACGACGTGAACGGGATGTCCCAGAGCTGGTCGGGCCCGAGGTTCTGCGAGTGCCGGCCCCGATACAGCATGTAGGTGCTGATCAGGCCGCCGAACAGCAGGCACTCCGAACCGAGGAACAGCCACATCCCGAGCTTGTTGTTCGACAAGCCGGTCGACGAGTAGTGGGTTCCGTGGGCGTCGCCGTGCGCGTCGTCGGGGCCGTCGCCGTGCACGGTCGGTTCGTGAACCGCGACATCAGCCACTGACGACCACCTCCGTCGAGACGGGGCCGTCGGGCGGTGGCGGGTCGTAGTCGGATTCGATGGCCGTCGAGGGCTCGAGCGCCCAGCCGAACAGGCCGAGCAGCGCGATCGCGCCGCCGACGATGATCAACATCGTGCTGTAGAGGATCCCGTAACCCATGATCGGGAGCGAGAAGGCGACGACGAACGGCCAGTACGACGGTGACGGCATGTGGATGTGTGCGTCGGCGTTGGCCTCCTGCTCGGCGATGACGTCCTCCGCGGTGGCCACCTGGTGGTAGTCGTGGTGATCCTCGGTGCCGCGGTCCTCGTACTTGCGGTGGAAGAACTCGTCGAGCGCGTGCACGGTGGGGATCTGGTCGAAGTTGTGCTCCTTGGGCGGGTTGGTGGTCATCCACTCGAGGCTGCGCGCGTCCCACGGGTCGAGTGGTGCCGGCGGGGTGCCCTTGCGGTGCGACTTGTACACGTTGATGAGGAACAGCAGGACCCCGATGGCGATGATGAACGCCCCGACCGAGGCAATCAGGTTCCAGAACCCGATGTTGAAGAAGCCTTCGCCGTTGCGGGCCTCGGTGTGCTGGTACATGCGCCGTGGCTGCCCCTGCAGTCCGACGATGTGCATCGGGCCGAACGTGAGGTTCATGCCGATGACCATCAACCAGAAGTTCCACTTGCCGAGCCGCTCGTCGAGCATCTTGCCGAAGATCTTCGGCCACCAGTAGTAGAGGCCGGCGAAGAAGCCCATGATCGCGCCGCCGAACAGCACGTAATGGAAGTGGGCGACGATGTAGTAGGTGTCGGTCTGCTGCGTGTCGGACGGCGCGACCGAGTGGGTCACGCCCGAGAGACCGCCGATCGTGAACTCGATGATCAGGCCGATGGCGAAGAGCATCGCGGTGGTGAACTTGAGCTTCCCGCCCCACATCGTGAGCGTCCAGTTGATGATCTTGACGCCCGTCGGGATGGCGATCGCCATCGTCGAGATCGAGAACACGGCGACGCTGATCGGTCCGAGCCCGGAAGCGAACATGTGGTGGGCCCACACCCCCCACCCGACGAAGCCGATCGCGGCGCCGGAGAACACCACGAACGGGTAGCCGAACAACGGCTTGCGGGAGAAGACCGGGAGCACCTCGGACACGATGCCGAACGACGGCAGCACGAGGATGTACACCTCGGGGTGGCCGAAGATCCAGAACAGGTGCTGCCACAGCAATGGGTCGGCGCCCGCTTCGACCGAGAAGAACGTGGCGTCGAACGAACGCTGGAACATCAGGAGGAACAGCGCCACGGTGATCACCGGGATCGCGAACACCAGCAGGAACTGAACGACCAGAGCCATCCACGTGAAGATCGGCATCTTCATCAGCGACATGCCCGGGGCCCGCATGTTGATGACGGTGACGATCAGGTTGAGCGCACCGGTCAGTGAAGCGAGACCGGCGATCTGCAGCCCGAGCGCCCAGAAGTCGACGCCGTTCGACGGCGAGAACGGCACGGAGGAGTTCGGTGCGTACATGAACCAGCCACCGTCGGGCGCGCCGCCGAGGAACCATGACGTGTTGAGGAAGATGCCGGCGAAGAGAAGCGTCCAGAAACCGAAGGCGTTGATGCGCGGGAACGCGACGTCACGGGCACCGATCTGCAACGGCAGGAGGTAGTTGGCGAACCCTGCGACCATCGGCATGACGAAGAGGAAGATCATCGTCGTGGCGTGCATGGTGAACATCTGGTTGTACTTGTCGGCCGACAGGATCGTGCCGTCCGGTCCGGCGAGCTGGGCCCGGATGAGCAGGGCCTCCACGCCGCCGAGCAGGAAGAAGAACATGGCGGTGACGCCGTACATGATCCCGAGCTTCTTGTGGTCGATCGTGAACACCCACGAGCGCCAACCGGTCGAGTGGACGGGCCGGCGGAACACGCCGTACGACGACTCGGCGGTGACGACGACCGGTGCCGGTGTGGTGAGTGCTGGGGTTGGACGTTCGATGATCGCCATCTCAGTTCGCTCCCATCATTTCCGCTCGATCAAGTACGCCAGGAGCACGTCGATCTGGTTCTCCGACAGAGCCAGATAGGGCATGCCACGGAACTTGCCGTCGGTTGCTTCGAGCTCCTCGGGATCGGCGTACATCGGTTTCTTGGCAGGAGCGTCGCGCAACCACTCGCGCAAGTCGACCTCGTTGAGACATTCTGCGGTGACGCCCTCCAGATACTTCGCGCCGAACTCGGCCGGTGTCGCGTTCCAAACGTCGTCGCGGCAGTTCTCGGTCAGCAGGTCCCAGGTCGCGCCCGCGAACGTGTTGCGGGTCATGAGGTTGGTGAGGTTCGGCGCGGCGCCGCTCCAGACGAACTCGTCGGGTGCCGACACGACGATCGCATCGTCGGCCGGGTCGTCGTTGCCCTTGTCGTCGACGAGCCCGTTGACCTGGTGACAGCGCGCGCACTGCTGGATGAACAGGGTCTCACCTTCGGCGGCCGCGGTGTCGGCGGCGGGCGCCGCGTAGGGCTCGAGCTCGTTGTCGAGCCAGCGCTGGAAGTCGGCGGGCTCGAGCGCCACCGCCTCCATCCGCATGTTCGAGTGCGAAAGACCGCAGAACTCGGTGCATTGACCGGCGTAGATGCCGGGCTCGTCCGCCTCGAGCCGCAGGTAGTGAACGCGACCCGGCACGATGTCCTTCTTGCCGTTCAGTCTGGGGATCCAGAAGCTGTGGATCACGTCGCGGCTCGTGCCGCGGACGAGCACCTTGGTGCCGGTGGGGATCACGAGCTGACCACTCGTGATGATCGGGCTCGCCTCCGCTGACGTCGGTGCCACGCCGCAGATCGTGCCGTCCTCGCTCACCGGGTAGTCGTACTCCCACCACCACTGCTGGCCGGTCAGGTTGACGACGCACTCGGTGTCGTCGGTCTCGGCCAACGCCATCACCGCGGGCACCGTGAAGCCGGCGATCACGGCCATGATCACCGCCGGGATGGCGGTGAGCGTGATCTCGAGAGCCGGCTTGCCGTGGATCTGTTCGGGGATCGGCTGACCCCGGTCGCGGAAACGGATGAAGACGGAGATCAGCACCACAATGACGAGCACACCGACGATGCCGGCGGTGAGGAACACCGGCCACTGCAAGTCGTGGATGTCCTGGGCGTTCTCGCCGGCTGGCTTCCACGTGTCCTGCGGCGCGTCTTCGGCGCATCCGGCCGCCAGCAGCAGGGTGCCCGCCGCAATTCCGAACCGCTTCGCCCGGCTCACGGCACCACCACGGGCAGCACTGCGCCGTCGACACCGGGAACGGTGAACTGATAGGGGTTCTCGGCCGCGAAGCTGGGCTTGTCGAACCGCACTGTGAGCAACTGCACACCGCCCTCCTCGACGAGAGCGGAGCACACCACTCGCTTGTCCTCTGCGGCGGTCGCACCCGCGGTGTCGATCGAGAGACGCCGGTGCTCTTCGGAGTCGTTGCGGAACAACACGTTGTTGGACGTCGACCGTGGCAGGGTGAGGTCGGCGAACCCCCCTCCGTCGAACCCGGGCACCGTGTAGGTGAGCTGCTCGTCGGCCGTGAGCGTGATGGTTGCCGCGACGTTCGACTTGGCGGCGACGTTCTGCGAGGCGTTCTCGTCGGCTTCGGTCTCGTCAGCCCCGCAGTCGCCGTCCTCGGCGATCGCACCTGTCGTCTCGTGGTGATGTGTCGTGCGCTCGCCGTTGAGCCCGTACGCGGCCCCGCTGGCGATGACGGCGACGAGCGCGATCGAGCAGACACCGGCGATGGTGCCGGTCGACAGCCTGCGGCGCACCGACGTCAGGGTGCCCACCAGCAACACGAGCGCGGCGAGGACGACGAAGGCGACGACCGCACCCGTCTTCGAGGGCAGCCCGAGCATCACCCGGCTGATCGAATAGATGATGACGGCGATCCCGATCGCACCCATGATCGGCAGTTCCAGCGGATGCGCGATCCGCTCGCGGACGGTCGCGTTGTAGGCCGGATCGGCGGACGCCCGCTCGCTCCACGCCTGCACCAGCCACTCGGCCGTCGCCGCGAGCAACACGATGAGCCCGAGGATCGTGATCGCCGGGAACGTGACGACGCCGACGGCGACCATCGTCGCGCCGAGACCGGAGGCGAGCGGCCACAGGCTGGGGCTCGGTGCCGGGCGGGCAGCCGGTGCCGTGGCGTGGGCGTCGGGGTCCATCGCCGACACGTTGGAGTCGCGGACGTACACGTTGATCGCGGCGAGGAAGACGAGGGCGACGGCCGCCGAGACGAGACCGATCGTGCCGAGCGTCCCCTTCTGGGTGACGCCGTAGAGCGCGGCGGCGACGCTCGCTATGACGCTCGATCCGATCAAGAGCTTGGAGCCGGTCGTGAACATCGATCAAGTCACTTCGTCACGTACACGAGGAACCAGACGCCTGAGAAGGCTGCGGCTACGAAGTACCAATAGAGGGCGTGTGACGCGACGAGCTCGAGCTCGCCGCTGCGACCGCCGAGCGCTCGGAAGGCGGTGATCGCGGTGAAGACCAGCCCGATGATCACGAGCGCGAGCATCGTGCCCGTGATCGCGTAGAACATGCCCGGATATCCACCGTCGGCGATCGGCATCTCCATTCGGTGGTACACGTACGCCTGGGCGTTGACGAACGCAACTCCCATCAGCCCGACGATTCCGAGCGAGAGGCCGACATGCATGCGGTCGCCGCGCTTGGCAGACCACACCGTCCACTGGGCGAACAGGCAGAGCGCGTAGAGCGTCATCAACATCACGTTCGAGGCGACCTCGGGGATCTCGAACTTGGCGGGGAAGCGCTCGCCCGCTTCGACCGCGCGATCGCGGATCAGCGCCCAGATCGCGAGCTGGCCACCGATCAGCATCGTGCCCGCGACGCATGCCAGCGCCGTGCCGACGAAGATCTGGCGACGGGGCGCCGGGGTCGGCCCAGCCGGGAGGGCGAGGGTCACGACGGCTGCTCCGAGGCCTTGCGATCGAGAGCGGGTTCGGCCGACGAGATGACGGGCACCTCGGCATAGTTGTCGAACGGTGCCGGCGACGTGGTGGTCCACTCGACCGTCTGGGCGTCCCACGGATCGTCGCCAGGGCGATCGTCGCGACGCAGCGCCTTGGCCCCGAGGCCGGCGAACGCCAGCACCGTGAGCAGCATCAGCGCGTGTCCGAGCAGGACCAACGCGTTCCAGAGCTCCGCCGGACCGCCGTACTCGTAGGTGGGTGAAGCCGCCGGTTGGTCGGCGAAACCGGCCGCGTAGTACGGCAGCGACGCGAGCACGGTCGCGATCAGACCGAGACCGGCGAGACCCATCACCGGCTTGTCGGGAAACGCCCGGCCCCAGAGCTTGGGCGCCCAGTACACGACCCCACCCATGACGCTGAGCACGGTGCCGTACACGACGTAGACGAGCACCCCTTCTTCGAACACGGTGCCCTGGAGCCCGAGATCGTCGATCGGATAGAGCACGCCACCGAGCATCCCGACGAGGATCATCCCGACGCCGAGGAAGCTGAACAGGAACGGCGAGGTGATCGACGGGCGGGCGCCCTTGGCGGTGAGCGCGCCGATGGCCATCACGATCAGTACGCCGAGCACCGGAAGCAGGTTGAACAGCGCGAATGGCACGAAGTCGTCGAACTTGGTTCCGAGCTCATCCGTGTCGAGCCCGCTGCCCGACCACGGCAAGCTGTGCACGTTCTGTTGGGTGACTGCCGACAGCGCCGCGACGCCCACCAGCGCGAGTCCGGTGTACACGACACCACGCATCACCTGACGGCGGCCGAACGTGACCGGGAGCAACTCGGCTGCCACCCCGACGGCGGGGAGCGCGAACACGTATGTGGCCGGCTGCGTGAACGCCCAGCCGATCCAGTCGCCGATCCCCACGTTGCCGCCGAACACGACCCGCGCGTTGCGGTGATCGACGAACAGGAACACGAGGGCACCGACGAGGACCGGCAGCGAGAGCAACGCGCCGATCGCGGTGATGAGCGCCGACCACGAGAACAGCGGTACCCGCCGCATCGACATGCCGGGCGCACGCGTCGTGAGCACCGACGTTGCGATCGAGACCGCGGCCGCGATCAGCCCGATCGCCATCAGCACGTGGCCGGCGAGGAACAGGTCGACCATGTCCGCGTCGCCGCCACCGATGCCGCCGTTGTTGGCGAGCCCCACGACGAGGAGGACGAGTCCGGCCAGCCAGCCGTAGAAACCGGCCAGCGCCAGGCGCGGGAATGCCAACGACCGGGCGCCGAGCTGGAGGGGTACCACGGCGATCGACAACCCGATGCCGAGCGGGATCAACGTGGCCGAGACGAGCCCGAACCGGTAGAGCTGGAACAGCTGCGGGATCGCGCCGCTGTCGATGAGGACGTCGCCGCCGTCGACGCGCTCGATGCCGAGCACCAGCCCCAGCGCCGCGGTCGCCGCCAGACCGACGAAGGAACCGCCGAGGAACATTCGCCCGATCCGCTTGTGATCAGTCGAGGTCAGCCACGCCGCCAGCGCCACCGGAAAAGACCCGATCGCGGACTCGCCACGGGCCGCGCCGACGGCATCAGGGCTGGATTCGATCGTGGTCATGTACGTGGGACTCGCTTGTCGGGCTTGTCGGGGTGAAGACGTCGAACGGCCACCGGGGACCTACGCGGCCCGACACTACCCGTCAACTGGCGCTCGGCCGGAAATCCCAAAGCCACTCTGAACACCCTCGTCAGGACACGCCGTGCCGAATCAGCACGTCGAGGCTCATCGCGGCGAACAGGACGGTCACGTAGGTGATCGAGTACGCGAACACCCGCATGCTCGCCTGCGGGGTCGGGGACCTACCGAGCCAGATCGTGGCGCCGAGGAAGATCGCGCCGAGCACGACCGCGGTGACGCCGTAGATCGGGCCCAGGTCGGCGACCGGGATCAGGAGCAGTGTCGAAACGACGAGGGCGGCGGTGTAGAGGGTCATCTGGCGCACCGCGTCGGCGAGCGGAACCACGGTGGGGAGCATCGGGACGTCGGCGGCGCGGTAGTCGTCGGCGTACTTGATGGCGAGCGCCCAGAAGTGAGGTGGTGTCCAGAAGAACATCGCGGCGAACAGCACGACCGGTTCCCAGCCGAGGTCGTTGCGGACGGCCGCCCACCCGACGAGCACCGGCACTGCACCAGCTGCGCCACCGACCACGATGTTCTGGCTGCTCGTGCGCTTCAGCCAGATCGTGTACACGAGCACGTAGAACGCGGTGGCCGAGATGGCGAGCACCGCCGACAGCAGGTTGGCGCCCCACCACAGCACCGCGAACGCTACGGCCTCCAGCGCGGCCGCGAACACGAGCGCGTGGCTCGGTTCGATCCGACCGGTTGCGAGTGGTCGATTCCTGGTCCGTTCCATCAGCCGGTCGATGTCGCGGTCGATGTACATGTTGAACGCGTTGGCCCCGCCGGCAGCCAAGGTGCCGCCGATCAGGGTGACCGCGACGAGCGCCGTCGACGGCCACCCGCGCTGGGCGAGCACCATCGCCGGCACGGTCGTGATCAACAGGAGCTCGATGATGCGGGGCTTTGTGAGCGCGACGTACGCACCGACCAACGTCGTGGACGTGCGCCGGCTGCCGTGCGCAACTCCGCCCGGCGCCAGCCGGGACGGGACCAGAGGTCGGCTGCCGACGGCCATAGCCAGGCCATCGTACGACTGCGTGGTCGAGGCGACCAATGTTGCCACCTCGCTGTAACGACGCCGGGCCCCGTGTCACGAACGCAACCGAGCGCGCTCGCGTTCTGGTTGCCAGAATGGACACGTGCCGACCACGCTCAATCCCGTCGAGGTCAAGGACCCGGATCTCGACGAGAAGACGGCCGAGGACCGGCCGTGGGTCGTGATCGTCTGGAACGACCCGATCAACCTGATGAGCTATGTGACGTTGGTGCTCCAGAAGCTGTTCGGGTACTCCCTCGAGAAGGCGACCGAGCTGATGCTCGACGTGCACGAGAAGGGCCGGGCCGTCGTCGCCAACGGCACCCACGAGCAGGCCGAGATGCACGTGTTCCGACTCCATGAGCACGGTCTGTGGGCCACGATGGAGCACGATGCGTGAGCGCCGCTGATGGCCAGGCCCCGACCACCGGTGTATCGCGTCAAGGACCGGTATCGGTTGCACATCGGCGACGACGAGCTGGTTCTGATCCGTCGCCTGCTCGACGAGCTCCGCGAACTGCTGCTCTCCGATGCTGACGGAACCGCCCCGACGAGCGCGATGCTCACCCGCCTGTTCCCGGTCGCCCATCCGGACGATCCCGAGCTCGAGGACGAGTACCAACGCCTGATGCGGGTCGAGCTCGTCGCCAGCAAGCTCAAGGCGATCGAAGCCGTCGAGGCCGTCATCGACGCCAGCGCGACGTCGATCGACGAGGCCCAGCTCACCGCGTTCATGCAGTCGATCAACTCGATCCGGCTCGTGCTCGGCACGCTGCTCGACGTCACCGACGATCCCGATGCCGAGGTCGTGACGGAACACGACGACACCGCCGAGTACCAGCTCTACGGCTACCTCTCGTGGCTCCTCGAGTGGACCGTGCGGGCGTTCTCGGACGAGTGACGGTTGGCGCCGGCAAAGCCCCTGGTGGATCGTCGCAGGGCGGCTGCTAGGTTTTCGTAGCTCTCAACGAGACGAGGCACCTGCCCCCATCGTCTAGTGGCCTAGGACACCACCCTTTCAAGGTGGCGGCACGGGTTCGAATCCCGTTGGGGGTGCAAGCAGCAATTTTCCAAGAGCAATTTATGGTCCCGTGGTGAAGTCTGGAGTTCACGCCGGCCTGTCAAGCCGGAGGTCGCGGGTTCAAGTCCCGTCGGGACCGCTACGGGGCCGCCAGCGAGCGGCCCCGTCGCCATGTTCCGGTGCCACCGCACTGGCGCCGGGCACGAACACCAGACACGATTGCCAGCCGAACACGGTCGAGTAGCTCAGTCGGCAGAGCGTCCGCCTGAAAAGCGGAAGGTCACCGGATCGACGCCGGTCTCGACCACCGGGATGGGCCCACAGAAGCCGTTCGGGTCCTGAGAGCGATGGACGGGCGGCCGGCCGCGGGCCGGGGGAGAAAGGCGCCGGCGACCGGGCCGCCCGATTTCGGATTCGCTTGTTCCCCGTTCAGCCGCGACCCAAACACGCGACGGTCGGCATACCTCATTCGACTCGATGCCGATAGAAGGGTTGCTCGATCAGACGGTGGAACGTCACCGAGACGAGCAGGATGATCGGCCAGCAAACGACCGTCGACAGCGCGAACGCCACCGGTACCGAGACATCGAGATCCCTCACCCACACGATGGCGACCGCCGCAACGATCGGATAGTGCACGAGGTACGTGCTGTAGGAGATGTCGCCAAGGAAGCGAACCGGGCGCCATGTGAGGAACGCGGTGGCGACGGAACGGTGTGGCGCGCCCGCCAACTGGTGGCGCGACAGCGCGATGAGTCCTGCCGTCGTGGCGATCCCGACGAGCGTCTCTTCGATCATCCACGCCGAAGCTCCGGGCGTGAGCTCCGTCGCGAGCACCACCGCGACGGGCACCAACAGCCAGGCGACGACCGAGACGGTGCTCCATCGGACGCTGCGCAGGCGCACGAGCGCAGCATCCGTACCGATCGAGATCGCCGCGGCAACCATCCCGAGCGCGAAGAGGCCGGCCATCCACGGTGCAGCAAATCCGAAACCGGCACCCATCAACCCGAAGCCGATGGCGAACGCGAGTCCGACAGCTGGAGCCGGACCGAATCGTCGCCACACGGGCAGGAGCACGAGAGCGAACAAGAAGTAGATGTGGAACTCGAGAGCGACCGTCCAGTGCGGAGGATTGATCCCCCATCGCCAGTCTCTCGACCAGTTGTGGATCAACGTGATGTGCGACAGCGTCTTCGGCCACGTGAACGTCGGCAACGTGATGTCCTGCGGCGTGCCGCTCGGCTCACGAAGTGAGCTGAACAATCCGAGCACGACGAACGTGAATGCCAGGGCCGCGTAGTACGGGGGGACGATTCGCAACGTGCGACGCTTGGCGAAGCGCGACAAGCCGCCACGAAGGCGGAGCCCGGGATCGGTGAGCACGGGCAGCATCAGGCAGTACCCCGAGACCACCACGAACACTGCCACCCCGAACTCGCCGTACTTGAACACGGTCGCGGCCTTGAACCACGAGGGCGGCGGCCGCACGGGGTCCGCGATTGCGAACTGCCAGAGGTGGTGGAACACGACATAGGTCGCGCTCAGTCCACGGATTCCCTCGATGAACTCCATTCGCGGACGGTCCGTGCGCCGCGACAATTCCGTCTTCGCCGTTGTCGACATGTCCGCCACCGTCCCGCTCGACTTCGACCCGCAACAGTAGCCGACGCGAGTTCGGTTGATCCCGTGGCAATCGGTGGCGTCGTGCTCATCGCCTTCGCACGGCGACGTAACGATCTGTCGCGCTGGTGAACACATCGTCGAAACACTCGGGTGCCACCGTTCGTCGGACGCGGACCGACGAAGACCCGACCGACGACGTACTCGTCTCCGGCGATCTCCGACTGGACCTGTCGGCCCACCAGGCGTGGGTCGGGAGGCAACCAATCCACCTTTCGCACCTTCAGTTCGTCGTGCTGACCGCGTTGCTGCGACAGGCGGATCGACTCGTCACCCACGAGCAACTCATCAGGGCGACGACCGACGTCACACGATCGAGCCCACGCACGGTCAGGAGCACGGTCAGCAGGGTCCGGCTTCGCCTCGGCACCGGACCACAACGCCCTCGCATCGAGGTGCAACGCTCGCGCGGGTACCGGTTGCGGTCGCCTGACGCGGTGACCTGACGCGGACCAGAACAGGGTCGGCGGCGTCAACGGACCGAACGCTCGCAGTCGCCCGCAACCGCTCGGTGTGAGCGGGTTCGATGGCGCGCACCGGTAATAACGACCGTATAGCTGCGCATTACAGGTTTTCCGTCTCGCGGGGTCAAGTCCGGTGCTGCGCCCGCCGACGTTCAGTCGATGCGCGCGATCTCCGACCTTCCGGTTTCGAACCTCAGAGGGTCGGTGCTCGATGACTTCACAGACGGTGTGCTGACCCACGACGCGACTGGTGCCATCGTCGAATGGAACGACGCCGCGCCGAGGATTCTCCGCATCGGTGACGATGCTCTCGGGTCCCCTTCGTCGAACCCACTGCGGCAGGCGGTCCATGCCGACGGCACCGCGTGGCCGATCGAGACCCAGCCGGCGCAACTCGCGCTGTACGGCGGCAAGCACGTACAGGACGAGACCCTCGGCATCCGGCGCCCCGACGGGACGTTCACGTGGTTGCGCGTCAACGCCTACGTCATCCACGACGACGCCGGAGTCGTCGAGGGTGCGACGACCATCTTCAACGACATCACCGAGATCTTCGAGCGGGCCATGTCGCAGCAGGCCACCCAGCGGCGGTTCCTCACCACGTTCGAGCGTTCGCCGGTCGGGAGCCTCATCGTCGGTCCGCGTGGGAAGTTCCTGGCGGCCAACCACGCGTTCGCCGCGATCGTCGGCCGCACCGTGGCCGAGCTCGTCTCGATCGACCGGTTCGCGCTCGCCGAAGAGGGCATCTCGATGCACCTGTTCAATGCCCTCACGTCGCCGCAGCGTGACGGCACGAACGCCGCCTCGTTCGAGTACCGACGACCCGACGGGGAAGTTCGCTACGGCTTGACCCAGATCTGCGCGATCGACTGGCCCGGCACCGACGAGTGCTCGATGGTCCAAGTCGTCGACATGACCGACCTCGCCCACTCGCGGATCGAGCTCGAGCGCAGCGTCAACCTCTTCCAGGCAACGTTCGACTCGTCGCCGATCGGGCTGATGATCATCGGGCTCGATGGCATCGTCAAGCGTGGCAACCCGGCGATGGCCCGGCTCCTCTCCCGACCGGTCGCCCAGATCACGGGGCTGTCGGTGGACGAGTTCATCCACCCCGAGGAACGACTCCGTGTGAAGCAGTTCGTCGCCAGGGCGACGAGCCGGTCAGCCGTCGCCGTCGACCATCGCATCGTGCGACCCGACGGCGAGATCCGCTGGTGGCGCGCCCACGTGACGTTGATCGACACCGACGAAGGTCCCGCTTTGCTCGGCCAAGCCGTCGACCACACCGCCGATCGCCGACGCGACGTCCTGAACCAGTCGATCGACCCGCTCACGGGTCTGCTGACGCGCGACCGTCTGATCACCACGCTCGAGGACCACGTGTTCTCGCACGCTGTTTCGGATGGCCATCCGATCGCGATGCTCGTGGTCGACATCGTCGACTTCAAGGGCGTCAACGAGCGTCTCGGCCCCCAGCGCGCCGACCAGGTGCTGCGCCGCGTCGGCGCCACGATCCGCGCCTCGCTTCCGGCCGACGCCGACGTCGCACGCATCGGCCCCGACGTGTTCGCGGTCGCCGCCTTCGGCATCGACGCCAACGCGGTCGCGAATGCCGCGGCGCTCATCGACAGTCGCCTCGCCGAGGTCGACCCGAGCGACACGTCGGGCGCCAGCTCGATCGCCGTGCGGATCGGCGCGGTCGTCGTGACGCGTCTCGACAGCAGCCCCGACGACCTGCTCCAGCGCGCCGAGGGCGCGTCGCGGTCCGTCGAGGGCCGAACGACCGAGGATGCGACCGACGGCCGTGGACGCGGCGTACCCGTGGTCCTTTCGTCGGACGCCACCACCGAGTCGAAGAGCTGGTCGGCGGCGCTGGAACGGGCCCTCGAGGACCGACAGTTCGTCGCCTTGGCCCAGCCGCTCGTGTCGCTCAGTGCCGCCAAGCCGATGCGCAGGTTCGAACTGCTCGTCCGGCTGGCGATGCCGGATGGCCAGCTCCTGGCGCTCCCGAGGTTCGATCAGCTCGCGCAACGAATGGGCTACGGCCCGGTGGTCGACCGCTGGATGGTCGATCGCGCCATCGAGCTCCTCACGGCCCACGAAGACCTCGAGCTCGAGGTCAACATCGCACCATCGAGCCTCAGCGACACCGGGTTCGTGCGCGACATCGCCACGCGCATCGCCCCGCTCGGCAACGTGGCGGAGCGCCTGCTCCTCGCCCTGACCGAGAGCAGTGTGCTCGACGACGTGACGCAGGCGTTGCGATTCAGCGACGAGGCGCGGGCGCTCGGCATGAGAATCGTCCTCGACGAGTACGCCGCCGCCCAGGGCGGTGGCAGCTATCTCGAAACGCTCGGCATCTCACGCGTCAAGCTCAGCGGCCGGCTCATCCGGGCCGCGGTCAACGGCACGAGCGAACGCCAGATGATCGCCGAGCTGGCGAAGACGGCTCACGAGCACGGCGTCGAGGTCGCGGCACCGTTCGTCAGCGATCCGCACATGCCCGACGAGTTGCGCAGCCTGGGCGTCGATTTCGCGCAGGGCCACCTGATCGGGTCGCCCGTGCCAGCTGCCGAACTTCTGCTCGACGTCGACTGATCCCGCGGCGGGCCAAACCGGGCTCGCGCGACCCCACCCGCCCTGGGGGCGGTACCCTGTGGTCGGGCGACCGCCGCGAGTGCGCACCTGGTCAATGTGGATTTCCGAGGTGCGCTCGCCGTCCCCCACGACTAGTGTTTGGTCGGTGGGCGAAGGTGTCGGCTGGGGCCGACCGGTCGTTGGGGCCCAGTGCGATGTCAGCTGACTCGAAAGGCGCAGGCGGAGTGGTGGACCCCATGAAGCACGTTGGCGGCGGGTGCGCGCCTGCTTCGCGACGGCAACGTGACCGTGGGTCAACCTTCGTCGAGGTTCTCGTCGCGCTGGTGCTGCTCGGCACCGCCGTCGGCGGCACGCTGACCGCACTCCGCACCACGATCATCAGCAGCCGACTCGACGAGAACCAGACCAAAGCGCACGCGTGGCTGCTCGCCGTCGAGGACGCGCTCTATCGAGCGCCGTACCACTCGTGCTCCGACCCGGGCCCGGGTG
>DATMDV010000020.1:0-18215 GCA_035557475.1 Ilumatobacteraceae bacterium
GGGATCCGGGTCATGGAGCGCGGCGACGGCGAGCTGGTGGCGCTGTTCGAGAGCCGCTACCGGCTGGCACGGATCGAGTCCGACGAACCCGACCTCCGCCTCGACCACATCATCGCCGGCTGATCCGTTCTGTCTGCTTCATCCGGCGTGTCGGCGCGTATGACGCAGACAGAACCGGTGGGGTGGCATGATTTCGTCATGACGAAACAGGCGGCGGGGGAGCGACGGTGCCGGTGGTGCCGGCGGGTGCTTCCGGGATCGAGCGGGCGGGGTCGGCCGCGCGAGTTCTGCTCGCAGCGGTGCCGGCAGTGGGACTGGGTGGCCCGGCAGCGGGCGTCGGAGTTGCAACTCAGCGAAGGCGAGTTGGTGATCGCCAGGACCGAGCTCGACGCGCTCCACGACGACCTCTACGTCCTCGCCTGCGCGGTCGATGACGCCGAGCGCGATCTGGCGGCCGCCGGCGCCAAGCCATCGGTCCGCGAGCTCACCGACATCCTCCGGTGGGTCCTCGAGGCCGCCCGGCCGCTACGCGACCGCGAACTGTCCGCACCGTCACCACCCACCTGATTTCCGTCATGACGTAATCGGGCGCTCCCGGCGGCTCTCAAGCTCCGGTTGAGCAACGCCCATAATCATCGTTATGTCAACTCGACCACATCCGACTCGAAAACTCTCTACGTATGGTGAAGACTGAGGTTATGGTTCCTCCCCTGGTTCGGAGAGGCGCCGAATCGAGCAGGCTCAGAGGACGGCGGTTGCAGCCCGGTGACGGGAGCACCGATAGGCAGAGCGTCCCGTTGGGAGGAGGCACCATGTTGAATCGGTACACCACATTGTCAAACCGTCGAGCTGTCATTGACCTTTATCCTTGGCGCGCCAGCGGGCGTCGCCAGGTGGTCCGGCGCCGGATGCTGTTGGTGATGGGTGGTCTGGCGCTGAGCGCGGCGTCCGTCGTGGCGCCCACGGCGGTTCACGCGGCACCGGCGCCGCAGTCGTCGGCGGTCGCCACCGGGATGATCGGTCTTCAAAAGGGCAGCCGCGGCGACGCCGTGCGGTCGTTGCAGCAGGCGCTCGTCTCCGCCGGCATCAACCCGGCGGGCGGCGTCGACGGCATCTTCGGAATCGGCACGGCTGCTGCCGTGAAGCAGTTCCAGTCGGCCAAGGGCCTCAACGCCACGGGTGTCGTCGACGAGGCGACGGCGGCTGCGCTGGCGGGCGGCTCCGGCGGTGGGTCGTCGGCGAACCCGATGTTCGGTCTCAAGATCGGGGCCCGCGGCGAGGCCGTGCGGCAGCTCCAAGCCACCCTCGTCGCCCGCGGCTTCAAGACCACTGGCGACGCCGACGGCGCCTTCGGCGTCAACACCGTCAACGCCCTCACCAGCTTCCAGTACGCCCAACGGATCAAGGTCACCGCCAAAGTCGACGAAGCCACCCTCGCCGCACTCGGCACCCCAGCCCCCGTCCCCGCCGCCCAACCAGCACCTGCTGCTTCGGGTGGTGCGCTCGGGTTCGCGGCGTACGGCGAGCGGGGCGGTCGGGTCACCACGTTGCAGAAGGCGCTCATCAACGCCGGCATCACCGTGCGCGGCGGTGCCGACGGCATCTTCGGTTCGGGGACGGCTGCCGCGGTGATGGCGTTCCAGAAGGCCAAGGGCATCACCGCCACCGGCGTGGTCAACCAGGCCACCGCCCAGGCGTTGGGCTTGGCTCCTGGTACGGCGCCGCCCGTCGCCGCAGCCCCAGCGATCACGCTGCAGGCGTTCCCGGTACAGGGCAAGTGCTTCTTCGGCGACACGTGGCACGTCTCGCGCGGCAACGGCCGGCTCCACGAGGGCGTCGACATCGGCGCTGCCGAGGGCAAGTTCGTGTATGCCGCCGGTGACGGCCGGATCACCAAGCAGTACCTGGCCGGGACCAACCAGCTCACCGGGAACGGGTTGATCGTCAGGATGGCCGACGGGACGTACTTCTTCTACGCCCACCTGCAGGGCTTCGCACCCGGGATCGGTGTCGGAACCCCGGTGAAGGCCGGCCAGATCATCGGCTACGTCGGGACCACGGGCAACAGCGGCGTCCCCCACCTCCACTTCGAAGTGCACCCCAAGGGCGGCGCGGCGGTCAACCCGTATCCGCTCATCAAGGCCATCAACGGCTGCGGCACCACCACTCCCCCGCCGCAGCCCTGACATCCGGCTCGCCGCGTACAGTCGCGGCGATGTCCCTGCCGCGCGCTTCGCGCCCTGCCGACGAGATCCTCGCCGAGCTCGACGCGTTGAAACAACACGACGTGCGGTGGAAGGAAGGACGGGCGTTCACGCTGGCGTACTACGCCGGGCCTGATGTCGCGGATCTCGGCGACGAGGCGTACCGGCGGTTCAGCTCCGACACGCGCTCAACACCGACGCCTTCCCGAGCCTGCGCCGGATCCAGTCCGATGTGGTGGCGATGGCAACCGAGCTGCTCGGCGGCGGACCGGAGGCGGCCGGCTTCATGACGACCGGCGGGACCGAGAGCCTGTTGATGGCCGTGAAGGCGGCGCGTGAGCGGGGCCGCGCCGAGCAGAACGTCACGCGGCCCAACGTCGTGCTGCCGACGAGTGCCCACGCGGCGTTCGAGAAGGGCTGCCACTACTTCGGTGTCGAGAGCCGGCGCGTCGACGTGCGCAGCGACTGGCGCGCCGACGTCGACGCCATGGCCGACGTCATCGACGACGACACGGTGCTCGTCGTGGGGTCAGCCCCGCAGTACCCCCAGGGCGTCATCGATCCGATCGCCGGCATCGCCGCTCTTGCGGCCGAGCGCACCATCAGCTGTCACGTCGATGCCTGCATGGGCGGGATGGTGCTCCCGTACCTGGCGCGTCTCGGCGAGGCGATCCCGCCGTGGGACTTCTCGGTGCCGGGCGTCACGAGCATCTCGGTCGACCTCCACAAGTTCGGGTACACGACGAAGGGCGCGTCGGTCATCGTTCACCGCAGCCGCGAGCTGCGTAGCCATCAGACGTTCGTGACGAGCAACTGGCTCGGTGGGACGTATGGATCATCCGGTGTGCTCGGTACGAAGGGAGGCGGGGCGATGGCGGCCGCGTGGGCCGTGATGAACCACTTGGGCGACGAGGGTTACCTGCGCCTGGCCGCAACGGCGCGGCGGGCGACGCTCGAGCTGGCGACCGCGATCGATGGGCACCCCGAGCTGGAACTGCGGGCGCCGCCCGACGCGACGATCGTCGCCTTTGGTGCCGCCGATCCTGGTCGGCTCGACGTCTTCGCGCTCGCCGACGAGCTGTGGCGTCGGGGATGGTACGTCGACCGCCAGCGACCGCCGGACTCGCTGCACTGCACGGTCAACGCCGTACACGACGGACTGATCCCCGAGTTCGTCGCCGAGTTGCATCGTGCGATCGACACCATCCTCGCGATCGATGCCGCGCCCGCCGGGACCGCCGGCGCGTACGGCACGGTCGAGTGACCGGGCGTCGCGTGCAGATCGACGTCCAGTTCAACCCGGCGGCGGCGCCGTGGCCGGTGTTCCGGGATGCGACGCTCGCCGCCGAGGCAGCCGGATTCGGCGCGGTCTGGGTGGTCGACCACCTCGCCGGCGTGTCGATGAAGGGCACCGGCATGCTCGAGTGCTTCACCTGCCTTGGCGCGCTCGCCACCACCACGACGACGATCGGGCTCGGGACACTCGTGGCCAACGTCTGGAACCGCGAGCCCGGTGTGTTGGCGGTTGCGGCGGCGAGCGTGTGCGAGATCGCCGATCGCCCGCTCCTGCTCGGACTCGGCGCGGGCACGTCGCCGACCAGCAAGTACGCCGCCGAGCAGCACGCGGTCGGAGCCACGATCGCGGCGACGCTCGCCGAGCGTCACGCTCGCGTGGGCGTCGTGCTCGATCTCATCGACACGATGTTCGATCCCGACCGGCCGGAGCAATTCGCGACGTTCCCCCTCCCCCACCATCGGCCGACCACGTTGCTCGGCGTGAACAGCGTGCGACTGGCGACGCTGGCCGGTTCGCGCGCCGGAGGTGTCAACGTGTGGTGGAGTCATCCCCGGCGCGACGAGTTCCTCGCCGCCGCCGACGGAGCGCGGGCCACTGGCGCACCGTTCCTCCGCACCGCCTACGAGTGGTGGAACGACGATCTTCTCGACGCCCAGCACCCCGTTCGGCGCGA
Source organism: Ilumatobacteraceae bacterium (assembly GCA_035557475.1). Taxonomy (GTDB): domain Bacteria; phylum Actinomycetota; class Acidimicrobiia; order Acidimicrobiales; family Ilumatobacteraceae; genus JALOLG01. The sequence goes on from DATMDV010000020.1 coordinate 4,175, forward strand.
GATGGAGGCGGCCGGGATCGATCGGCTGATCGTCGCCGAGGCCGGCGTCCCCGACCCCAGCGCGATCGCGGCCATGCAACCCAATGCGGGTGCCCGGGCCGCGTCGTTCAGAATTGAACCCCCGGTTCGTCCGTCGGCGGCGTCAGCCGCTTCGACGGAGCGTGAATGATCGACAGGACGGAGCTGGACACGATGAACCTCGTCGAGGGTGACGACGGCGAGCGGCGGTGCTGGTGGGGCACGTCGACGGCCGACTACGTGGCCTACCACGACACCGAGTGGGGATTCGGCGTCATCGACGACCACCGACTGTTCGAGAAGTTGTGCCTCGAGGGATTCCAATCGGGCTTGTCGTGGCTGACGATCCTGCGCAAGCGCGACAACTTCCGTGCCGCCTTCGCCGGCTTCGATCCGGTCGAAGTCGCCGAGTTCGGTGAGCACGACGTCGACCGCCTGCTCGCCGATGCCGGGATCGTGCGCCACCAGGGCAAGATCCGTTCGACCATCAACAACGCCAACCGGGCCCTCGAGATGGTCGACGAGTTCGGGTCGTTGGCGGCCTACGTCTGGCGGCACGCCACGTTCGGTGAGGCACCGACGGAGATCCCGGCGCTCACCGAGGCGTCCACCGCGATCTCGAAGGACCTCAAGCGCCGCGGCTGGTCGTTCGTCGGCCCGACCACTGTGTATGCCTTCATGCAGTCGATGGGGCTCGTGAACGACCACCTCGAAGGATGTTGGGTACGCGACGACGCCGAACGCGGCCGGCGTGCCGCGTACACCGCGGTGATCGGCTGACCGAAGGATGTCGTGACGCGGCACGTCGTGCCGCGGAGGGGGCATCCGGCCTCCACCAGCGGCCGGATCGACCGTCCTACGCTGCACCGTCGTCATGTCGCCCGCCCGGATCGCGCTCCTCGTGTTGCCGTGTGTGTTCGCGGCGTGCACGTTCGGACCGCAGGAATCGAGCCGCTTCGACGAGACGACGCCGGTCACCGTGTTGGTCGTCGACGAACGCGGTGCCGCCATCGCCGAGGCGGTGATCGACGTCGACGGCGGATCCGACGTCGAGACCGACCGGCGCGGCGAGGCACTCCTCGCCCTCAGCCGTCCCGTCGTCGCGATCGTGAGGGCGCCGGGAACCGTGTCCGAGCCGGTGGCGATCGGGCCGCGCGACGACGGGCTCACCGTGCGCCTCCTCGACCGGATCGGACCGAGCGGCGACGAGCGGGTCGCGATGCACTTCGGCGGCGACGTGATGCTCGGTCGCCGGTACCAGGAGCCCACCCGACCCGGCACGCCCGTCGTGGACGACTCGGCCTCCGCCAGGCGCGTCGTCGAGGATCTCGCCGCGATGGCGGCGGTGGCGGATGCGACGGTCGTCAACCTCGAGACGGTCGTCGGCGAGCTCCCCGACGAGGTCGCCTATCCGGGGAAGCGCTTCCTCCTCCAGTCGCCTCCGGTCGTGGCCGACATGCTCGACGAGCTCGGCGTCGACCTCGTCACGCTCGGCAACAACCATGCGTTCGACTGGAAGGACGCCGGCGTGGCGTCGACGCTGCAAGCCCTCGACGAGGCCGGGATGCCCACGGTCGGCTCGGCGCTCACGACCGACGAGGCGCAGCGCGGCGTGCTGGTCGACGCGGCCGGTACATCAGTGGGTGTGGTCTCGATGACCACGGTCAACGGTGACTTCGTCAACGACCAGTTGCCCATCGCCGACGACCCGATCCCGGCCGATCTGCCGCCCGCCGAATCCTGGCAGTACCAGCCGCGGGTCGTCTCGCACGGGTCGGAGGGCGAGGCCGGATACCTCGCCCCGGCGTCGCGGCGGGCCGGCGACGCGTGGGCCGAGTTCGAGCGCCTGGCGCCGTCACTCACCGACGACGAGCAGGCCGAGCTGTGGGCGGCGATCACCGCGCCGGCGGCGTATCCAGAGCTGCAGGACTGGGTCGCCCGCCGCGGCCATGGTGGCGCGGCTCCTTATTCCGCACGAGCCATGGCCGCCGAGATCGAGCGGCTGCGCGAGGCGGGGGCCGACATCGTCGTCGCCCAGTTCCATGGCGGGTTCCAGTTCGCCGAGGTCAAGAGCACGTTCCTGCGCCGGATCTCGGAGGCGGCGATCGATGCCGGCGCCGACATGGTGATCTCGCACCACCCCCACGTCCTCCAGGGCGTCGAGTGGTACCGCGGCCATCTCATCGCCTACAGCCTGGGCAATCTCGTGTTCGACCAGGACTTCCTCGCCACGTTCCCGTCGGCGATCCTGCGTGTGGTCGTGGCGGGGGGCGAGCTCGTCGAGGTCCGCTTCCTCCCGGTGATGCTCGACGACTACCGCCCGGTCGCGGTCACCGGCGAGGTCGCCGAACGAATCGTTCGACTGCTCGACGCCCGCTCGGCGGCGCCCGCCGAGAGTGAGCGGATCGAGGCGCTCCAGGTCGGCGGGGTCCTCGTCGAGACGCAACCGCCGGGGATGGAGCGGGCGACGGTTCGGTTCGAGCGCAACTCGGGCGTCGTCGAGCTCGATCGGGCGTCGGTCACCTCCGATGTCATCGTCGGCGCCACCGAGCCGGCGACACTCCCGCCGTGTCTGCTCCTCCGAGCTGACGAGCTGCCCGACGGCGTGGAGTACGGGCTCGATCTGTTCCGCTGGGGCGGGTTCGACGACAACACGGCCGACGGCGACCGCGGCGCGCCGATGCACTGGGTCACCCCGGAGTCGCCGGATCGCTGGTCGCTCGTGCAAGGCGCGACCGACGATCCCAACGACGACGCGCTCGAGCTCATCACCGACGCCAACGAACCGGTCAGCGCCCGCTTCGTGGCGAGGATCGGCGTCATCGAGCACCGCCTGTATGACACCGACGACGGGCGCCCGGCCGATGCCACACCGAGCTACACGATCTCGCTCGACGCCCGCCGCGAGCGCGGCGAGGAGCCGGAGCTGCGACTGGTCGTCTACACCGTCGATGACGAGGACCCGACCAGCGATCCCGAGTCGACCGTGATCCGCGACGTCGAGCTCCCGCTCCCCGTCGCCGATGGCGACGGTTGGACCCCGATCACGATCGATCTGCCAGCCGACCTGTTCACTCCGGTCGGTGGGAAGACGGCCGACGCCGCCCTGCTCTACGTGATCACGCCGCCGGCGTTCCGCGGCCTGCTGGCGATCGACAACGTGCGGATCTACGAATGGCGCGGCATGCCACCGACGGCGATCGAGATGTGGACCGAGGCCGACGCGATCCGCGCCGCTGAACCCGGCACCTACCGCATCACCGTGTCGGGCTGTTGACGTCGATACGCTGGCCTCGCCGATGACCCCGTTCGGGAGAGTCGACGACGCAGCCAGCGTCGCCGGCGCCGAAGGAGCAACCACCCCGGAATCTCTCAGGCGAACGGACCGAATGGGTGAGGCACGCGCTGGAAAGCAGTCGGCTCGCCGGCTCGCCGACGGGGAAAGCCCACACCGGGTGAAACTCTCAGGCACCGATGACAGCGGGGGCGCCAACCGTGCCGTGTCGATCACGGGTCGGACCGAGTTCCATCGGAGGAAGCCCCCATGACCCAGACGCAGACCGATTCGACGAGCATCGACGCGACGCAAGAAGCCGAGTTCGTCGCCCGCCACATCGGTCCGACGCCATCACAGATCGAGCGCATGCTGGCCACCATCGGTGTGGGGTCGCTCGACGAGCTGATCGGCCAGGCGGTGCCGGCGTCGATCCGCTTCGACGGAACGCTCGACCTCCCGGGGCCGGCGAGCGAGCGCGACGTGATCGCCGAGCTGCGTGGCCTCGCCGGTCAGAACCGGGTGCTGACGAGCCTGATCGGGATGGGGTACACGAACACGATCATGCCGCCGGTGATCGTTCGCAACGTGTTCGAGAATCCGGCCTGGTACACGGCATACACGCCGTACCAGCCCGAGATCAGCCAGGGCCGGCTCGAGGCCCTGCTCAACTTCCAGACGATGGTCTCCGAGCTCACCGGGCTCCAGATCGCCAACGCGTCACTGCTCGACGAGGCGACCGCCGCGGCGGAGGCGATGACGATGACCCGGCGATTGGTGCGGGGACCGAGCGACCGCTTCTTCGTCCACCACGACACCCATCCGCAGACGATCGCGGTGTTGGCGACACGGGCCGAGCCGGTCGGTATCGAGCTGGTGGTCGGCGACCTCGACGCGCTCGCCGAAGGAACCTGGTTCGGTGCCCTGTTCAGCTTCCCGACATCGACCGGCTCGCTCACCGACTGGACAGCAGCGATCGAGACGGTGCACGCCGCGGGAGGCCTGGCAATCGTCGCCACCGACCTGCTGGCCTGCGTGCTCGTCACGCCGCCGGGCCAGATCGGCGCCGACATCGTGGTCGGCTCCGCCCAGCGGTTCGGGGTGCCGATGGGTTTCGGCGGCCCGCACGCCGGCTTCATCGCCTGCCACGAGGGCGCGGCCAGGGCTCTCCCTGGCCGGCTCGTTGGCGTCAGCACCGACACCGCCGGCCGCCCGGCGTTGCGCCTCGCGCTCCAGACCCGCGAGCAACACATCCGGCGGGAGAAGGCGACATCCAACATCTGCACGGCCCAGGTCCTGCTCGCCAACATCGCCGGCCTCTATGCGGCGTGGCACGGCCCGGAGGGTCTCCAACGCATCGCTGAGCGGGTGCATGGCCTCACTGCATCGGTTGCCGCCGGATTACGGGCGGCCGGGCTGCAGCTTCGCCACGACACATGGTTCGACACGATCGCGGTCGGGGGCATCGACGCTGCGGCGGTCATGGCGACGGCGGTCGGTCTCGACCTCAACTTGAGGTACATCTCTGACGAGGCGGTCGGCCTCACGCTCGACGAGACCTCGAGTGTGGACGTCGTCGATCGGGTCCTGAGCGCCTTCGGAACGACGCGATCCGTCGCGGCCAGCGACGCGACCGACACCGGCATTCCGGTCGACCGCCGGAGAACCGGCGAGTTCCTCACACAATCGGTGTTCAACCGGTACCACAGCGAGCACGAGATGCTCCGCTACCTGCGCCGGCTCTCCGACAAGGACCTCGCGCTCGATCGCACGATGATCCCCCTCGGCTCGTGCACGATGAAGCTCAATGCGACCACCGAGATGGTTCCGGTCAGCTGGCCCGAGTTCGCCGACATCCATCCGTTCGCGCCGAGCGATCAGGTCGCCGGATACCTCCAGCTGATCACCGACCTCGAGCACCGGCTGGCCGAGATCACCGGCTACGACGCGGTGAGCGTGCAACCGAACGCCGGAAGCCAGGGCGAGTTCGCCGGGCTGCTCGCGATCCGTGCCTACCATCGCAGCCGCGACGACGCGCAGCGCACGGTGTGCCTCATTCCGTCGAGTGCGCACGGCACGAACGCCGCCAGCGCCGTGATGGCCGGGTTCGGAGTGGTCGTCGTCGCCTGCGACACGCACGGCAACATCGACGCGGACGACCTGGCCGCCAAGATCGCGGCGGCCGACGACCGTCTCGGCGCGATCATGGTGACCTACCCGTCGACGCATGGCGTGTTCGAGGAAGGCATCACCGAACTGTGCCGAGCGGTGCACGATGCCGGCGGCCAGGTGTACGTCGACGGCGCCAACCTCAACGCCCTCGTCGGCGTGGCGCGCCCGGGGTCGTTCGGGGCCGACGTCAGCCATTTGAACCTGCACAAGACGTTCTGCATCCCGCACGGCGGCGGAGGCCCGGGAGTCGGGCCGATCGGGGTCCGGTCCCATCTCGCCGCGTTCCTCCCCGGCGATCCGCTCGCCGACTCGGAACCCGTCGGACCCGTCGCCGCCTCCCGTTTCGGATCGGCCGGCATCTTGCCGATCCCACTCGCCTACCTCTCGTTGATGGGCGCCGCCGGTCTGACTCGGGCGACCCACGTGGCGATCGCGGCGGCGAACTACCTCGCCACCCGACTCGCCGATCGATATCCGGTGCTGTACACCGGGGCCCACGGCCGGGTCGCCCACGAGTGCATCATCGACCTGCGTCCGATCACACGCGCGTGCGGTGTGACGGTCGACGACGTGGCGAAGCGGTTGATCGACTACGGCTTCCACGCGCCGACGATGAGCTTCCCGGTCGCCGGCACGCTGATGATCGAGCCGACCGAGAGCGAGGACCTCCGCGAGCTCGACCGCTTCTGCGACGCGATGATGGCGATCCGCGACGAGATCCAGCTCGTCGAGTCCGGCGAGTGGCCGCTCGACGAGAGCCCGTTGCGCAACGCCCCGCACACGGCCGAGGACGTGACCGGCGAATGGGATCGCCCATACGCCCGCCAACTCGGCATCTACCCGGTCGACGCGCTGCGCGGCGCCAAGTACTTCCCACCCGTCTCGCGGATCGACTCGGCATACGGCGACCGCAACCTGGTGTGCTCGTGCGAACCGCTCGAGGCGTACGCCCAGTAGCTTCACCTGTCGTGGGTGACAACGACCAGCAGCAACGTCACGATCCGCTCGGCGACGTCATCAACCTCATCGCCGCGCCGATCGCCGGCGGGATCCGCTCGGTTGAGCAGTTCCGCCGCGGTATCGACGAGTTGTTCCGCACGATCGACAACCTCAACACGACGTTGGCGACCATCAACGAGGCGGCGGCGCGGGTCAACCGCTTCATGTCCGACGTGGAAGAGCCCGTCCGCGCGATCCTGCCCCAGCTGACACGAACGGTGCAGGCGGCGGACGAGTTGATGGAGGTCGTCGGTGGGCCGGCCCGCCGGATCGCGCCGAACCTCGTGCAGATCGTCGACACCCTCGGCTCACCGGCGTTCACGACGTTGCCGTCCCAGCTCGGCGAGTTCATGAAGGTCATGGGCGACGTGAGCCGGCGCCTCGGACCGCTCGCCCAGTTCGCCGAATCGGCTGGTGGCATGTTCGGGTTCCGCCTCCCGGGATCGTCGCGTTCGCAACCCGTCCCCGAACCCGCTCCCCCAGCGCCGACGGTTCCTCAGAAGCGATCGTCGGCGAGCACGCCGAAGAAGGCGACCGCGAAGAAGGCCGCGGCAGCGAAAAAGCGTTGACTCAGCGCCCGACGAACGGAGTCGCGACGACTCGGCCGGGCACCCGGTTGCCGCGCACGTCGATCGCCACCTCGTCACCGATCGCCACGTCGGGTGGCACGAACCCGAGCGCGATTCCGTGCTCGAGGACGGGCGAGAAGTTGCCCGATGTCACCTCGCCGACGGCTGCCCCGCCGACGAGGATCGGGTAGCCGGCCCGCGGCGGTCGACGGCTGGGAGTGGAGATGCCGACGAGGCGGCGGTGGATGCCGCGCTCACGTTCGGCGACGAGGGCGTCGCGTCCGGGGAACTCGCCCTTGTCCCACGCGACCACCCAGCCGAGCCCGGCTTGCAGCGACGTGATGCCGGGCCCGAGCTCGTGACCGTGCAGCGGCAGCGCGGCCTCGAGGCGGAGTGTGTCGCGGGCACCGAGCCCGGCGGCAACGGCGCCGGACGCGGCGAGGGCGTCCCAGAGTGATGCGGCGGCATCGGAGGGGACCGCGATCTCGATGCCGTCCTCGCCGGTGTACCCGGTGCCGGCCACGACGCACGGGGTCTCCTGCCACGTGCACTGCGCGACGCGGAACCGACCGACCTCGGCCGCCTCCGGCCAGAACGACGCGACGGTGGTCCGCGCCGTCGGACCCTGGACCGCGATCACGGCCCGGTCGTGGGTGGTCTCAGCTCCCCCGATCACGGCGCGCACGCGGTCGGTGTTGGAGGCGTTCGGCATCACGTCGAAGACGGCCTCTCCCCCGCTCGACGGATGCCACCACACGATGATGTCGTCGAGCACCGACGCGTCGGTGTCGTCGAGGAGGTGGGTGTACTGGGCCCGTCCCGGCTCGATCTTCGATAGATCGTTTGTGAAGGCGCGCTGGAGCACCTCGTACGAATCGGCGCCCTCGACGCGAACGGTGCCGAGGTGCGACACGTCGAACATCACGACGCCGCTCCGGCAGGCGAGATGTTCGTCGATCGTCCCGCCGTACTCGAGCGGCATCTCCCACCCGCCGAAGGGCACCATCCGGGCGCCCGCTCGGCGGTGGATCGCATCGAGCGGTGACCGCTCGCTGCGCTCGCTCATCCCACGACGCGGGTGCGGCTCGCGTTGCTCGCATCGAGCGGCACGAGTTGGGTGTCGATGTCGTCTTTGACGCACGCCAACGACAACACGTTGAGCACTCCCTGGCCCTGGCGAAGGACATCGATGAGCTCGTCACCCTGGGCCAGCACCACCGAGTTGCCGCTGATCACCAGATGGGCGGAGGCGATGTCGCCGCCGACGTGCTTGCGCAGGTACTCGAACACGTCGCGGACCGACTCGAGCTTGATGCCGGCGTCGAGCAGCGTCTTGATGACACGCAGTTCGAGCAGGTCGCGATACGAGTAGCGGCGCCGGCTCCCACTCCCCGTGGCGTCGGTGACCGAGGGGCGGATCAGGTCGGTGCGGGCCCAGTAGTCGAGCTGGCGATAGGTGATGCCCACGACCTTTGCCGCCTGTGTGCCGCTGTAACCGTTCTCGTTCACCGGAAGCCCCTCTCGAGCAATCCCCCGTCGCTGACCCAACAAGCGCGTGCGAACACACCGGTGTAGTTACGGGTTTGGGATTCGGGAGCCTAGGCGCATCCCGCCGGACCGTCAAACGCCCGGAGTGTATCCCCGGCCGGACCAGGGGGTCTTGACCGCCGTGGAGCCCTTCTCGACCACCAGAAGCCGACCCGACGGGTGGTTCGACGTCGCACTCCACGGTGGCCTCGCCGGCGTGTTCATCGTCAACGCGCTCATCGCCTGGCTGCAACCCGGCGACTTCGTCGGCCTCGTCGAGAACAGCGTCCTCGCCGGGTGGTGTCCGGTCGAACCCGGACGCTGGGTGGCGTGGGCGATCTGTGTCAACGACCTCGCGCTCGGGATCCTGCTCGTCGTCACGATCCGCAGCCGCCGCCCGCGCGCCGCCGTGCTCGCCTGGTCCGGCGTCTGGCTGCTCGCGGTCAGCGTGATCAAGGTGTCGGCGCTCGACGTCGTCGCCAGCTGACGACCGGACCGATCAGCCAGCAAAGTCTTCGGGGCTGACGTTCTCGATGAAGTCGTGGAACTCGTCGAGGATCTCGTCGGCTTGCTCTTCACCCTCGGGCTCTGGCTCTTGACCGACCTCGTCGATCAACTCGTCGGCGGCGTACAGCGGAGCGTCGCAGCGCACTGCCAGCGCGATCGCGTCGGACGGCCGGCTTGAGATCACCTTCGCCCCGGCGGGCGTGGCGAGGTGGAGCTCGGCGTAGTAGGTGTGCTCGATCATGTCGGTCACCACCACCCGTTCGACGCGGGCGCCCAGCACCTCGAGCGTCTGCAGGAACAAGTCGTGCGTCAACGGGCGGGGCGGGGTGACGCCCTCGAGCGCGTAGTGGATCGAGCTCGCTTCCGGGCTCCCGATGTAGATCGGCAACAGTCGGTGGCGGCCCTCGCGCTCGCGCAGGAGGACCATGGGCGTGTTGGCAGGGATCTCGACACGGACACCGATCAGGTCCATCAGGATCACAAGCGGATCGTAGCGCTCCGCTGTGACGGGTGTGCGGTCGCCGGACGGGCCGACGGAGCTATCCCTCGAAGTGGTGCCGCAACGCCGTGCGCATCAGCGCCGTGCGCAACTTGGAACCCAGCGCGTCGAGCTTGCGGAGCTGGTTCAGGGCCTCGGTCCGCGATTCGGGATTGCGCTGGCGCAACTTCGGGGTGATCAGTTGCTCGAAGATCGACGCCTCCCGCTCGGCGGCCGTCCGCCACCCACGGAGGTGCCTGGCGTCGATCCCGGCCCGCAAGAACTCGGCGGCGACCTTGGCGATCTCGACCGCGTCGTCGCCGTACAGCATCGTGCCACCGCTCTCGCGGCCGGTGACGATGCCGTAGCTCCGCAGCTCCTGCAACTCGGCGGCCGTGATGCTCGTCATCGCGCACAGCTCGGCGGCTTCGAGGAGCACGCCGGGCAGCAGCTGGGGCGAAGTCGTCGTGGGGCGGCGGTCAGGGCGGCCGTTGGCGGCGCGGGCCGGCTCGACCGCGGCGTCGTCGGGCGCAAGTGGCGCGGTGGGGAACGGTCTGTTCGACGCCGGATGGGCGGCGATCGTGGCGGCGGGAACCTCGGCCTCGGGCTCGTTGTCGGGGGCACCGTGATTCGGCTCGCGCCCGTGATTCGACGCGTCCCTGTGATTCGACTCGCCCCGTAGATTTGATTCGCCCTGGTCCGATTCGAACTCGTGCTCGGCGTGTGCGTCGGCGGGCACGTCGTCGGTCGGCGCGTCCTCGCGGGCGTGCATGTCGGCCAGATCCTCGGGCTTGGTCATCTCGCCCGACGGGTCGATCGCGCCCGAGTCGATGCGGTCCTTGATCACCCGCAGCGGGAGGTAGTTCTCTCGTTGCTCGCGCAGGATCACCTTCAGCAACTCGACGTCGGGCTCGTAGAACTTGCGATACCCGGACGGAGTGCGTTCGGGGGCGATCAGACCCTGGCTCTCGAGGAACCGGATCTTGGAGATGGTGATGTCGGGGAACTCCTCGAGCAGGAGGCCGAGCACCTCGCCGATCGAGAGGTAGGTCGTGTTCTGGACCTCAGGCATCGGTGCGCTCGAAGTACACGAGGCGGAACTTGCCGATCTGCAACTCGTCACCGTGGTGCAGCTTGACGCGGTCGATCCGTTCCTGGTTGACGTACGTTCCGTTCAACGAGCCGCTGTCGGCGACCTCGTATCCGTCGTCGGCACGACGGATGTCGGCGTGCCGACGCGACACGGTGATGTCGTCGAGGCTGATCTCGCTGTCGGGGTGGCGGCCGAGACGCGTGAGATCGCGCTCGAGCGTGAACCGCGCACCGGCTTGGGGTCCGGCGCGAACGATGAGCACACCGGCGCCGCGAGGGATCTCACCGACCGGGACGACCACGTCGTCGGCCATTCCGGCCGCGTCCTGCAACGGGTCGACGGCGGCGAACGTGATCGTTCGATCGTCGAGGTTGTCGAGCGCGGACCCGCAGCTCGAGCAGAAGTTGCTCTCGGGTGGGTTGCGGTGGCCGCACTGGTTGCAGAACGTGTATGACATGACGCCGGCCGTCAGCCGTCGATCATCGTGCGGTAGGACGCGTCGTCGAGGAGTGCCTCGTACTCGGCATCGTCGCTCAGCTCGATCGTGCAGATCCATCCCTCGCCATACGGATCGTCGTTGAGCAGCGCCGGGTTCTCCCCGAGCGCATCGTTCACCGCGCTGACCGTGCCACTCACCGGCGCGTACAGCTCCGACACCGACTTCGTGCTCTCGACCTCACCGATCGTGTCGCCGGCGCGCACCACATCGCCGACGACCGGCAGTTGCACGAACACCACGTCGCCGAGCGCATCTTGGGCGTAATCGGTGATCCCGACCTTGACCGACCGGTCGTCACGACTCGCCCATTCGTGGTCGGACGAGTAACGAAGCTGGCCGGGGACGTTCATTGGTGCAACCGTACTGTCCTGACTGTTCCTGAGGTAGAGGTCAACAGCTCCGAGTGACGTTCAGGGTCGGTTCGTCGATTGTCTCCCCGCCGTGATGCCGTCACGAATGAGGGGAATATAGGCGATGCCGGTGTAGTAGCTGAGCAGAAGTCCGGGGATCGCGAAGATCCAGGACGCGACCTCGAAGCCGGTGGCGCCGGGGAAGTCGCTGTGGCCCAGCATGAAGCCGGGGAACGCGAACATCAGCAGGAACGTTGCAGTCTTGCCCCACCACGTGACGTCGAATCGAGGCATCTTGTACACGAGCGTGGCGAACGCGATCGTGCCGCCGACGACGATCTCGCGAGCGAGCACCGCGAGCGCGAACCACAGCGGCGCCGACTCGTCGACGATGATCGCCGTGATGCCGACGACGAACAGCAGCCGGTCGACGGTGGGGTCGAACACCTTGCCGAAGTCGCTGACCTGGCCGAGCCGTCGGGCGAGGAATCCGTCGACCCAGTCGGTCGCCCCGAGCCCGCCGAGCAGCCAGGCTGCGGCCGCCCGGTTGTCGCGTCCGAAGAGCAGGTAGAGGAACACCGGCAGGCACAGCAGCCGCACGAGCGTGATGACGTTCGGCACCGTCCACACGGCCTGTCCAGCGTCCTCGGCGTCCGACGCGGCAGCGGTCGGGTCGATGGTGCTCACGCCGTGGAGCGTAGGGTGCCACCGTGGGCGCCGGGTCATTGCGGTCCAAGGTGGTGATGGTCACTGGTGCTGGCTCGGGATTGGGTGCCGCCTTCGCCAGGCGTCTGGCCCGCGACGAGGCCCGCGTGATCGTGTGCGACGTCGACGAGCGGCGGGCGACGGCCGTCGGGCTCGAGATCAAGAGCGCGGTGGCGGTCTTCGACGTCACCGATTCCGATGCCGTCGATCGCGAGGTCGACAACGTGATGGAACGCCACGGTCGGCTCGACGTGATGATCAACAACGCCGGCATCGCGCCGCCACCCGACCCGGCCCGATTCGAACGGGCGGTCGCCAATCAGATGCTCCGGATGGAGGGGCGGATCGACGAGATGCTGCCGCTCGACAGCCTCGTCAGCCTGACCGACGAGCGCTTCGACCGGATGATCCGCACTCACCTGTACGGGGTGTTCCACGGCACCCGGGCGGCGCTGCGGCACATGACCCCGCAGCGGTCGGGATCGATCATCAACATCTCGTCGATCCTCGGCCTCCAGCCGTCGGGCGGGCCGGCCGACTACGCGGCGGCGAAAGCTGCGATCATCGCCCTCACCAAATCGGTCGCCAGCGAGGTCGCCCACCTCGGGATCCGGGTGAACGCGGTGTGCCCGGGCTACGTCGACACGCCACTGCTCGCGCCGTTCGACGCCGACGTGCTCGGCGCGATCAAGATGCGGATCGGGATGGGTCGAATGGCGACGGCCGACGAGATCGCCGAGCTCGTGCGCTTCCTCGCCGGGCCCGAGAGCAGCTACTCGACGGGCGACGTGTACAGCGCCAGCGGAGGGTACGAGTGACCACGATCTTCTCGCGCATCATCGCCGGTGAGATCCCCGGCACGTTCGTGTGGCGCGACGACCGCTGCGTCGCGTTCTTGTCGATCAATCCACTGGCCCATGGCCACGCGCTCGTCGTGCCGATCGAGGAGGTCGATCACTGGCTCGATGCATCGCCCGAGTTGACGGCTCACCTCTTCGCCGTGGCGGGCGAGATCGGACGTGCCCAGTACGCCGCGTTCGAGTGCCAACGGATCGGTCTGATCATCGCCGGCTACGAGGTCGACCATTGCCATGTCCACGTCGTCCCGACCAACAAGATGGCGGAGCTCTCGTTCGAGAACGCGGCCGATTCGGTCGATCGCGACGAGCTCGACCGCGCGGCCGCGGCGCTCCGTACCGAGCTTCGCCGCCTCGGCCACGACGCACACGTCGAGTAGCGCCGGGGGTTCTTCGCTACGGCTCGTCGAGCAGGTGGGGACCCTTGTTGCGGACGTTGTTGACCTCGGTCGACACCTTGCGCGTCGTCAGCAGGGTGTCCGGCGCCGGGATCAGGAGCTTGCCGAGGGCCGCGATGTCCTCGTTGGCAGGGTCGAGCCACTCGTCCCAGGCCGAGGCCGGCAGGATCACCGGCATCCGATCGTGGATCGGCTCCATCGTCCCGTTGGCCGCGGTCGTGACGACCGTGGCGCTGTGCAGCCACGGGCTGTCGGGCGGATCGTTCGGGTCGCGCCATGCCGACCACAGCCCGGCGACCGCCAACGGCTCACCATCGAGGCGCTGGATGAACATCGGCTGCTTGGCCGGCTTGCCCTGCTTCGTGAGCGGGCCGTCGGGCGTGCCCGCCGCCCATTCGTAGAAGCCATCCATCGGGATGATGCAGCGGTGCTTCTTGAACACGCCCTTGTACGCCGGCTTCGAACCGAGTGTCTCGGCCCTGGCGTTGATCATCTTCGAACCGATCTTGCGCTCCTTCGCCCAGACCGGAATGAGACCCCAGTGGAACACCTGGAGCTGGGGCTTGCCGTCCGGGCCGGCGACCACGGCGTAGAT
>DATMDV010000021.1:0-6604 GCA_035557475.1 Ilumatobacteraceae bacterium
TCGGCGAGGTCGGCCGCTGTGGTGTGGCGATCGACTCCCTCGCTGACATGGAAGATCTGTACGCCGGTATCGATCTGGCGTCGATCACGACGTCGATGACGATCAACTCCCCCGCCGCGGTGATCTTCGCGATGTTCGTCGCCCAGGCCGAGAAGGCGGGCGTGCCGCGTGCCGCGTTGGGCGGCACATTGCAGAACGACATCTTGAAGGAGTACCAGGCGCAGAAGGAGTTCGTGTTCCCGCCCCGCCCGTCGATGCGATTGGTGCGCGACACGATCACGTTCACCGCGGCGGAGATGCCGCGCTGGCATCCGATCTCGATCTCCGGTTACCACATCCGTGAGGCCGGATCGACCGCCGCCGAGGAGCTCGCGTTCACGCTCGCCAACGGCTTCGCCTACGTCGAGCTGGCGCTGAGCGCCGGACTGGCGGTGGATGCGTTCGCGCCGCGACTGTCGTTCTTCTTCAACGCCCACATCGACTTCTTCGAAGAGATCGCCAAATACCGCGCGGCCAGGCGGATCTGGGCGCGGTGGATGAAGGAGCGCTACGCGGCGACCCGGGAGCGTTCGATGCAGCTGCGGTTCCACACCCAAACCGCCGGGGTGTCGCTGACCGCCACCCAGCCCGAGGTCAACATCGTGCGCACCGCAATCGAGGCGCTCGCCGGTGTGCTGGGCGGCACCCAGTCGTTGCACACCAACTCGATGGACGAAGCCCTCGCCTTGCCCACCGAGCGGGCGGCGCGGATCGCGCTGCGCACCCAGCAGGTGATCGCCAGCGAGACCAACGTCGCCCATGTGGCCGACCCGCTCGGCGGGTCGTGGTACGTCGAGGAGCTGACCGACGAGATCGAACGCCGAGCCGAGGAGCTGTTCGCCCACATCGACGAGCTCGGACATGGCTCGATGCTCGACGGGGTGATCACCGGGATCGAGGACAACTGGTTCCAGGGCCGCATCGCCGATTCGGCCTACGAGCAAGAACGCCTCTTCAACCAGGGGCGGCGCACGATCGTAGGGGTCCACGGCTACACCGAGGGCAACGACGAGGCCCAGATGTCGTTGCTGCAGATCACCAACGAGGACGAAGCCCGCCAGCTGAAGCGCCTCGACGAGGTTCGCCACGGTCGCGATCAGGCCACCGTCGATGCCGCCCTCGCCCGGCTGCGCACCGAAGCGGCCGACCCCGAGATCAACTTGATGCCGGCCCTGATCGACGCCTCGTCCGCCTACGCGACGCTCGGCGAGCTGATGGCGACGATGGGCGAGGTGTTCGGCCGCCACGTCGAGGTCCCCACGATCTGATGGCCGAACCCGTCCGTCCAGAACGGATCCTGGTTGCCAAGGTCGGCCTCGACGGACACGACCGCGGCGTCAAAGTCGTCGCCCGCATCCTGCGCGACGCCGGCTACGAAGTCGTCTACACCGGGCTGTTCCAAACCCCCGACACCGTCGCCGCCGCCGCCGTCGACGAAGACGTCGATGCGATCGGGCTCTCGATGCTCTCCGGTGCCCACCTCACGCTCGCCCCGCTCGTCGTCGAGCGTGTGCGCGCCCGCGGCGTCGACATCCCCGTCGTCGTCGGCGGCATCGTCCCCGATCCCGACATCGCCGCACTCCTCGCGGCCGGCGTCGCCGCCGTCCTCACCCCTGGCGCCACCGCCGACGAAGTCGTCGCCACGATGCGCCGGGTGCTCGCCGGGACCGAGTCATCAGAGGCGGCGGTGCAAGACTCCGACGCATGACCATATTTGCGTTCCCCGGCCACGCAGGCCGCTGCTGGCCGCTCCTCGGCCGGCACCTCGTCGCTCGCATCGGAGACATGGCGGACCAGTGACCGCGTCCGCGATCGCGTCACCGCTCGAGACCGCCAAAGGCTTCGCCGCCGAGCTGCGGTCGCGCTCCGACGAGATCGAGCAGCACCGAACGCTGCCGCGCGACCTCGTCGACCGCCTTACCGCCGCCGGGCTGTTCCGGTTCTGGGTGCCCGCGGAGTACGGCGGCGCCCAGGTGTCGGTCGAGACCGGACTCGACACGTTCATCGAGCTCGCACGGCACGACGCGGCGACCGGGTGGTGCACGTTCATCGCCAACACGACCGCCCTCCTGGCGGCGTTCATGGATCCCGACCAGGCCCGTGCCGTCTTCGGCCGGCCGGACGCGATCACGGGCGGGTTCGCCCAGCCGATGGGACGCGCCCGGGTCGTCGAGGGCGGACTGCGGGTGAGCGGACGGTGGCAGTGGGGCTCGTCGACTCAGCATTGCACGATGGTCGGCGGCGGTGTGCTCATCGTCGGCGACGACGGTGCACCGGCAGCGCGCCACGACGGGCTGCGCGGTGCGTTCGCTTTCTTCGATCCATCCGACGTCGAGTTCATCGACACGTGGCACGTCGTCGGGCTACGGGGAACCGGCTCGGGCGACTACGCGGTCAGCGACGTGTTCGTGCCGGAGGGGCGGTGGGCCGACATGGGCAACCGTGTCCGGCGCGTCGACGCCCCGCTCTACCGCTTCTCTTTCTATGGCCTGTTGGCCGCAGGCGTGGCGTGCACCGCGATCGGGATCGCAGATCGTGCGGTCGAGGAGTTCAAGTCGCTCGCGGCCGTCAAGACCCCACAGAACTCGAGCCGCGTGCTGGCCGAGCGCGCGAGCACGCAGGACGACGTCGCCCGCGCCGAGGCGACGGTGCGGAGCGCGACCGCCTTCTTGCACGACGCGATGGGGGACGCGTGGGACAGCGCATCGAACGGCGATGAGCTGTCCGACGACCAACGTCGCATGATCCGTCTCGCCAACACCGACGCCACGCAACGTTGCGCGGACACGGTGAACCGGCTGTATCGAAGTGCGGGCGGTGAAGCCGTCTACGACCGCTGCGTGTTGGAGAAGCTGATGCGCGACGCCAACGTCGCGACCCAACATGCGATGACCGCCGAGCGCACGTACGAATTGGTCGGACGGATCGCACTCGGCCTGCCGACGGAGACGTCGCTGCTGTGAGTGACGGGCCGCCGTGAGGTACGCCGACGGGCCGACGGTCGAGGTCACACGGCGCATCGCGGCGCCGGCGGACGACGTGTGGCTGCTGGTGAGCGACATCAATCTGCCGGCCCGGTTCTCTTCGGAGTTCGCGGGCGCCGAGTGGATCGGCGGTGCGCAGGGCGTCGCGCTCGGTGCCTGTTTCGAGGGTCACAACCGCCACGACGCGATCGGCGAGTGGACGACGACGTCGACGATCGTCGAGTGCGATCGGGGACGCACGTTCGCGTGGGCCGTCGGCGATGCCGGCCACCCGAGCGCGACCTGGCGGTTCGACCTCGAGCCCGATGGCGACAACACGCTGGTGACGTTCGCGGCCCGGATCGGTCCCGGACGCTCGGGGCTCACGCCGGCGATCGAAGCGATGCCCGACAAGGAGGAGCGCATCATCGAGCGACGGCTGGCGGAGTTCTGCCGGAACATGGAGGCGACGCTCGACGGCATCGCCGCGATCGTCGACGGTGCCTGATGCGCACCGCGATCCAACTCACGGCCGACGCCGGGCCATGGCCGGATCTCGTCGACTACGTCGTCGAGGCCGAACGGATGGGTGTCGACATGGTGTGGGTCGCCGAGGCGTGGGGCAGCGATGCGGCCAGCCCGCTCGGCTACCTCGCGGCGCGGACCTCGCGGATGCTGCTCGGCTCGGGCGTGTTCCAGCTCGGAGTCCGCTCGGCGGTGATGACGGCACAGACGGCACTCACGTTGGCGGCGATGTCGAACAACCGGTTCGCGCTCGGCCTCGGCACATCGGGGCCACAGGTCATGGAAGGCCTGCACGGCGTGCCGTTCGCGCACCCGCTGGGGCGGATGCGCGAGACACTCGACGTGATCCGCCTGGCGTTCGCCGGCGAGCGGATCAGCGCCGACGGTGACCACGTCCGGCTGCCGCTGCCCGACAGCGAGGGCAAGGCGCTGCGGCTGTCGATCGCCGGGAACGACTCGATCCCGATCTATCTCGCGTCGATGTCGCCGAAGATGCTCGAGCTCACCGGCGAGCAGGCCGACGGGTGGCTCGGCACCAGCTTCGTTCCCGAAGGCGCCGACGCTTACTTCGAACATCTGCGACGCGGCGCCGATCGAGCCTGCCGATCGCTCGCCGACATCGACATCTGTCAAGGGGCCGAAGTGGCCTTCGCCCGCGACGACGCCGAGTTGGCGGCGATGGTCGACGCCCGCCGCCCGGGAGTCGCGTTCAGCCTCGGCGGGATGGGCTCGCCATCGACGAACTTCTACAACCAGGCCTACGCGCGCCAGGGCTTCGCCGACGTCGCGCGTGAGGCGCAGGAGCGCTGGGTCGCGGGTGACCGGGCCGGAGCGGCGGCGTTGATCCCCGACGAGCTCGTGCTCGGCACGACGCTCATCGGCACCGAGCAGATGGTCCGCGACCGCCTCGCGCGGTGGGCCGAGGTCGGCGTGACCACCGCCCGCCTCTACCCCGCCGGGGAGACGCTCGACCAACGCCTCGACACCTTGGGCCGCGTAATGGACCTTCTACCGGGTCGCGCAACCTGACGCGTCTTACGAACGCCCTAATGCGGTGGCCAGGCCGGCGATGTGTTCGGGCGTGATCCCGCAGCAGCCGCCGACGACACGCGCCCCCTGATCGATCCAGCCACGAGTCCTCGCCACGAGGTCGTCGACATCGATCTCGACGAACCGCCAGTCGGGCATCTCGAAGTAGCCGCTCTCCGGGTAGGCGCCGAGCCGGACATCCGTTCGCGAGCGAACGACGTCGAGGGCAGGGCCGGTGTCGTCCGGCGAGGAGTGCATGATGGCGATGAGATCGGGACCGAGCGGGGCGAGCGCTTCGACGACCGACTCGAGCGAGCACTCCGACCGGCTGGCGCCCACCAGCTCTCCGTCGGGGCCGCGCTCGACTGCGATTCCGACCCACACCGGAAGGCCGGTGGCGATCGCCTCCTCCGTCGCCCAGACCGAGTAGTCGGTGTCTCGCATCATCTCCATCACCAGCACGTCGACCCCGGCGTCAGCCATCGTCGCCGCCTTGCGTCGGTACATCTCGCGGGCGCGGCCCTCGGCCCAGTTGTGGAAGACGATGGTGCGATCGCCGCCCGCAACGACAGGTCGCATGACCGAGATCGAGCCGCCGACCAGGGCGCGACCGTCAGCTGCCTCCAGCGCGAGCCTGACGGCGGCGCGGTCGATCGGCTCGACGTCGTCGCTGCGACCGAGATGGTCGAACAGCAGCGGGCTCGTCGGGTACGTGTTGGTGAGGATCAGCTCGGCGCCGGCGTCGACGTAGCTGGAGTGCACCTCGCGCACCGTGTCCGGTGCGCCGATGTTCGCCTCCGCGCACCACGTCTCGCCATCCATCGCCACACCGCGACGCTGGATCTCCGTCCCGGTTCCACCGTCGATCACGACCACGTCACCGGCATCGATCCGCGCCAGCAGGTCGGCGTACCCCATGTGTGTCACGTCAGCTCATCGCATCGCGGTGGCGACCACCGTGGCCGCCGCCGCAACGCCGGACGCTCCCATCGGTGCGTCCATGGCCGCCAACCCGGCTTCGATGGTGCCGAGCGTGCCGAGCAGCATCGGTGGGTTGACGTGGCCCATGTGGCCGATGCGGAACGACAGGTGCTCGTACGGCGCCAACCCGATCCCGAGCGTGAGTCCGGCGCGCTCCTCGCAGATCTCGCGCAGACGGACGCCGTCGATGCCGCCGGTGCGGATCGTCGTGACCGCGTTCGATCGGGCGGCGGGATCGACGATGTGGAGCTCGAGCCCATCGGGCGCAGCCCAGGCGTCGACCGCAGCGTGCACCGAGCGGGCGAGTGTGGCGTGTCGATCCCACACGCAGTCGAGCGTCTCCTCGCGGATCATCGCCAGCGCCTCGCGGAGGCCGTACATGTGCGGAACCGGCGGCGTCCCGCAGTACCGCAGGTAGTGCGGACCATCCTGCGCACGATGCGTCCAGTCCCAGTAACCGGAACGCAACCCAGCCTGCTCGTGCGCCGCCCACGCCTTTGGACCGGCCCACACGAAACCGAGGCCCGGCGGCACCATCAGGCCCTTCTGTGAGGCCGCGACCGTCACGTCGACACCCCATTCGTCCATCAGGTACATGTCGCAGCCGAGCGACGCGATGCAGTCGACCATCAGCAGCGCCGGATGGTCGGCGGCATCGATGGCACGGCGGATGGCGGCGATGTCGTTGCGCACCGACGTGCTGGTGTCGACGTGCACGGCGAAGACCGCCTTGATGCTCCGATCGGTGTCGGCACGCAGGTGTGCCTCGACGTCGGCCGGGTCGATCGGCGACCGATCGGCCGCGTGGATCGTCTCGATCTCGACGCCGGACACCGCTGCCATCTCGCCCCAGACCACAGCGAACCGTCCGGATTCGAGCACCAGCACGCGGTCGCCGCGCGACAGCGTGTTCGACAGCGCCATCGCCCACGCGCCGTGCCCGTTGCTGACGGTGATGAAGCCCCGGCTCTCCGTGCGGGCCAGGCCGGGGAGCCGGTCGTAGATCTCGTCGGTGATCGTGAGCAGCTCGCCGGCGTAGATGTCGGGCATCGCCCGGTGCATCGCCG
>DATMDV010000022.1:0-16846 GCA_035557475.1 Ilumatobacteraceae bacterium
ACCACGTCGTTCGTGTTCCGCGACACGGCCGAGGCGGCGAACCTGTTCGCGCTGCAGACGTTCGGATCGATCTACAGCCGGATCGGGAACCCGACGGTGGCCGCCTTCGAGGAGCGTCTGGCATCGCTCGAGGGCGGGATCGGCGCGGTCGGCACCGCCAGCGGGCAGGCCGCCGGGTTCCTCACGATGGCATCGCTCGCCGGCGCCGGAGACCATCTCGTCGCCAGCGCCCAGCTGTACGGCGGCACGCGCACGTTGTTCGACGTGACGCTCGGCCGGTTCGGCGTCGAGACCACATTCGTCGAGCGTCCCGAGCCCGACGAGATCGCGGCCGCCATCACACCGCAGACGAAGGCGATCTTCACCGAGGTGATCGCCAACCCGTCGGGCATGGTCGCCGACCTCGCCGGGCTGGCCGACGTCGCCCACGCCAACGACCTCCCGCTCGTTGTCGACTCGACCACCGCCACGCCGTATCTGTGCCGACCGATCGAGCACGGTGCCGACATCGTGTTGCACTCGGTCACCAAGTTCGTCGGTGGCCACGGCACGTCGATCGGCGGTGCGATCGTCGAGTCGGGCCGCTTCCCGTGGGACAACGGCCGGTACCCGTTGATGACCGAACCGATCCCGTCGTACGGCGGTATCTCGTGGTGGGGCAACTTCGGCGAGTACGGCTTCCTCACCCGGCTGCGGTCCGAGCAGCTCCGCGACATCGGGGCGACGATGACCCCGTTCAACGCGTTCTTGTTCCTGATGGGGCTCGAGACACTCGCCCTGCGAATGCGCCAGCACGTCGACAACGCCCTCGCCGTCGCCGAGTTCCTCGCCGGTCACGACTGCGTCGAATGGGTTTCGTACGCCGGTCTCCCCGACTCACCGTGGTACGACCGGGCGAAGCAGTACCTGCCCGACGGCGCCGGTGCGGTCTTCGCGTTCGGTGTGAAAGGCGGGCGGGCGGCCGGCGTGAAGTTCATCGAGTCGTGCCGGTTGGCGAGCCATCTCGCCAACATCGGTGACGCCCGCACGCTGATCATCCATCCCGCCTCGACGACCCACCAGCAACTCTCCGACGAGGCGCTGGTGGCGGGCGGCATCACGCCCGACCTGGTGCGGATCTCGGTCGGCCTCGAAGACGTCGAGGACATCTGCTGGGATCTCGACCGCGCGTTGCGGGAAGCGTCCTCGTGAGTGTCGTCACGAGCGCGCTCCGCCGGCTGGCGATCCTGCGCCGTACTCGCACCGTGGCGATCGTCGGGATGTCGGCCAATCCGGCGCGGGCCAGTCACTTCGTCGCCACCTACCTGAACGGATCGACCGATTGGACGATCTGGTACGTCAATCCGGCGGCGACCGAGATCCTCGGCCAGAAGGTGTACCCCTCGCTCGCCGACCTGCCAGGACCTCCTGACATCGTCGACACGTTCCGGCGCGTCGACGACCTGCCGTCGGTCGCCGAGGAGGCGATCGCTTGCGGCGCCGAGACGCTCTGGTTCCAGCTCGGGCTTCGAAACGACGCAGCCGCGGCGCGGGCGGCTGGTGCCGGCCTCGACGTCGTCCAGGACCGCTGCCTGAAGATCGAGCACGCCCGCTTCGCCGGTGGGCTCCACCTGGCGGGGTTCGACACCGGGGTCATCGACGCCCGCCGCGCCGGTCTCGTGTAGCAGCATGGACTCCATGGACGGTGATGCACACGTCGGCGTCCACGTCGACGACCTCGATCTGCGGCGCGCGTCCGAGCAGTTCCGCCGCGATGGTGCCGTCGTGCTTCGCGGCGCACTCGAGCCTCGGTGGATCGACTTGCTGGCGGTCGGTGTCGAACACAACCGGCAGCGCCCGAGCGCGTGGGCCAGTTGGTACACGAAACCCGACGAGTCGGTGGGCTTCTGGAGCGACTACGTGACGTGGCAGGACGTTCCCGCGTACCGCCAGGTCGTTCTCGAGAGCGGGCTCGCCGGTGTCGCCAAGCAGCTCATGGGTTCGACCACCGTGCGGTTCTTCCACGAGCACGCGTTGGTGAAGGAGCCCGGTGCGTCTGAACGCACACCGTGGCACCACGACCAGCCCTACTACTGCGTCGACGGCGATCAGAACGTGAGCATGTGGATCGCGCTCGACCCGGTACCGGCGTCGGCGGGCGTGCGGTTCATCGCCGGCTCGCACCGCTGGAACCGCTGGTTCGTGCCGCGCAAGTTCGTCGACCACACGCCGTATGCCGAGGGTGTCGGCCGCTACGAGCTCGTCCCCGACATCGACTCCGACATCGCCCGGCACGACATCCTCGCGTGGGATGTCGAACCCGGCGATGTCATCGCGTTCCACTTCCGCACGCTGCACGACGCACCCGGCAACTCGTCGACGATGCGCCGGCGCGCCGTGAGCCTGCGATGGCTCGGTGACGACGCCGTGTTCGCGCTCAGGCCGTGGCTGCACTCGCCGCCGTTCGAAGCGCGCGACCTCGTCGAGGGCGAACCGCTCGCCGACGAGCGGTTCCCACTCGTCGCAGGGTGACGGTTCGGTCGACAATGGCGCCGTGAACCCCTACCACGCCGCCTTCGACAACCGCGTCAGCCGTCACCTCGGGGTCGACATTCCCATCGTGCAGGCGCCGATGGGATGGATTGCGAGGAGCCAGCTGGCGTCGGCGGTCTCACGGGCGGGCGCGTGCGGGATCATCGAGACGTCGTCAGGTGAGCTCGATGCGATCAAGGACGAGATCCGTCTGATGCGCGACCTCACCGATCGGCCGTTCGGCGTGAACATCGCCCAAGCGTTCGTCCGCGACGCGAGCATCGCCGATTTCGTGATCGACCAGGGCGTTCAGTTCGTAACGACGTCGGCCGGGTCGCCGACCAAGTACACGAGCGTGCTGAAGGCGGCCGGGCTCACCGTCTACCACGTCGTGCCGACGCTGGCGACGGCGCTCAAGGCGGTCGACGCCGGGGTCGACGGACTCGTGGTCGAGGGCGGCGAGGGCGGTGGGTTCAAGAGCCCGACGCCGGTGTCGACGATGGTCCTGTTGCCGCTCGTACGGTCGCGCGTCGACGTCCCGATCATCGCCGCCGGCGGGATCTGCGACGGGATGACGATGGCCGCCGCGTTCGCGCTCGGTGCCGAGGGCGTGCAGATGGGGACGCGCATGGTGTCGGCAGCCGAGTCACCGGTGCACGTCAACTGGAAGAACGCGATCGTCGCCGCCGCCGAGACCGACACGCTGTTCTTGAACGAGCGTCACTCGCCGGCGCTGCGGGCGTTGCGAACCGAGCGGTCCGAGCAGCTCCTCCACGCCGAGCACAACGTGTTCGGCGAGTTCGGCAACGCCATGGCGCTCTACTTCGGCGGCGACATGAACGCTGCGATCGCGCTCTCGGGACAGGTCGCCGGCCGGATCGACGCGATCCGCCCGGTCGCCGACATCATTGCCGACACCGTCCGCGAATTCGGTGAGACCGTCACCAGGTTGCAGGGTGGTCCGCTGAACACCGGTTGACCCGAACCGAGGACGACATCGTCAGCCACGGTCCTGCCAGGTGCACACGCACGCCTCGTTGCCTTCGGGGTCGGCGAGGATCCAGAACGCACGGGCGCGCTGTTCGCTCACCAGCGTCCCGCCGGCCGCGATCGCGGCCGCGATCCGCTCCTCGGCGACGTCGTGCGGCACCGTGACATCGACATGGATGCGGTTGCGCTGCGGCCGCGGCGCATCCATCTGCTGGAACCAGAACGCCGGGCCGATCCGATTGGGATCGACGACGGCGTCGACCGGAGCGCCGGGCGCGCGCGGCGGCTCCTCCACATAACCGAGCACCGCCTGCCAGAACGGGCGGACGGCGTCGATGTCGAGCGCGTCGATCGCGATCTCGACCCGCGATGTCGCGGTGGGCTCGCTCCGGACACCGGCGTCGGCCGCGAGCTCGGAGATCGTCCTTGCCAACGAGACATCGGAGTCGGTGAGCCCACGCGCGGCATGCGTCACGAGTGCGACGCTGACCCGGTCGGGATACCGCAGGTCGACGTCGGGATGGTGGCCGGCGGCCTCGGCGGCGGTGGCGATCAGCCCGACGAACGCGGCTCCCGCCTCGAACGAGCCCGTGCGGAACGTGGCCTCGATCCGGCCGAGAAGCACCCGCCAGTCGGGCAGGTCTGCCCTCGCGTCGAACTCCGTCGCGGTCACCATCTCGGCCATCGTCCCGACCCTACGCGCCCACGACGCGGGCGCGCTCGCCCCCAAGATCCCCTGTTTGTGTCACCGACATCGGCGAAGGTCGCCGGTTGCGGTGACACAAACAGGGGGGAACCCGTAGCCTCGAACGTCTCATGGCGCACGAGTTCATCTACACCTGTTACAAGCTGGCCCGTTTCTACCCGCCCGACCGGACGGTGCTCGAGAACATCTCGCTGTCGTTCTACCCGGGCGCCAAGATCGGCGTGCTCGGCGCCAACGGTGCCGGCAAGTCGAGCCTGCTCAGGATCATGGCCGGCCTCGACGACGGGTTCTCGGGCGAGGCTCGACTGACGCCCGGCTTCTCCGTCGGCTACCTGCCCCAGGAGCCACACCTCGACGCGTCGAAGGACGTCCGGGGCAATGTCATGGACGGTGTCGCCTCGGTCCAATCGATCATCGATCGGTACAACGAGGTGATGGCGATGTGGGCCGATCCCGACGCCGACTACGAGAAGATCGGCAAGCTCCAGGGCGACTTGGAGGACAAGATCGCCGCCACCGACGCGTGGAGCCTCGACCGCAACGTCGAGATCGCGATGGACGCGCTGCGATGCCCGCCCGACGACGCCGACGTCACCACCCTGTCGGGCGGCGAACGGCGTCGCGTCGCGCTGTGCCGCTTGCTGCTGTCGGCGCCCGACCTGTTGCTGCTCGACGAGCCGACCAACCACCTCGACGCCGAGTCGGTCGATTGGCTCGAACGTTTCCTGCAGGAGTACGCCGGCACCGTCGTCGCCATCACCCACGATCGGTACTTCCTCGACAACGTCGCCAGGTGGATCCTCGAACTCGACCGCGGTCGCGGCATCCCGTTCGAGGGGAACTACTCGTCGTGGCTCGAGCAGAAGCAGGAGCGTCTCGCCCGCGAGGAGCGCTCGAACGTGGCCAGGCGGCGCTCGCTCGAGCGCGAGCTGGAATGGGTGCGGATGGCACCCAAGGCGCGCCAGGCGAAGGGCAAGGCCCGCCTCGTCGCCTACGAGAAGTTGCACGCCGAGGCCGAGGCCGAGCGCGACGCCGGCGATCGCCTCGAGATCGCGATCCCACCGGGTCCGCGCCTGGGCGACACCGTCATCGAGGTCACCAACCTGCGCAAGGGCTTCGGCGACCGCCTGCTCATCGACGACTTGTCGTTCACGTTGCCGCCGGCGGGGATCGTCGGCATCATCGGTCCCAACGGCGCCGGCAAGACGACCCTGTTCAAGATGCTGATCGGGGCCGCCAACGGCTGGCCGGAGGGTTCCGAGCCGGTCGACGCCGGCACGATCAAGATCGGCGAAACCGTGCAGCTCAGTTACGTCGATCAGAGCCGCGACGACCTCGCCGCCGACAACAGCGTGTACGACGAGATCACCGGCGGGATCGAGCATCTCAAGATCGGAAACCGCGAGATCCACGGACGCGCCTACGTCGCCAGCTTCAACTTCAAGGGCAGTGATCAACAGAAGAAGGTCGGCGAGCTCTCCGGCGGCGAGCGCAACCGCGTACACCTCGCCAAGGTGCTGAAGTCGGGCGGCAATGTGCTGCTCCTCGACGAGCCGACGAACGATCTCGACGTCGACACGTTGCGGGCGCTCGAAGCCGGGCTCGAGTCGTTCCCCGGCTGCGCGGTGGTGATCAGCCACGATCGCTGGTTCCTCGACCGGATCGCCACCCATGTTCTCGCGTTCGAGGGCGACAGCGAGGTGCGCTGGTTCGAGGGCAACTTCACCGACTACGAAGCGTGGCGCCACAAGGAGCTGGGTGTGGCGGCCGACCAGCCGCACCGCATCAAGTACAAGCGACTCGCCGGCTGAACGAACGTAGGCTGCTGCACATGTGCGCCAACTGTTTGAGCACGGCCGAGGTCATGGCCGGCCAACTCGGCCTCGCCATCTACGCCCTCAAGAACCCCGTGCATCGCGCACTGGCCGCGGCCGGCCTGGCCAACGGGCCCGATCCGATCGGCGACGACGTCCGCACGATCGCGTTCTTGCGGTCACTCGACCTCGACCCGGTGGCCGTGCTCGGTCCGCAGGTCGTCGCCGCCGCCGAGCGCTGGACGGCGCCTCAGTCCGTTCCGGTGCGCGACCGCCTGCGCACCCTGGTCGACTCCTCGATCGCGCCCATCCGCTCCCACCACCTGATCGCCAACCAGTAGACGAACGCGAGCAGCACGAGCGTCACCGGGAGCACGATCCACGGGTTGACGTGCGGCAATGTGCGCGCCTCGAGCCACCACGGTCCGGTCCACGACAGGTCGAACGGATAGCCGCGACGCTTCACGCCGTCGATCACCGGCTCGGCGACGACGTGCGCCCAAGTGGTCCACGACACCAGCCGGCACACGCCGTAGAAGAACGTCGCCTGGTAGAGCGCCACGAGGCCGCGTTCGGGGATCCACCGACCGAGCCACGCCCAGGCCCGCGCGTCGGCGGGCACGACGTTGGTGCGCCAGTACTCGCGGGTCAGCACGCGCCACGAGCACAGCACCACCACCAGCCAGAACAGGTCCATGACGAGCCCGAGGCTCGAGTAGTACGAGGCGGCATCGAGGTACTTGCCGCCGTCGATCGTCGCCGCGTACGCCCACGTCTCGACGCTCCAGCTCAGCCACGTCACGGGGAAGAGCAACATCGTGCCCACCGAGTCGTTGACGTCGGTGAGCGCGTGGGCCGCGAAGCCGAGCAGGTAGCCGACCGTGAACGCCCGGTTGCGCTTCCACAGCCAGATCAGTGCGGCGCACACGAACCCGAAGAAGAGCGTGTGCGTGAACCCCATTCCCGGGAACCCTCGATGCCACTTGTGGGGGACGCTCGCGCCGTAGTGCGTGCCGTTGATCGTGATGCCGTAGACCCAGAACTTGGCGAGGAAGTCGGGTGTGAAGTCGCCGAAGAAGATGCCGAAGAAGCTCACCCGGCCGCGCATCTTCTTCGGCAGGTGGGCCTGGACCGCGTAGATCTCGAACTGGTGCGCCGCCCAGCTCATCGGCGGAACCGCCGCACGATCTGGTCGGCGACGAACGGCCCGATCACCACCCAACCCACGAGCCACACCGGCCCGACGATCCAGTTGAGCAACCACTTGTGCCAGATCGACAGCACGGTGTACGTGACGGCCGCGAGCAACGTCCACGTCCACTGCTCGGCGGTCGACAGGCGTCGGGACCCACGATGGTCGAGGGGTCGCCCGTCGGGCCCTTCGATCGTCACGGTCGTCGACACTACGTGGTGAGTCCGATGCGCCCCTGCCAGACTGGCCGCTCGTGACCCCCGACGAGACCGACAGCGAGCTCACGGCGCGCCTTGCGCTCGAGGCCGGCCACAAGTTGGTCGAGCTGCGCGAGCGGATGTGGACCGGGGGTGCCCATTCGTGGGACGTCATGGACGGCGGCGACGCTGCCAGCCAGCACTACCTCGCCGATCAGCTGCGCCGGTACCGCCCCGACGATGCGGTGCTGTCGGAGGAAGGACTCGAGGACCCGCGTCGGTTCCACTCCGATCGGGTGTGGATCGTCGACCCGCTCGACGGCACCCGCGAGTTCGGCGAACCAGGCCGGCACGACTGGGCGGTGCACGTCACGCTGTGGGACCGCGACCACTTCGTCGCCGCCGCAGTCGCCCTTCCCGCGCTCGATCTCGTGCTCACGAAGGATCCCCCTCCCGACACCCATCACGTCGAACGTGACCGGCCACGGTTGATCACCTCCCGCACCCGCGCCCCGCACGCGGCGGTGATCGTCGCCAACGCGCTCGGGTGCGACGCCGTCCGCCTCGGCTCGGCCGGGGCCAAGGCGATGGCGGTGGTGCTCGGTGAGGCCGACATCTACCTACACGACGGTGGGATGTACCAGTGGGATTCGGCCGCGCCCGCCGCGGTGGCCGAGGCCGCCGGCCTGCACGTCAGCCGGATCGACGGGTCGCCGCTCGTCTACAACGCACGTGATCCGTGGCTCCCCGACTTCCTCGTGTGCCGGCAGCAATACGCGGCGCCGGTCCTGACCGCACTCTGGGGCTGACGCGGCGATGGACCACCTCGCCGACGCGAACGTCGCGATGGATGACATGGAGCTGAAGGCGACCCGATTCGGGATCGACGACCACGTCGCCACGGTGTGGTTGCACCGGCCCCACCGACACAATGCGTGGACCGGCAGAATGCACGCCGAGTACCGGTGGATCATGGCCCGGCTCGAGGACGACCGAGACGTGCGCGCGGTCGTGGTCACCGGGACCCCGCCCGCGTTCTGCGTCGGTGGCGACAGTGACGCCCTCGCCGCCCACGCCGAGCGCGGCTCGTACGACACGGGACTTCCGTCGGACCGGGCCGATCCGGGCTACGGCGTGCAACCCGAGTTCGACGACGACTTCGCCTGGCACTATGGCTACCGCACGCCCATCATCGCGGCCGTGAACGGCGCCGCCGCCGGCATCGGGCTGGCGCTGGCGCTGTTCTGCGACCTGCGGTTCGCCAGCGCGTCCGCCAAGGTCACGACCGCAGCACCCAAACTCGGGCTGCCCGCCGAATACGGGATGAGTTGGGTGCTCCCCCGCCTCGTCGGCGTCACACGAGCCGCCGATCTGCTCCTGTCGGGCCGGATCGTCACCGCCGCCGACACCGCCGACTGGGGCTTGTGGAACGACGTCCTCCCCGATGGTGAAGCGGCACTCACCGCCGCTCACGCATACGGCCGGCTGCTGGCGACGACGGTCGGGCCGAACGCAGTCACGACGACGAAGCGTCAGCTCTACCGCGACCTCCACCGCCACGATGCGGCGGCATCGGTCGCCGAGTCGAAGCGGCTGCTCGACGACGCGATGCGAACCGCGGAGTACCGCGAAGGGGTCGCTGCACTTCGCGACCGGCGACCGCCACATTTCGACGGGTAGGCTCGCAACCGTGGCGGCAGGCAGCGTCGAGGGGTTCGGCGGCACGAACGCCAGCGAATCGATCGAAGCGCCGCGCGCCCGACCCGCGTCGGGCGAGCTGGCGGTCGCCGGTATCGCGTCGGCTGCGGCGGGCGTGATCCACGTCGCGGCCTGGGGCGGGCACGAGGGAGAAGCGACGCTTGCAGTGCTGTTCGTCGTCCTGGCGATCGCCCAGCTCGAAGTGGCCGTCGCCGGTCTGGTGCGGCCCAACAAGCTCTCGGCGAGCGCCCTCGCGGCGGTCAACCTGTTCGCCGCCGCGGGATGGATCATCACCCGTTTCGTCGGGATCTCGTGGATCGACGGTCTGCAGCAGGCGGAGGACCCCGGACTCGCCGACACCATCGCCGCGGCCCTGGCCGGAGTGGCAGTCGTCGCGGCCGCATCCCACTTCGGGACCCGCGACGAATCACGGCCGGCCCGGGCGCTCCCGATCACCGCCATCGCGGCCGTCGCCGCGGCGCTCACCATCCCTGCCTCCGTCGCCGCCACGTCGCACGAGCACACGCATGACGCGACCTCCGCCGATCACTCCCACGCCACGGGCGCCGACGGCGCAGCGACCGATGACGGTGCGGCCCACTCCGACGACGCCACACACACGGACGCCGGCCACACGGACGCGGGCACCACCGATGCCGTAGCGACCGACGGACACGGTCACACCGACGACGCGACGACAGCCGCAACTGACGGCACTGCACCCGTCGCAACCGACGACGGGCACGGCCATCCCGGCGACGTGGTGACGACCGCGGCGATATGGCCCCGCGCGTGGGACCCCACCGGCCCGATCGACTTCTCGGGCGTCGACGGCGTCAGCCCTGAGCAGCAGGCGCGGGCCGAGCAGTTGGTTCGCGACACGCTTGTCGACCTCCCGACCTTCGCCGACGTGTCGACCGTCGGTGCCCTCGGTTACCGGTCGATCGGCGACTCCAGCACGGGCTTCGAGCACTACATCAACCCGGGGCTGATCTTCGACGACGTGTGGCTCGATCCGAGCCAGCCCGAGTCGCTGGTCTATCGGGTCGACGGCAGTCAACGCACGCTCGTCTCGGCGATGTTCATCGCCAACGCGAGGCCCCTCGACGACGCCGAGCTCGTCGACTACGGCGGTCCGTTGATGCAGTGGCACGTCCACGACAACCTGTGTTGGGGCCTCGACGACAGCGGCAACCCCGTCGTCAAGGGGATCACCGACGATGCGGGCAACTGTCCGGCCGGCACCGTCAAGGCCGGCGGCGAGAACCCGATGGTCCACGTCTGGATCGCGCCGCACGAGTGCGGCCCGTTCGCGGCCCTCGAAGGGCACGGCGCCGGACAGGTGGCCGATGACGGCGCGCGCGTCGACCAGTGCGCGCACGGTCATGACGCAACCGACGAACAGAGCGCGACCGTGGCACCCACGCCATACGACCCGAACCTGCCCATCGACCTCAGCGGCGTCGAGGGCGTCACACCGCAGCAACAGGCGTTCGCCGAGAACCTCGTCGGCGCCACGGTTCGCGACCTTCCGCAGTGGGCCGACCCGGCCGTCGCCGAAGCAGCCGGCTTCCGGTCGATCGGCGACGGACTGACCGGCCACGAGCACTACATCCAGTGGGACTGGATCGACGACGACGTGTGGCTCGACGCCGACTTCCCGGAGAGCCTCGTCTACGAGCCGCAACCGGACGGCACGAAGAAGCTCGTGTCGGCGATGTTCATGCTGCGCACTGACACTCCGCTCGCGGACGTGCCGGACTGGGGCGGCACCTTGATGCAGTGGCACATCCACGACGACCTGTGCTTCACCGACGATCCCGACGCACCGCGCGTGGGCAGCGTGACGTCGGTCGGCGGCACGTGCTCGCCACCATTGGTCAAGTTCGCACCGGCACCGATGATCCACGTGTGGATCGTCCCTCACGAATGTGGCCCGTTCGCAGCGCTCGAAGGGGTCGGGGCGGGTCAGGTCCTCGACGGCCAGGAGCGTTGGTGCGACACCGCACACGGGGCGCACTGACGTCGCAGTAACGTCAACGGCGTGGTCCGGACACGAACGCTGGCGGGCGCCGACCGTGCGGCACATGCCGCCGACGCGCGTGACGTAGAGGTCTACGCGACCGGGTCGACGGTCATCACCGGACCGAACGACGACGCGCGTGACCACCGGGGACCTGGCACCGACGGCGTGGCGCCGATGGGCGATCAGCTCCGCAAGGCCGTCACCGCGCTGCACGGTGGCATCGACCACGCCCGTCAGTTCCACGCCAAGGCCGGCCCGCGCATGGGCTCGCACCCGACCACCACCGTCGCCACCACGCGTGAGGGCACGAAGGCGGAGATCATCAGGCCGGTCCTGCTCGACCCGTGGCAGGCGTGGGAGGTCGCCGGATCAGGCCAGTTGTTCGCCGATCCGATTCCGCGACTCACGATCGACCGGGCTCCGAAGCCGCCACACTCCACGTATCCCACGTGGACCGCATCGCTGCGCACCGGATGGGTGAAGCATCGGGCCGCGCAACTGCAGGTGTCGGCGTCGCCATCGTTCAACGTCACGGTTCTGGAGTTGATCCCGGCCACGCCGCGCCGAACCGGGAACCGCTCGTTCCTGCGGGTCGGACTGCCGGCGATCGAGGAGCTGGCGCGCCGGCTCGAAGCGACCCGTACACACTGTGCAAAAAGGGGGAACGATGGCCGCCTACGTGATCGCTGAGGTGTCAGTCACCGATGCTGAGGGCTACGAGTTGTACAAGCCGTTGGCCGGCGCGAGCGTCGTCGCCAACGGCGGTTCCTACGCGGTCCGCGGTGGCGCGGTCGAGTCGCTGGAGGGTGAGCCGGTTACGGGCCGCGTCGTCGTCCTCCGGTTCGACAGCATGGAAGCCGCCCGCGATTGGTACAACGGCGACGGCTACCAGGCGGCGCTGCCGCTGCGCCAGGCGGCGGCGACGAGTCGGGTGTACATCGTCGAGGGCACCGAGTAGCTCGCGTCCGGCAAGCCCGGTGGACCAGCGTCACGCCAGGCGACGGCCGAGCCAGACAACACCCTCTTCGGCGAGCAGGTCGACGAACGCGACCTTCCGATAGAACGCGAGGGCCGGCGTGTTCGCCGGTGCTACACCGACGTAGACCCCGCGCGATCCGCGCCGGGCGAGTGCCGCTCCGATCGTGTCGATCAACACCCGACCGAACCCGGCCCCCTGCGCCTCGGGCAGGAGGTCGATGTGGAGGTGCGACGGATGATCTTCGAGAATCTGGCGCCGCGGAGGGTACGGATGGTGGATCGTTCGGACCAGCCCCTCGTCGGCCTCCGTCAACGTGCCGGATCGCTTCGTGGACTCCGGGTACAGCATCCGCAGCTCCGGCCACCACGACCGTTCCCGCGATTCCTCGAACGCAACGGTGTCGACGGCGCCGACGACGTAGCCGAGCGCACGACCATTCCCGTCGTCGACCACCCAGGCGAGTTCTGGCTCGAGGGCGAGATACGGGCCGAGCCAGACATGCCCGGGCAAAGAGGGCTCGTGGTGGAGGTGTGTCGCGTCACCGCCCGCGTCGGCCGTGCGAAGGCACACGTCGTACAGCGCCGGTGTGTCGGGCTCCGCGAACCGCCGCACGAACATACCCAGACCGTAGTGAGCGACGTGGCACCGAGTCGGCGACCAGACGTTCAACGAGACAACGTGGGTGAGCCGACTCAATCAGCGAGGTGAGCCGACTGAATCAAGGAGAGCCGAGCACCTCGTCGGTGTGCTCGCCGAGGAACGGCACCGGGCCGGGACGCTGACGGCGACCGTCGAAGTCGACGGGAGACGCGATCGCTCGATACGGGGCCTCGTCATCGCGCGGCGCCATCTCGACGATCGCGCCGGACGCGATCACCTGTGGATCGTCGATCGCATCGGTGATCGAGTTGATCGGCGAGTACCACACGTCGGTGGCGTCGAACCGCTCCGCCCACTCTGCGTACGGGCGGGTCGCGAACGCCTCGTCGAATTCGGCGACGAGAGCAACCGAGTTGGCGAGGCGGGAGGGCGCATCGGCGAACCGTGGATCGGCGGCGAGATCGGGCCGGTCGAGCGCGGCGACCACGTTCGGCCAATGGCGATCGGCCTCGAGACAGATCAGCCAGAACCCCTTGCCGTCACCGGCCAGGTAGCAGTTGGTGAGCGGTGTCCGGCTCTGGTCGCGCGCTCGCGTGCGCTCGCGCCGGCCGAACCGCAGTTGCACGCCGAAGTCCCAGCCGATCGTGTACATGCCGGCCCGCAACAGACTCGTGGCCACCAGTCCGCCCCGATCGGTGCGCTCGCGTTCCAGCAGCTTGGCGAGCACGCCGGCTGCCAGCGTCATCCCGGTGATGTGGTCGCCCATGCCCGCTCGCAACGCCGGCGGCAGCTCACCGGGCGGCACGAACGTGTGCGCAACGCCCGAGCGGGCCCAGAACGCGCCGGCGTCGTAGCCGGCGCGGTTGCGATCGGGGCCGTCGAGTCCGTACCCCGTGATGCATCCGTAGACGAGCCGCGGCAACCGCGCGAGCAGCGCCTCGTGATCCAATGACAGCCGTTCGAGGGCGGCCGGACGCAGGTTGGTGATGAACGCGTCGGCGCTCTTCAGGATGCGCTCGAGCTGCTCGCGGCCATCGGCGGTTGCGAGATCGAGCACGACCGATCGCTTGCCTCGATTGTCGATCTCGAACGGCGGGACGCCCGTCTGAGCAGCGATCCCCATCGCGCCGAAGATCTGCCGTTGGGGATCCCCGTGCGGCGGCTCGATCTTGATGACGTCGGCGCCCCAGTCGGCGAGCGTCCCCGCCGCCGACGGGCCGGCTACCCACATCGCCAGCTCGACGACGCGAAACCCGCGCAAAGGCCCGTCGCTGCCGGCCACGCCGGGTCCGATCTCGTTCAGTGCGTCGTCGGTTGCCACGGATTCAGTCCTCGAGCACCGTGACCACGCCGGCTCCGCCGTCGACCCTGATCCACGCGCCATCTGGGATCCGGCGCGTCGCGTCCGTCGCCGAGACGACGCAGGGGATCCCGAGCTCGCGGCTGACGATGATCGCGTGGCTGAGCGCGGCGCCGACATCGACGACCACCGCCGCGGCCGGCACGAACAGCGGCGTCCACGAAGGGTCGGTGATCGGTGCCACCAACACGTCGCCCGGCTCGAGCGCGAACGGGTCGTTGGGGTCGAGGATGATGCACGCCCGTCCCTCCGCGACGCCAGGACACCCCGGGAGCCCACGCAACTCGTCGCCGACATCGAGGTGCTCGGCGGTCGCGGCGCCGCGCTCGGGCCATGTGTCGGGCCCAGCCGCCGAGCCGACGAACACGAACGGCGGCACCCTCGCCTGCAGCCCGTGGTACTGGGCGCGGCGCTCCCGGATCAAGGGCGTGAGCGTCGAGGCGTCGCCTTCGAGCAGCACGTCGGTCTCGGCGGCGCGGACGAACCCGAAATCCTCGATCTCGTCGAACACCCCGCGCTCGACCATCCGCCGCCCGATCTCGCGCATCGACACCCGCATCTCGTGGATGAGCCGGATGCAGTTCGTCTTGGTGCGTTCGCGCCCGGGCAGCCAGGCAGTCGAGCAACCGATCGCGGCCTCCAGATTTCCTTGCGCCTCGACATTGCCCGCAACCAGGCCGAGCAGTTCGTGCGTCGCCTGCTGGCGTTGCGAGGCGCACACCTCGAACTGGATGTCAGGAGCGGCGGCGTCGGGCGCCGCCCGCATCCGATCGATCGCTGCGATCGCGAGGGCCGGGCGGGTCTCCCACGTCGGCGAACGAGCCTCCCATTCGTTGGGCCCGCGACTTCCGAAGTCGAACAGAAACCTGGCGAACCCGTCGGCGAAATCGTCACTGCGCTGGTTGAGTCGCGAGAGCGCCCACAACGCGTGGCTCGGCGCTGCCGAGTCGACCTCGCCGATACCGCCGAGGACGGCCAGCACCAGATCGGGCCGCCCGACAGCATCGGCGATCGTGCTGATCACCCCGGCCGGGACGGACGCCATGTACGACGTGAAGATGTGCTCGGCGAAGAGCTCCCGGTGAACCGGCAGCAGGTGCTCGAAGCGCTCCCACAGCTGGCGCTCGGACATCGAGGTGAGATCAGGGCGGCGGGCGCGCAGCTCGATCGTCAGCGTTCGATGGTCGGTCAGGCGGGCGAGATCGGAGAGCGTCGTCTGTCCGAACACCCACGAGAACGTCTCGCCGAGCTTCGTCGTGAGGTCGGGCCGGGGGTCGCCCGGATGCGGTTCATAGTCCGGGATCCCGGGTTGGACGCCGAAGAACTGCTCGTCCATCGCCCGCCACGACAGCCCCGGCGCCCGCTCACCGAACACGCGGACCAACGAGGCGTTCAGGTAGCAGTAGCCGCCGAGCACGCCGAGCTGGCAGAACTCGTCGCTCGGGAACTCGTCGAGATCGAAGGCGCCCATCCGCGCCCAGGCGTCGCGCCAACCGAGCTCCGCCAGCCACAGGGCGGTGTCGCTCGTCAGCGGCGTGACCGGATCGGGGAAGACCTCACCGACGTTGGCGCGTGTGTAGATCGGGAAACGTGCCGACAGCGCCGTGTCGGTGACGTAGTACATCGATACCCCCAGCCGTGACGTGCGGCCGGTCGAAAGCCAGCACGGACACGGCGAACAATAGCGTTGGGGGGCGCTGGGGCTTCAGTGTTAACGGCCGGCGAATGGTCGTCGGAGCGTCAGCGCTCGGCGTTGACCGGGCACAGCTGGGCCGCACGCTTGCGGAACAGGACCACGAGCATCGACGTGAGCACGACGAGCTCGGTCGCTGTGAAGATCGTCACCGAAGCCATGCAAGGTCATCGGCGTCGACCCTGCCCACCTTGAGGTCGGGCCCCCAACGGATCACCCGCCAACACCAGCATCCGGTCGTCGTCGACGGGCGCGATCGACACGCGCCGCTGGCGGCGCAATCCGTATGCGTTTCCCGGCATCCTGGAGCCATGACGCACCCGGCCGACTGCGAGTGGGCGGCGTTCACCGAGCACGCCCCGTGGATCGTCGACCGCGACCAGACGACCTGGTTGCGCGGTGCGGCCCGCCTCCGCGCCGACGCCAAGGCCGAGGTCCCTCGGCTCACCCGCCCGACACGCATCCCGCCCGGCCGCCGTGTGATCACCGTCGTCGCCCGGCTCACGGTCGCGCTCGTTCCCTGGTGGTGGCGTCGCCGGCGCCGGCGCTACCCGTCGATCGAGGCCGGTCGCAGCGATATCTCGCGCCGCTTGCGGCTGGCGGCCGAACACCTCGGGCCGACCTACATCAAGCTCGGCCAGATCATCTCGTCGGGCGAGGGCCTGTTCCCGGCCGAGTTGGTCGACGAGTTCAAGAAATGCCGCGACCAGGTGCCCGCCGAGACGTTCGACGACGTGCGTCGAACGGTCGAGGAGGACCTCGGGTCGCGCCTCGAGGATGTGTTCGAGTCGTTCGAGCGAACACCGCTGGCGGCCGCTTCGATCGCCCAGGTCCACGCGGCGCGGTTGCGCACTGGCGAGGACGTCGTCGTCAAGGTGCAGCGACCCTCGGTCGACCGCCTCGTGCGCCACGACCTGCGAGTGATGGCGTGGCTGGCGCCCCACCTCGTGGGCCGCATCCCGGTCGCCGCCCTGGCGAACCCCCCGGCGCTCGTCGAGCTGTTCGCCGAGACGATCGTCGAGGAGCTCGACTTCCGCATGGAGGCGGCCAACATGCTCGACATCGCCGCCGTCCTGCGCG
>DATMDV010000023.1:0-5712 GCA_035557475.1 Ilumatobacteraceae bacterium
AAAGTCGCCGTTGGATGCGTACGTCGTCTCGGGCGCCGTCGATCCAGTCGTGCAGCCGCGTCCACTCGGTGAGCAACGCCTCGTGCGAGATCTCGACCGTGGGGCTCCTCGTCACCGGGTCGCGGTCGAAGCTCAACAGTCGGTGGCGTCCGAACGTGTCGAGCACCGCGCGGAGTGTGCCGCGATCGATCGCGAGATGCTCGAGCTCACTCTGGAGGACTCGGCGACGGGTGTCGTCCGCTCCCTCTCCGAGCGTTACGAGTCGCAAGAACACCTGGCGCGTCGCATCGTGTGCCTCGTCGCCGAGACCGGCGAGGAGACCCTCGGCGCGCTTCACCAACGCGCCCGACACCCCGCCGAGGCCTCGATATGCATCGGCGGTGATCCGGTTTCCCCGCCGTTGGTCGAAGAGCTCCGTCAACGTGTACTGCAACAACGGCAATGCGCCGGTGCGGTCGACGACGTCTCTGACCAGCTCGGCTACGAGCACCGGCTCGAACGTGATGCCGTGCTGCTCGACGGGTCCCGTGATCGCCCGCTCCAACTCGTGCGGTGTCATCGGGGGAATGGCCTCGGTTCCGTCACGCAGCAACTCTCCGATGCCTCGGTGCTGCAGTGGCCGGTCGTAGTAGTCCGCGCGCAACGTGGCGATGACGCGGATCCGACTCTGATCGTCGGTCACCGCGCTCACGAGCATGTCGAGGAACCGGTGTGCCGTGTCCGCGTCGACCTGTGTGAACAGCTCCTCGAACTGGTCGATCACCAACAACAGCTGCGACCCGTCGCTCGGTAGGACGCGGCGGAGGGCCCGCTGGAGCCCGCACTCGCCGGCGAGCTGCTCGAACAACGAGGTCGGGGGATCGATGGCAATGCCGAGCAGCGCATCTTCGAGGGCTTCGAACGGATGGGGCGCAGGAGTCATCTCGATCGTGAACCACGAGTCCGACAGGGGGAGCGCACCCCGTCGGATCGCAGGCAACAGCCCGGCCTTGACGACGCTCGACTTGCCGCTCCCGCTCGGGCCCACCACGGCGATGAATCGGCCGCGGGCCCCGGGCTGGCCGAGACGGGTGACCAGTCGCTCGACGACCCGTTCCCTGCCGTGGAAGTCGACCGCATCGGCGACGCCGAACGCCCGCAGCCCTTTGTACGGGTTGTCGACGTCGACCACCCGCGCGGTCGGTGTCGTTCGATGGCCGTTCGTGACGCCGCCGAGTGCCGCCTGCAGCTCGGTGGCGAACGCAGTGACGCTGCCATAGCGCATCGTTGCGTCGACGTCGGTTGCTCGGTCGATGACGGGCAGGACGGGAGGGGGGAGCGCGCCGCGTATCTGGGCGATCTCACCACTCAGGCCGGTGAGTGCCTGGGCCACGACGACGCCGAGGCTGTAGATGTCAGACGCGGGTGTGAGTTCTCCACGGTCGAGCTGCTCGGGCGAGGCGTACGGCGCACCCAACGTAGAGCTCGCGGACGCGAGGTCCGTCACCCCACCGTCGGCGCCGACGGCGATCCCGAAATCCGACAGGAACGCGTTGCCCTCGTCGTCGATGAGGATGTTGGCCGGCTTGATGTCGCGGTGCACGACACCCGAACGGTGCGCCGTCTGCAGCGCGTTGCCGAGTTGATCGACCATCGTGGCGGTCTGCTCGGCGCTGAGCGCGCTCTGTTCGAGGACGGTGGCGAGGTTCCCGCCCCGCATCAGCCGCATCACGAGGTAGGCCGCATCGGGCTCGCGCCAGTAGTCGTACAGGGGCACGATGTAGGGGT
This sequence comes from Ilumatobacteraceae bacterium, assembly GCA_035557475.1. GTDB lineage: Bacteria > Actinomycetota > Acidimicrobiia > Acidimicrobiales > Ilumatobacteraceae > JALOLG01. The sequence continues at coordinate 1,768 of DATMDV010000023.1, forward strand.
GCTCGAGGCGGGCGACCAGCTGCGCTTCGGACTGGAAGCGACGGATGAAGTTGGGGTTGTTGGCGTGCTCCGGTCGAATGACCTTGATCGCCACCTCCCGGCCGACCGCGGGCTGATACGCGCGGTACGCGACTCCACTCGCCCCTTGGCCGATCCGGTCGCGTAGTTCGTACCCACGCACGGCGAGGCCCGGTTCGGCCTCGGCGCCCGGCATCGTTGCCCGGAGATGCGTCTCGAGTGCCTCGTCACCGGTGACGATCTGCTCCTCGAGCTTGCGCAGGCCCGACGACGGCGTGATTCCGAGCTCCTCGCCCAGCCGCGACTTGAGCAGTTGGTACGCGCGCAACGCGTCGGCCTGGCGCGCCGACCGATGCAGAGCGAGCATCAACTGGCCGGTCAGGCGCTCCCGCAAGGGGTGCTGACGGACGAGCGACTCCAATTCGGACGTCAGCTCCCGCGACATCCCGCGCTTGAGATCGGCATCGATGCGGGCCTCGACGGCCTCGAGCCGTAGCTCCTCGAGGCGGGCGATCTCGCTCTGCGCGAAAGATTCGTACGTGAAGTCCTCGAACGCCCGACCCCGCCACATCGCCAGCGCCTCGCCCAGTACGAGCGACGCGGCCGCCGGGTCGACGTCGGCGAGCGCGCGACCCTCGGCGACCATTCGCTCGAAGCGGACCGCGTCGATGTCGTCGGGAGCTGCGTCGATGAGATATCCCGGTGCCTGGGTGAGCAGGATCGAGCCCCCGGAGCGCTTCTCACGATGTGGCTCGAGCGCCTTGCGCAGTCCCGAGATGTACACCCAGAGCGCGTTCTGCTTGTCGCTACCACCGTCGGCGCCCCACAGGCCGTCGATGATCTGATCGGTCGAGAACACCGAGTTGGGTGCGGTCAGCAACAGTGCGAGCACGGCGCGCTGACGGAACGAACCGAGATCGACCGCATGGCCGTCTTGCAGAACTTCGAGCTGTCCGAGTACCCGGTATTCCACCCGTCCTCCTCGCGGCGGCAATCCTGTTCCGGGACGTCACAGGATGCCCTGAGTGTGGACAACCCAACTTAGGTTTGACTTACGGTGCTCGGCGACGGCGAGGAATTTCGCCGCCTCGATGCCTTCGCCCGCCTGTTGCCGAGCGCGCGACGCCGCGGCCGGACGAATTGCGGCCGGCCGCGGCATCACGATGCTCAGTTGCTCGGTGAGGCTGCCGGCACGAGGCCGCGGTCGACGAGGTCTTGCACGATCTCGTCGCGGGTCAGCGGTGCCGGTTGGGGGGTTGGGCTGGGCACGAGGCCGCGGTCGACGAGGTCTTGCACGAGGTCGTCGCGGGTCATTGGTGTGCGTTGGGGGGTTGGGCTCGGGATGAGGCCGCGGTCGACGAGGTCTTGCACGATGTCGTCGCGGGACTGTGCCGGGGGATGGGTGGGCCGCACGGTCTCCGTGTCGGAGCTCCGCACGTAAGCGACGAGTGTGACGATTGCGACGATTGCGACTGTCACGGCCGTGAGGCCGATCGCGATCGACCTGCTGATCGGCACCCGGTTCGGAGCGGAGGACGATGCTCGTTCCGCCTCGATGGTGGCGCTGTTGATGGCCATTTGAATGACTCCTGTGTGCTCGTTCCCTTCGCCGGTCGCCAAGGGAGACTGACCACACCGTCGAGCACGCGACTTAAACGCGGCTGTGAGCGACTTCATCGGAGCCTTCGCACGCCGGTGAGCGACCGAAGGCCCTGGCCTGCGGTCAGAGGAGCGGCGACCTGTGGACAGCCAAAGCCGTCAGCGGTAGCCCGTGGTGTCGGCCGGCTTGCCGGGGTCTTGGACCTCGGTGACGTATCGCCAGGCGTCGGGCTGGCTGCCGTCGAGATCGGTGAAGCCGTAGACCTTCGCCAGCTGACCGCTCGACAGTGACTCACCGTTCCAGCGGGACACGTTCGGATCTCCTGCGAGAGCGGCGACGGCGCGGCCCACGAATGACGGCGTCTCGGAGATGGCGAAGTGTGGAGAGCGTTCCGTCGCGTCACGCCAGTTCGATTCGGTGACGCCGTACGCGTCGAGCATCGCCTCCGATCGCAGCCAGCCCGGAGTGAGCGACACCGCGGTCGCGCCGTGGGGCTGCAGCTCGTGCGCCAGCGCGAACGCCATGCGATTCACCGCGGCCTTGGCGAGGTCGTAGAAGAAGGAAACGCGGTAGTTGCTCTCGTTGTACTCGGTGGTTCCGTCGTTGACCTCCACGACGAGGCCGCCGGGGGACTTGATCAGGAGTGGGATCGCGAAATGACTCGTGATGGCGTGGGTGTCGACGCCGAGGCGGAGCGTGCGCAGCCCGATGTCCAACGACGACTCCCAGACGGTCTTGTTCCACTCCATCGTCGTCGCGCCCCAGATGTCGTTCACGAGCACGTGGAGTCGACCCTGCTCGGCATCGATGCGTGTCACGAGCGCTTGCACCTCGTCGGGGACGAGGTGGTCGACCTGGACGGCGATGCCGTTGCCGCCGGCGTCGTCGACGAGCTCGGCCGTCTCCTCGATCGTCTCCGGCCGGTTCATCTCCGATCGTTGGGCACGCGTCGTTCGGCCGGTGACGTAGACGGTCGCACCGGCAGCGCCGAGTTGCACGGCGATCCCTCGCCCGGCTCCGCGTGACCCCCCGGCGACCAGGGCAACCTTGCCGGCGAGCGACGTCGACGAGTTGCCGCTCACGCCACAGCCTGCGCACGGCACGGCGATTCGCGCGTCGTGCACATCGTCGCCGGTGACTTCGAACCCGTCATTTGGGCTCCCTTCCTGGGCGCCGCCGAACGGCATCCACCTATCGCTGCGTCACTGGTATACATCGGTTTGTCAGTGACGACGGTATCCGGCCACGCGTCACTCGTCAAGCACTGTTCAACAGTGACAGAGCCACCCGCCCGCCCCGTCGGGTGAGACGTCCGCGACCGGGACCGCTTGCCAGGATCGGGGGCCGAATTTACTATCGAATCGACCGATTCCAGCCCGTGGGCATGGGCGAGGAGGTGCGCGACAGCGTCGCAATGGGGTGCGGGAGTAGGAGGAGACCATGAAAGTCACGTCGTTCCATTTCATGCCGCATCGGGAGCTGCCTGAGGACTTCGACACGCGGTACCGGTCGGCCTGGATCGATGCTCCGTGGTGGGAGTTGGCCGACCCCGAGCGGGTGGGGGAGTACTACGACTGGTCGATCGACGAGCTCATGCTGGCGGCGAAGATGGGCTTCGACGGCCTCGGGACGAATGAGCACCATCAGAATGCCTACGGGTTCATGTGCAACCCCAACCTGTTCGGAGCCATCCTCGCCAAGTTGACGAGGGATCAGGGATTGAGCCCTGCCATCGTGCAGTTGGGGGCGACGATCTCGTCCACCGCGCCCCCGATCCGCATCGCCGAGGAGTACGCGGTCCTCGACTGCCTGAGCGGGGGCCGCTTGATCGCGGGCGTCCCGCTCGGCCTCGGCTGCGACGCCGACATCAGCTACGGCGTCACCCCGATCACCCAACGCGAGCGGTGGCGCGAGGCGTTGGAGCTGATGCTGAAGGCGTGGACGACCGACGACTTCTTCGCCTGGAACGGCAAGTACTTCCAGTTGCCGCGAGTCAACCTGTGGCCGCGGCCGATCCAGGACCCGCACCCCCCGATCCTCGTGCCTGGCGCGGCGAGCTCGTCGACGTGGGACTACTGCTTCGAGCACGACTTCCCGTACTGCTTCCTCAGCTACTTCGGGGGCCGATCAGCAGAGAACGTGATGGATCGGTTCTGGGCGAGGGCGGCCGAGAACGGCAGGGACGAGAACCCCTACCGGGCGGGATTCCTCCAGCTCGTCGGTGTCGCCGACACCGATGCCCAAGCGTTCGAGGACTTCTCACAGCACGTCGAGTACTTCTACCACAAGTGCCTGCACCTGCCGCCGGAGTACATCGCCCCGCCGGG
>DATMDV010000024.1:0-10346 GCA_035557475.1 Ilumatobacteraceae bacterium
GTGAATGCGTCGGTGCGCACGACGTGGATCTGATCGGCCTGGCCGTCCCATGCGCCACCCAGCATCGGGATCACGTGGAGCCGGCTCCACACGTGAGGGCCGATGTGGGCGCCGACGAGGCCGAGCTCCTCGGCGAGTTCCCGCCGCAATGCGTCGACGGGGTCTTCGTGCTGCTCGATGCCGCCGCCGGGAAGCGCCCACACGACTGCGGTGGGGAAGTCGAATCGGGCGAGCAGCACGCGGTCGGCCGGATCGAGCAGGACCGCCCGCACGCCGCGCCGGATCCTCAGATCGGGGCGTGCCGCGTCCACCGCGCGATCCTCGTCACGTCATTCGGCTGGTGAATCGGGGAGGCCGTCGTTGAAGCCCCGGTACATCTCGTAGATCTCCTTGCACTTCTGGCACATCGGCAGTTGCTTGGGGTCACGGGACGGCACCCACACGTGCCCGCACAGCGCTTCGAGCGGCGTGCCGTAGATCCGCGCCTCGAGCACCTTCGCCGCGGCCGTCTCGCCCGCGTCGGTTTTGACGATGTGGGCGACGACCGGTTCGCCCGTCTCGGTGCGCTCCTCGACGAGCGTGGTGGTCTCGACCGCCGGCCGTGTGGTGAGCGGCGTGATCTGGGGTTGGGGGACGGGGTTCGTCATGTCGTGATCACGTGCACCAAATCATGTGAGCAGATGCTCGGCGATGCCGATCCAGAAGTCGGTGGCGAGGCCGAGGCTCTCGACGTCGATCCGCTCGTCGTTGCCGTGGAACCGGGCGCCGAACGTCTCGAAGCTCATCGACGGCGAGAACAGTCCGGCGCCGTACGCAACGGCACCCCGCTCGCGGAAGTACCGGGCGTCGGTACCGCCGACGATGAGCCCGGGGATCAGCTCGGCACCCGGGTAGGCGACCTGCGTGCGGACCGCGATCGCGTCCCACAACGGGTTGCCCGTGGGCGATTCGGTGGCGGGTGAGTCCTGCAGGACGGTCACCTCGACGTGGGGGGCGAGATCGCCGAGTGCGTCGGCGAGCATCGCCTCGACGTCCTCGCGCGTCGTTCCGGGGACGGTGCGGATGTCGACTTCGAGATCGATGACGTCGGGGATCACGTTCGTCTTCTGGCCACCGTGGGCGACGTTCGGTGAGATCGTCGTGTGCGTCATCGCGTGGCACATCCGGGCCGCGGATGTCGGGAGGCGCTCGAGCGTCGGCCACAGGCGATCTGGGTCGGTGAGGCCGGCGCGGACCTCGTCGGGTAGCGACATCGCGGCCACCTGGCCGCGCCAGATGTCGCTGATCTGGGCCGCCGGGCGGTAGGTCGACAAGCGGCGCACGACCTCGGCCGCCTTGACCAGTGCGTTGTCCGAACCGAACGGCATCGAGCCGTGGCCGGGCGTGCCGGTGATGCGCAGGCTGCGCCAGGCGAGCCCCTTCTCGCCGACGTTGACGGTGAAACGGCGGGTGCCATCGTGACCGACCGAGGACCAGCCGCCGAGCTCGGTGAGCACGTAGTCGCTGCGCAGCGCGTCGAGGTGGTGCTCGAGCGCCCATTCGGCGCCGTACAGCCCGCCCGCCTCCTCGTCGGCGACGCCGAAGTAGATCAGCGTTCCCTTCGGCTTGAAGCCGGTGGTCGCGAGGTGCTTGAAGGCGACGGCCATCGACGACGTGAGGTTGAGCATGTCGATCGCGCCCCGCCCCCACACCTCGCCGTCGATCAATTCGCCGCCGAATGGGTCGTGCGACCAGCCGTCAGGGTTGACGGGCACGACGTCGGTGTGTCCCATGAGGCACAACGTGGGGGCGGCGGGGTCGGAGCCCTCGATGCGGGCGACGATCGAGCCGCGCCCCGGCCGGGCCTCGAAGCGCTCGATGTCGAGGTTGGCGCCGGCGAGGAACGACTCGAGCAGATCGGCGTTGCGGGTCTCGCCGCCGGAGTCGGGGGTGCCGTCGTTCACGCACTCGTTGCGGATCAGCGCCTGGAGGAGCTCGACCGTCTGGTGATCGAGGGCGCCGGTTTGCGAAGTGTCGACGGGCATGCGGTCAACGGTAGGTGGGGCCGCTCAACGATGCCACCTCGGCCGCCAGGTTGGCTCGTGCTCTGGCCTCCCACCGGTCCCGGCCGGTCGGCGTGGCGAACAGCGCCGGCCGGTCGAGGAACGACCGCAGGACCTGGGTGCGGCCGGTGCGCCAGCCGTCGGAGCTCACGTGGGCGTACTCGGAGCGCACGCCGGCCACGTACGCCTGGTAACCCGCAGGATCGCTGCCGAGCACGGCGAGATCGGCGTCGAGCAGCACGGCCGTGTCCGTTGCGATCGCCGTTTCGGTGGCTGTTTCGGTCGGCACGTCGTGCATCGCCGTCGCCTCGACCATCGCCGCCACGCGCTCCCGTCGGACGTCGTCCCACCCGAGCACGGCGAGCTCGCGGTCGGCGAGCCGAGCGCTGGCGGCCTCGTTGTCGGTGGCCCTCGGGTCGTACACGGCGTCGTGGAAGAAGGCCGCCACGACGACCGCCGCGATGTCGCCGACCGGCTCCGCGACGGCGAGCTCCTCGACATGGCGGACCACCCACGTGACGTGGCGGACACCGTGATAGTGGCGGTGCGCCTCGCGGTGGCGGCTGATCAGTGAGTCGAACAGCACCCACGCATCGTGCGAGTCTTCGACGCAACGTGACCAGGCGGCACGCAGCTCGTGCTCGTCGGCGCTCATGTGTCGATTGTGCCACCGACCTGGGAACGGTGGAGCGACTGACGCTCGAGCAGCGCGGCCAGATCGCTCGCCGGCATCGGCCTGGCGAAGAGGAACCCTTGCGCGAGCTGACAACCGAGGAGCTCGAGAGCGACGGCCTGGTCGGCATGCTCGACGCCCTCGGCGATCGCCGTGAGCCCGAGGTTCCGGGCCAGGTCGACGACCGCGCGCACCATCGTTTCGCCGTGGACGGTAGTGGCGACACGGTCGATGAACGACTTGTCGAGCTTGATGATGTCGAGTGGGAAGTTGCTCAGATAGGCGAGCGACGAGTAGCCGGTCCCGAAGTCGTCGACGGCGATCCTCAGCCCGAGCGCCTTGAGCGTCGCGAGCGTGGAGCCGGCGGGATTGAGGTCCTCGATCAGTGACGTCTCGGTGACTTCGAGCATCAGCGCCGTGGCGGCGAGACCGGAGGCCCCGAGCGCGGCGCTGACGTCGTGCAGGACATTGTCGTCCTGCACGTGGCAGGCCGAGAGGTTGACGCTCACATAGAACGAGTCGTCCGCGATGCCGGCCGCCTTCCACGCCGCGGCGTTCCGGCATGCCTCGTGCAGCACCCACCGGCCGAGCGGGATGATGAGCCCCGTCGCTTCGGCGATCGGGATGAACTCGTTCGGGCCGACGAGGCCGCGGAGCGGGTGCTGCCAACGCACGAGCGCCTCGGCTCCGAGCGTGCGTCCGCTGCCGACGTCGACGATCGGCTGGTAGAACACGACGAACTCGTCGTGCTCGATCGCACCGGGCAGCTCGGCGGCGATCTCGAGGCGACGATTCGCTTCGTCGTGCATCGCCGGGAGGAACTGCTCGAACCGGTTCTTGCCGTTTCGTTTGGCCACGTACATCGCCAGGTCGGCGTCGCGGAGCACATCGGTGGGAGCGTGGGTGAGCGGTGATCCGACCGCGATGCCGATGCTGGCGTGCACCTGGACGTCACCGTCTCGTGGGCCATCCCGGGTCTCCTCCTGCACTCGGAACGGAGCTTCGAGGGCAGCTCGGATTCGAAGCGCGGCGAGCTGCGGCGTCCCGTCGCGCTCGTCGCTCTCGAGGAGCAGGGCGAACTCGTCGCCCCCGAGGCGAGCAACGGTGGAGACCGAGCGCATCGCGGTGGTGAGACGCTTGGCGACGGCGATGAGCAGGTCGTCACCGCCGGCGTGGCCGAGTCTGGCGTTGACCTCCTTGAAGTCGTCGAGGTCGAGGAGCAACACGACCACCGAGCCGTCGTCCCGCTCGGCGCGATTGAGGGCCTGTTCGACGCGATCGAGGAACAACGCGCGGTTCGGCAGACCCGTCAGTGAGTCGTGCAGCGCTTGCCGGCGGAGCTCCAAGTCGAATTGCTTGCGCTCGGTGATGTCGCGCATCGTGAGCACCAGCCCGCCGACTTCGGCTGTCGACCGCATGTCGGCCGCCACGACCTCGAGGTCGCACCAGTCGCCGTCGCCGCGCCGGATCCGCCATTCGAGCATGTCAGTGGCCAACTCGTTCGACAGCATCACTCCGAGACGTTGCCGGTCGGGCTCCTCCAGAACGTCGCCGAACATCCGGTCGTGCAGTTCCGCGCTGGCGCGCCCGAGCACGCGTTCGGTGGATGGCGACTGGTACCGCACGCGGCCGTGTCGGTCGAGCACCACGATTGCGTCGGATGCGTTGTGGACGAGTGCACGGAACCGCGCCTCGCTGCGCTCGTCGGCCGCGTCACGCGTCAGCCCGGCGATGCGCACGAGGACGAGAACGAACAGCACGGCACTGGCAACGGCGATCGCGATGGCATCGGTGACGTCGCCGTGGAGGCCCTGGATGAAGAGCATGGCCGGTGGAGTGAGCACCGCACTTCCGATGAGGACCAGACGAACGGTGGTGACGCGTCGAGTGCCGGCAGTCGGCGTCGACAGGACGCGCATCGAAGGATGCAGTGCCGCGGTACCCCATCCGAAGTAGAACGCGAGCCACCCCAGTTCGACCGGGTTGTGCTCGCTCCACGTGCCGGTGAGGTTGACGTAGCCGTAGAGCGCGTCGGAAACCAGCAACGGTACGAGACTCCCGGCGAGCAACCAGAACGCCACCGGGCGCCGACCCCCACCGACCGCCAGTCGCGCCGCCGTCGCGAGGAGCGCGACGTCTCCCACGGGCAACGCGATCGAGGCGAGGCGCTCGACGACGCCGATGTCGTCGTTGCGAACGTACGGAGCAATGAGCAGCACCCACGAGACGAGCCCGACACCGGCGGTGATGATGGCGGCATCGATGATGCCCGCTCTGTCGCGGCCCGCGGTGCGCCGATGCACGAGGAGCGCAAGACCGCCGATCAACGGTGGCACCACGGCGAGGTACACGATGTCGACGTAGGACGGAAATTGTGCTCCGCCGTTGCGCACGACACTTTCGAACGTGTGCAAGTTGTCGCCGACCACGAGCGTCGCCACGCCGCCGGCGAGCACGTACCACGCCCCGCGGACCTCGGGACGGTTCAACCTGACGCCGACGAGGATGGCGATCACCGACGACCATCCGATGACCGGCCAGAGCACGACTCTCGCAATCTCGAGCGGTAGCCAGATGTAGGCGAGGGTGAGCGGAACTGCCGAGAGGAGGTACGCCCGCCAGACGCGAGTCATCACGTCAGCCCGTATTCGAGATCGAGACTCGTGGGTGCGCCCGGCGCATTGGCAACCGCGATGCCGCGACCACCGTTGCGCTTGACGTGATACAGCGTCCGGTCCGCCTCGCGGAACAGATGATCTGCCGTCGGCTCGGCCGGATCGAGCGACGCGACACCGGCGCTGAACGTCAGCGCGTTGGTACCGGTGCCCGACGGCCGGAACACGCGCTGCGCGTAGCTGGCGGCGGCGGCGAGGTGAATCTCCGGCAGCAGGAGCGCGAACTCGTCGCCGCCGATCCGGCCGACGATGTCGGAACGGCGCGACCGCTCGCGCAACGTCGCGCCCGCGAGCTCCAACGCCGCGTCTCCGGCAGGGTGACCGTGCGTGTCGTTCACGCGCTTGAAGTCGTCGACGTCGGCGACGACCAGGCTCAACGGATGCCCATACCGAAGGGCGCGATCGATCTCGTCGGCCACACGGGCGTTGAACGCCCGATGGTTGAGGCATCCAGTCAGGTGATCCGTCGCCGCGAGCACCTCGAGCTCGCGGGTCAGCGCCACGTAGCGACGGTTCCAGCGCGACCGGTGGATCGACGACAACCACGTCAGGACGCCCAGCCCGGTGATCACACAAGCGGCGATGAGGAACGTGTCGCCCTGCGGCGTCTCGCGGTCGGCGATGGCGAGCGCCACTACCTCGATCAGCGAGACGACGGCGCACAGTGCGGCGGCGAGCGGTCGGAACACCAAGCCCGCGTAGGCCACCGGGAACAGCATCAGCAGGAGCAGCGGGCTCTGAAGGCCGCCGTCGAGCGAGACTGACACTGCCAGCGCACCGCCGGCGAGGAGTGTCCAGGCCAGGGAGAAGTGTCCCCGCCACGGTTGGCGGGCGATCCACGGCACGAGCAGCAGGCTGATCGTCGAAGCCAGCGCGCTCGTTGCCACCATCGCCGAGAGCGCGACCCGATGTGGCCCGTCCGGCCAGCCGAGCAGGTAGACCTCGACGGCGATGGCCTCGCCGACGAAGAGGCCGAACGCGACACGAAGCATCGATTTCCAGAAGTCGACCGTCGACTCCTCGACTCGCATCGGGCGGGTCGCCTTCGATGCTCCGGAACGCGTTGGGCTCAGTGCCCCGTGCTGTCGATCATCCATCGCAGCCCGATTGCGGCCGCGGTCCTGCACGTCGGGTCCGGACGCGACAAGGCCTCAGCGACGACAGCTGCATGCAGCTCTATCGGCATGCTTGTCCATGACAAGAGGGGAAACGGCGCTGCTCTCACGGCTCCGCACGTGGTCGTGGGGTGCGGTCTACCAGGGGCTGGCCGCGGATCCGTGACGTGCATCACATCAGGCCGAGGCCTGGGCGCGTATCTGTGCGCTCCGGCCGACGTCGTGAGTGTTGTTGCTCGCCGACCGTCGGAGGGCGACGGTACGGGAATGCACTCGGTCCAGAGGGGGCTCTCGCGGTGTCGATCGATGTTTCGACGGTGACAGGCCAGGCGTTGCTCGAAGCTGGGCGCCTCCGCGAAGCTCGCGAGCAGTTCTGGCGTGATGCGGACGAGGCGGTGCGCCTCGACGACGCCGAGGCGTTGGCGATCGCGGCGCTCGGCCTGGGCGGGGTCTGGGTGCACGAACACCGATCGACGCTGGAGCTCGCCCAGATCTCGGATCTGCAGCGACGGGCACTGGCGCTCCTCGAGCCCGATTTGCCGCTGGCGCGCCGCCTGTCGGTACGTCTCGCGGCCGAGGACGCCTATCTCAACGGCGACGTTTCCACGATCATGGCGGAGTTGGCGTCGGCGCACCGGCAGGCCGACCCGCTGTTGCTCGCCGAAGCGCTCTCGCTGGCGCATCACTGCCTGCTCGGACCGCACTACCGCGATGTCCGTCTCGCCGTCGCCGACGAGCTGATCGCCGTCTCGCCGGCGACCGGTCGGGCCCTCGACGGGCTGATGGGACTGGCGTGGCGCACCGTCGACCTGTTCCTTGCGGGCGACCGTCGGGCGACCCGTTCGTTGGAGGAGCTCCGCGGGCGACTCGAGCTCGACCGATGCGATTCGCTGCGCTACCTCGTGGCCGCGCTGGACGTGACGTTGGCGATACGCGCGGGTCGTCTGGGTGAGGCGGAACGTCTCGCCGACGAGTGCTACCAGCTCGGGCTCGACGTCGGTGACGCCGACGCGTTCGGGTGGTACGGCGGCCAACTCGTGGCGATCCGCTGGCTGCAAGGACGCGGTGAGGAGCTGCTGGGGCTCGTCGGCGACCTCGTTCAGTCGCCCACTGTTCCCGAGCCGTGCTCCGGTTTCGTCGCGGCCATCGCCGCGCTCGCCGCCTCGGCAGGCGACCTCACCTCCTCCCGAGCCGCGTTGGAGTGCCTGCGATCGGGCGGTCTGCACACCGTGCCACCGTCGAGCATCTGGTCGGCGACGATGCTCGGCGTGTGCGAAGCGGCCCACGCCCTCGGCGACGCCGAGGCTGCGGCCGAGGCGTACGAATTGCTCGTTCCGTTCGCGGCGTCGCCGATCATGGCCAGCCTCGGAGTCGCCTGCTTCGGATCGTCGCACCGGCCACTCGGACTGGCCGCCTGGACGATGGGTGATCTCGACGGCGCGATCGCGCACCTCGAGAACGCCGTGATCGCCGATCTCGCGATCGGGAGCGGCCCGTGGCACGCGATGGACCTCGCGGCCCTCGCCGACGCGCTCGACTGCCGGAATGGGCCCGGCGACCGCGTCCGGGCGACCGAAGCCCGCCAGGCGGCGATCGACGAGGCCCGGCGATCGGAGATGACCGGGCGGGCCGACGAATGGGAGCAACGTCTCGTCGCCGACGACGGTGGTGCGGCGATGCCAGTTGTGCTCGGGCGCGACGGTCGGGTGTGGCAGATCCGGATCGGCGAGCGCGCGGCGGTGGTACCCCACACCGTCGGCATGGAGTACCTCACACGACTCGTCGAACACGCCGGCGTCGGCATCGCCGCGATCGAGCTGGCCAGTGGCCACGCGATGTCGTGTCGGGGATCGTCGCCCGAGCCGGTGCTCGACGCGCGCGCGAAGGCGTTGTACCGCCGGCGCATCGAGGAGCTGCGTGAGGACGTCGATGACGCCGAGGCGTGCTCCGACCTCGAGCGGGCGGCGACCGCGCGAGCTGAGCTCGATCGCTTCGTCGTCGAGCTGGCCCGCTCGACCGGCTTCGCCGGCAGAGCACGATCGTTCACCGACAGCGCCGAACGCGCTCGCGTCTCGGTCCAGAAGGCGATCAAGCGGGCGTTGATCATGATCACCGAAGCCGATCCGATGCTCGGTCGGGAGATCGGCTCGCGGGTGGTCACCGGGATGCACTGCATCTACGTCGCGCATCCCGCGGCGAGCCCGACCGGGCGATCGCTGGCGCAGCCGTGACCGGCGGCTTCCCGCCGACACGACGCGCGTTGTGACAGCCTGGCGCAGGTGACGGTGCTGATCGATGAGGCCAGGTGGTGGTGGCGCGACCAGAAGTGGTGCCACCTGGTGAGCGACGAATCGCTCGAGGAGCTCTGGGCGTTCGCCGACGCGGCGGGACTGCCGCGCCGTGGGTTCCAGGGCGATCACTACGACGTCCCTGACGAGCATCGAGCCGAGCTCATCGCCGCGGGAGCGATCGAGGTCGAGAGCCGCGAGCTCGTGCGCCGCCTTCGTGCCGCCGGGCTGCGCCTCACACCGGCGCAACGGCGGGCTCGTGCCGCCCATCCGTCGTCACCCTGATCGCCAGCGCGGCGGTTCGCCGAGCAGATCGCGAGGGCAAAGGATGTCGTCGCCGATGATGAACCACTCGACCAACTCGACACCGGCGGCCGACGTCAGGTCGCTCATCTCGAGCCACCGGTCGCCGTCGCCGGCGAGCGCGCCCTGGCCGGGCCGCACGGTGGCGATCACGAGGGCGCCCAGCCGGCCCGTGCTGGCACCGGTGGTGGCGAGACACTCGGCCACCTCGACGGCGTCGTCGGGGCGGACGGTGCCGCTGACGACGGTGACGCACACGCCACGCCGCTCGTGGTCGAGGAGCAGTGCGATCGTCTCGGCGACGGGCGGGCGCTCGATGGCGAGGGCGATGACGGCGAGCGCCGATTCGGCGCAATCGATTGGATCGACCCCCGCGCGCGGCGGTCGGTGGGCTGAGCAGAACTGCATGACGTACCCCGGATCTGTGCGGCTGCATTGGGGGACGTCGGTGTGGAAGACGTTAGTGACGGGGTGTCGCAGCGAGGGGTGCGTCAGACCGGCGCCTCGACGCGCCGTCGCGGTGACCGCATCGGCGGTTGCTGGTCCCACAGGTCGGCGAGCAGATCGCTGCGGGTCGCGGCGCAGGCCGGGTCGTCCCAACGGTTGACCTGCTGCAACGGGTCCGATGCCAGGTCGTAGAGCTCGCCCTCGGTGCCGTCGTGGCTGTGCCCGGGTTGATAGGTGGTGCACACCCATCCGTCGCGCGTGATGGTGCGGAGGTGGACGTCGACGCCGAACAGCACGCTGTCCCACTCGGTCAGCACGCGCTCGAATCCCCGACCATCGGCGTCCTGGTCGTCGAACGGAAGCGGGCGGCCTTCCATCCACGACGGAACGGGGAGGCCGGCGATCGCACAGAACGTCGGTGCCAGGTCGACGAGCCCGACGGGACGTGTCACCGTCGATGGCGTCGGGCGGGAGGCGCGCGCCGGCCGCCAGATCAGCGGCAGCCGCATCAGGCCGTCGACGTGGTACGGCCCCTTGAACAACAGGCCGAAGTCACCCTGCAGCTCGCCGTGATCGGTCGTGAACACCACGTCGACATCGTCACCCCAGCCCCGCGTGTCGATCGCTGCCAGCACTCGGCCCAAGGCCTCGTCGACGAGCTCGCACTCGACGGCGTTGCGGGCGTTGACCTCGCGGACCTGGTCGGCGGTCAGGGTGGCAGGCACCCACCGCAGGGGCGCCTCGTAGTTCGAGACCAAGCGCCCGTCGTACCACGCTCGCCAGTGACGCGGCTTGGCGTCGAG
>DATMDV010000025.1:0-2700 GCA_035557475.1 Ilumatobacteraceae bacterium
CATCACCGAACCGCTGATCGCCTGTGACGTGAACGCGAACGTCCCGAGCACGATGAAGCCGAGATGGGCGATCGACGAGTAGGCGACGAGGCGCTTGAGGTCGTTCTGCATGGCGGCCACGATCGCCCCGTACGTGATGCCGATCACGCCGAGCGTCAGGAACAGCGGCCGGCTCCAGCGGGCCGCCTCCGGGAACAGGTACAGCCCGAAGCGCAAGAAGCCGTAGGTGCCGAGCTTCAGCAACACGCCGGCGAGCACGACCGAACCGGCGGTCGGCGCCTGCGTGTGGGCGTCGGGCAACCACGTGTGGAGCGGGAAGATCGGCACCTTGACCGCGAACGCCACCGCGAACGCGAAGAACAACCAGCGCCCCGTGGATGCCGCGAAGTTGGCGCCCTCGGCGAGTTCGACGAGGTCGAACGTGATCCGGCCGACGCCGTTGTCGCGGGCGATGAAGACGGTGGCGATGATGCCGACGAACATGAACGCCGAGCCGAGCATCGTGAACAGGAAGAACTTGGTCGCCGCGTAGACACGGTTCTCGTACCCCCAGCCTCCGATGAGGAAGTACATCGGCACGAGCACGATCTCGAAGAAGACGAAGAACACGAACAGGTCGAGGCTGATGAAGCTGCCCATCACGCCGGCCTCGAGCAGCAACATCCACGCCAGGTACGGCTTGTCGTCGTGGTGCGGATCGGTGGCCACGATCGAGAGTGGGAACAGCACGCCCGTGAGCACGACGAGGAACAGCGAGATCCCGTCGACGCCGAGGTGCCACGAGATCCCCCACGCCTCGATCCACGTGTGCTTCGACACGAACTGGAAGCCCTCGGCGTCCGCTTCGAACGCCCACAGCAGCCAGATCGCGAGCCCGGCCGTCGCCACCGACGAGAGCAGGGCGACGAGCTTCACGAGATCGGGACGCCGCTTCGACACGAGCATGACGAGGACGGCGCCGATCGCCGGTACGAGGATCAGGCTCGTCAGGATCGGGAACGACGACGCGCTAGTCATCACGGTTCCTGGTCATGCTGATCCCCTGGTCGTCACAGGAGGCCCCTGGCGAGCACGAACCATCCGAGCAGCAGCACGGCGCCGATCCCGAGGATGCCGGCGTAGTTGCGCATGTTGCCGGTCTGCCCCTTGCGGACCTGGCGCGCCGCGCCGCGCACGGCACGCGCGGATCCGTCGACGGCACCGTCGACGACCGACCTGTCGAACCAGGCGGTCGCGTCGAACGCCTTGCGGCCCGGACCGCCCATGAACGCGGTGACGGCTGCGTCGTACCGCCAGGCGTCGGCGACCAGTTGCGGCTCGATCGCCTTCGCCCTGTGCTTCGCGTACACCGCGATCCCGGCCGCGATCCCGATCAGCGCGGCCGCGGTCGCGACGACGGCGAGCAGGCCCTTGTTGTCGTAAGCGTTGCCGCTGGTGATCTCGGCCTCGCCGAACTCGACGACGGGATGCAACCAGTGCTCGAGCCGGTGCGTGAGATCGTCGGGGATCCACGCGAACGCCGGCAGCTGGATGATGCCGCCCACGATCGCCAGCCCGGCGAGCGCGACCAGAGGGAACAGCATCACCGGCGACGACTCGTGCGGCTTGAACTCGCCATGCGCGCCGTGCTCGGCGGCGTGGCTCTCCCACTTGGCGTCACCGAAGAAGACGAGGACGACCTGGCGAGTCATGTAGTAGGCCGTCAACACCGCGGTGACGAGGCCGATCACGTAGAGGGCCGGGTTCGACGCGAGCGCGAACAGCAAGATCTCGTCCTTCGACCAGAAGCCGGCGAACGGCGGCACACCGGCGATCGCCAGCCAGCCGACGATGAACGTCGCCGCGGTCACCGGCATGAACTTGCGCAGGGCGCCCATCCGGCGCATGTCCTGCTCCTCGTGCATGCCGTGGATCACCGACCCCGACCCGAGGAACATCAGCGCTTTGAAGAACGCGTGCGTCACCATGTGGAAGATCGCCGCGACGTACGCCCCGGAGCCGACGGCGAGGAACATGTAGCCGAGCTGGCTCACCGTCGAGTAGGCGAGCACCTTCTTGATGTCGTTCTGGGCGACGGCGATCGTCGCCGCGAACAGCGCCGTGATCGCCCCGACCCAGGCGATGATCTCGGGGGCCCAGTCCGACGCATACTCGAGCACCGGGTTGACGCGGGTCATGAGGAACACGCCGGCGGTGACCATCGTGGCGGCGTGGATCAGGGCCGACACCGGTGTCGGACCTTCCATCGCGTCGGGCAGCCACAGGTACAGGGGGAGCTGCGCGCTCTTGCCGACGGCGCCGACGAACAGCAGCAACGCGATCGCGGTCGCCGTCGTCCTGGCGATCGTGCCCTGCTCCGACGCTTCGTTGAGCACCGAGAAGCTCACCGAGCCGAGCGCCTGGAAGGCGAGGAACATCGCGATCATGAAGCCCCAGTCACCGATGCGGTTGGTGACGAACGCCTTCTTGCCGGCGGTCGCCGCCGAGTCGCGCGTGTGCCAGAACGCGATGAGGAGGTACGAGCACGTCCCGACGCCCTCCCAGCCGAGGAACGTGACGAGCATGTTCTCGCCGAGCACGAGCACGAGCATCGAGAGCGCGAACAGGTTCATGTAGAGGAAGAACTTGGAGAACTTGGGATCGCCGCGCATGTAGCCGATCGCGAACAGGTGGATCAGCGCTCCGACGCCGGTGACGAAG
>DATMDV010000026.1:0-8868 GCA_035557475.1 Ilumatobacteraceae bacterium
GATCGAGTGGATGTCGGTTCGCTTCGGCATCAGGCGCGCACCCCGCCGTTCAGCCCGACACCGTCAAGCATGGCCGCGAACTGCTTGAACAGGTACCGGCTGTCATGGGGCCCGGGGCCGGCCTCGGGATGGTGCTGGACGCTGAACGCCCGTTCGCCCGTGACCTGCATCCCTTCGCAGACGCCGTCGTTCAGGTTCACGTGCGTCATCTCGGCGGTGCCGCTCAGCCCGTCGGCGTCGACCGCGAAGTTGTGGTTCTGGCTGGTGATCTCGATGCGCCCGGTCGCGAGGTTCTTGACCGGGTGATTGCCGCCGTGATGGCCGAACGGCAACTTGACCGTGCCGGCCCCGATCGCCAGACCGAGCAACTGGTGGCCGAGGCAGATCCCGAAGATCGGCACCTCACCGAGCAGGCCCCGGATCGCGTGAACGGCGTACGGCACGGTCTCGGGGTCGCCCGGCCCGTTCGACAGGAACACGCCCGCCGGCCGGCGGGCGAGGACGTCGGCGGCCGTCGTCGACGCCGGCACGACCTCGACCCGGGCGAAGCCGGCGAGGCTGCGCAGGATCGTGCGCTTGATGCCGTAGTCGTAGGCGACCACCAACGGCCGTCGCCCGTCAGCGTCATCGTTGTCGACGTCCTCGACGATGTACGCCGCCGGCGTCGTCACCTCGGCAACGAGATCGACCCCGTCAGTGCCTCGCTCGGCCCGCGCCGCCGCCAGCAACTCGGGCTCGCCGGCAGTGCCGAACGCCCCCGGCATCGCGCCGGTGTCGCGGATCAGTCGCGTCAAGCGGCGGGTGTCGATGCCACCGATGGCGGGAACGCCTGCGCTGCGCAACATCGAGCCGAGGTCGTTCTCCGACCGGTGATTGCTGTGCCGACGGGCCAGGTCGCGCACGATGACGCCCCGGCAGAACGGTCGCCGCGACTCGTCGTCGGTCCGGTTGGTGCCGCAGTTGCCGATGTGCGGGTACGTGAACGTGATGATCTGGCCCGCGTAGCTCGGGTCGGTGATCACCTCCTGATAGCCGCTCAGCACGGTGTTGAACACGACCTCGCCGGTGGTGATCCCGCCCGGCGGATCGGCGCCCAACATCTCGCCCTCGAACACGCTCCCGTCGGCGAGGACCAACGCCCCCGCCCGAATCGCCGCCATCACCGCCGCCACCCCCGCCACCCCCGTTCTGTCTGCTTCAGATTGCGTCTGCGCTGGTTTGAAGCAGACAGAACGGAGGGGGTTTGCATGGTCATGCGGGTGTGAGTATATCTATTCATCGCTGGGGTGCTCCGTCGAGGACGACCGGGTCGCCGTTGAAGACCGTGTGGCGGACCCGGCCGCGCAGCGGGGTGGCGACGTACGGCGTGTTGCGGCTCCTGCTCGACAGCCGCGCCGGCTGGACCTCCCACTGGACGTCGGGATCGAACACGGTGAGGTTCGCCGGTTCGCCCGCCGCGATCGGTCGCCCGTGACGGTCGCCGAGCCCGGCGATCGCGGCCGGTTTCCACGACAGTGCGGCGACGATGTCGGTGAGCGGCATGTCGAGGTGGGCGAGCACGACGCCGAGCGCCGTCTCGAGGCCGAGCATCCCGGGTGGCGCGTGATCGAGCGGCTGCTCCTTGGTCTGGGGTGTGTGCGGGGCGTGGTCGGTCGCGATCGCGTCGATCGTGCCGTCGGCCAACCCGGCCCTGATCGCGGCGACGTCCGACGGGCGGCGCAGCGGCGGGTTGACCTTGTAAACCGTGCCGTAGCCGTCGAGTGCGTCGTCGGTGAGGCTGAGGTGGTGCGGCGCAGCCTCGGCCGTGACCGCCACACCGTCGGCCTTGGCGGCTCGCACCAGCTCGACGCTGCGCTCGGTCGACAGGTGGAGGAGATGGATGCGAGCACCCGTCAACCGCGACAGCTCGATGTCGCGATGGACCATCAGCTCCTCGGCGATGCTCGGCCAGCCCGGGAGGCCGAGCCGGCTGCAGCACTCACCTTCGTGCATGACCGCGCCCTCGGTGAGGCGCGCGACCTCACAGTGCTGGGCGAGCGTGATGCCCAAGTCGAGCGAGTACTCGAGCGCCCGTCGCATCAACAGCGGATCCTGCACCCCGTTGCCGTCGTCGGTGAACAGCGTGACACCGGCCGCGGCGAGCTCGGCGAGCGGTGCCAGTTGCTGACCGAGACGACCGACGGTGATGCAACCGGCGGGGACCACCTCGCACAGGCCGGCCGCCAACGCCTGCCGGCGCACGAACTCCACGACGCTGACCGAGTCCTGGGCGGGATCGGTGTTCGGCATCGCGACGACCGCCGTGTACCCGCCGACCGCGGCCGCCCGGGCCCCGGTCTCGATCGTCTCGGCCTCCTCGTGGCCCGGCTCGCGCATGTGGGCGTGAAGGTCGACGAAGCCGGGACACACGACGCATCCTGCGGCGTCGAGCACCGTGACACCTTGGCCGTCGCCGTCGAGATCCTCTCCGACGGCGACGACGACCGAACCGTCGATCAACACGTCGGCCGTGCGTTCGCCGGTCTGGTCGAGCACGAGCCCGCCCGTGATCAGGACCGTCACGGCTGCACCTCCAGATCGGTGCCACTGCCGAGGATGTCGAACAGCACGGCCATCCGCACCGCGATGCCGTTCGTCACCTGCTGGGTGATCACCGCACCGGGGAGCTCGGACGGATCGACGGCCATCTCGACACCGCGGTTCATCGGGCCGGGGTGCATGACGAGCGCGTGCTTGCCGAGCCGGCGCGCCCGCTGTGGCGTCAGGCCGAACCGTGCCGTGTACTCGCGCATGGTGGGCACCAGCGCCTCGGTCATCCGCTCGCGCTGCATCCGCAACAGGTAGAGCACGTCGATGTCGTCGATCACGTCGTCGAGGTCGGCCGCCGTCGGAGCGGAGACAACGGGCGGCAGCAACGTGCGCGGCGCGACGAGCGTGACCTCGGCGCCCATCAGGCGGAACGCATCGATGTTGCTGCGTGCGACACGGCTGTGCTTGATGTCGCCGACGATCGCGATCCGGAGGCCGTCGAACCCACCCGTACGGCCGAGCGCGGTGCGGATCGTGTAGCAGTCGAGCAACGCCTGGGTCGGGTGCTCGTGCCATCCGTCGCCGGCATTGATGATGCTCGAGTTGGTCCAGTTGCTGACCTGCCACGGGGTGCCGCTCGAACCGTGGCGGATCACGAACGCGTCGACGCCCATCGCCGCCACGGTCTCGATGGTGTCGCGCAGGCTCTCGCCCTTGTTGACGCTCGACGTGCCGACGCTGAACGTCATCGTGTCGGCCGACAGGCGCTTGGCCGCGGTGTCGAAGCTGAGGCGGGTCCGGGTGCTGTCCTCGAAGAAGATCATGCAGACCGTCTTGCCGCGCAGCGCAGGGACCTTCGGATTCGGACGGCGGTTGACCTCCGCCATGTGGTCGGTGAGGTCGAGCAGACGGGCCATGCCGTCGGCACCCAGTTCGGCGATCGATCGGAGGTGCTTCACGCGGCACCTGCCCCGACGATGGTGACGCCATCGTGTTCGACGCGCACTTCCTCCTCCGTGCTCGTCGGCAGGTTCTTGCCGACGAAGTCGGGCCGGATCGGCAACTCGCGATGGCCACGGTCGACCATGACCGCGAGTTGCACGGCCCGTGGCCGCCCGTACTCGCCGATCGCATCGAGAGCGGCCCTGACCGTGCGGCCGGTGAACAGCACGTCGTCGACGAGCACCACCGTCGTGCCGTCGATGGCGAACGGGATCTCGCTCACCGCGCCGGGCGAGACCGGACGGATTCCGATGTCGTCGCGATGGAGCGAGGCGTCGACCGATCCGACGGGAATCGCGTGCTCGATGCGGGCGATCTCGGCGCCGAGCGCCTCGGCGAGCCAGACGCCTCCCCGCTGGAGGCCGATCAACGCCACACCCGTGAGTCCCCGGTTGCGCTCGATGATCTCGTGCGCCATCCGGGTCACGGCCCGGCGCACGTCGTCAGGCCCGAGGACCTGCTTGCTCGCGGTCATCCAATCCTCTCCGTGCAGGCCTCACTGGACCCGCTTCACGGTCGATGGGCACGGTAGCAGCCGAGCGCCGCCGAGGAACAGATGCTCAACCGGTGTAGTTGATGAAAGGAGGCGTCTCCCAGATGCGGTCGTCGAGGTACTCGTGCACGGCCTCGAGGTAGGCGGCGTTGTTGAAGTACCAGCGCCCCGAGAACCACAGGCCGACACATCCCCACACGTCGCCGGCGGCGTAGTCGCGTCCGCGCTCGAACTGGTTCAGCCACCCCTCGTGGCCGTTGTAGCAGCTCCACCACCTGTAGTACGTGTAGTCGACGTTGTACGCCGATGACCGGGCGGCGTTGTTGTCCTCGAACGCCGCGCCGTGCGCCGTCGTTCGCACCTGCCCGAGGCCGAACGACTCTCCGTTGTCACCGACCGCGTCCATCGTCCAGTAGGACTCCTTGGCGATCTGGGCGCGCACGATGTCCTCGTCGATCCCCCACTTGCACGCCGCCCACTGCAGGATCTCGTCGGTGGTGCCGGTGAAGTTACCCGTGACGCGTGGCTCCTCGTTGTGTGGGTTCGTGCCGCGGGTGTTGTTGTAGGGCACGTTGACGGCGCGGATCTCGGACGCGCTCCGCACCCGGCTCGCGCACTCGGCCTCGCTCGGGAGCGCGGCGCCGACGGCCAGCGTGGTGAACTTGCCACCAGGTCCAGGCTGCGGAGGTGTCGGAGGCGTCGGTGGTGCTGGAACCGGACCGCGCGCCGGGCCGCCCGGTGTCCATCCAACGGCATCGGCGATCAGTGTGATCGACGAACCGTTGTACAGCGTCGGGCGCAGGCACACCTCGCCGGTCTCTGCGGAGAGCTTCACGAGGGCCAGGTTCGACCGGACCGTGCCGTTCCACAGGTTGAGGACGGACGCGTTCGGCATCGCCTCGTCGCACGGCCAGGCAGTGACATATCCGCCGCCGTTGATGCTGTCGACGGTGATCGTGAGCAGCGCCGCGGCAGCCTCGTTGGGCACGCCGCCGCGACCGGCGACGCGGAGCCGCAGATCCTGACCGCTCTGGGCGGGACCGATCGACCAGGTGTTGTTGCGGGTGTCGAGCACGCGGGATGGCTGGAGGCCGCGCAAGCCACCCGAACCAGTCGACCAGCCGAAGCTGTCGACGAGGATGTGGGTGGCGACCGACGAACGGAAGCACACCTCGCCGTCCGACAGCTTGGCGAACGTGAAGTTGGGCACCACCTCACGGGCCCGGAAGTTCACCGTCGAGGCGACGGGAACGCTGCCGCACTCGTACACCGTGACGAACCCGTCGGAGACGGGCGTCACGACCGTGAAGTTGAGCGCCGCGATGGCCGCGCCGGCCGAGATCCCCGCCGTGCCGGCGACATCGAGCCGCCGCTCCACGTTGGCGGGCACCATCGGGCCCGACCTCGTGTCGAGCAGCCGGTTCGGTGTCGAGCCCTGGAAGTCAGCCGTCCCGGTGAGCGAACCCATCAGGTCACCGATCAGGTGGACGGGCGCCGAGGATTGGAAGCACAGCCCGGAGGACGGCAGCTTGAGGGCGACCATGTTCGCCACCGCGTGGCCGGGCGTGAAGTTCAGGATCGAGGTCTGCGGCATCGGTGCGTCGCACGGCCAGGCGATCACGAAGCCGTCGACGTTGGCGCCGTCGGCCGTCAGGTTGAGCACGACGGAGGACGCCCCGGCGGCCGCCGCCGGAACCGGGAGGGTCAGCTTCTGACCGGCGGCGATGGGCCCGGTGGTGCCACCGACCCCGCTGCGGGTGTCGAGCACCCGGACTGGTTGGATCGCCTTCACCTCGGCGTGAGCAGGCAGATCGGCGGCGACAAGCCCGCCCAGCAGGACGGACGCGGCGATCGCATGGCGGCTGAATCGCATTGGTGGAACCCTCGTTCCTCGACTAGTTCAGTGACATCTTCCGTGACGTAGCTCGCCCACCCTACGGAGCAGACATCGGCACGCGACGTCAATCCGTCAAGTATTCGTCACTCAACCGTAATATGTCACCACACGCGTCACGTCGTTGGAGGCAGGATTCGTAGCCCCAGCTCGGCCAGGTGGCGCGGGTCGCCGGGGATCGGCGCATTCGTCATCGGGTCGGTGCCGGACTGGGTCTTGGGGAAGGCGATCACCTCGCGGATGTTCTCCTCGCCGGCGAGGATGGCGACCAGCCGATCGACGCCGAACGCGAACCCGCCGTGGGGTGGCGCGCCGTACTCGAACGGGTTGAGGAAGAACCCGAACTTGCGGTTCGCCGCCTCCTCGTCGATGCCGAGCGCCGCGAACACCCGACGTTGGAGCTCGGACTCGTGGATCCGGATCGAGCCGGAGCCGAGCTCCCACCCGTTGAGCACGAGGTCGTAGGCGAGCGCCCGCACCGACATCGGATCGGAGTCGAACCGATCGAGATCGTCGGGATGCGGCCGGCAGAACGGGTGGTGCCCGGGCTTGGGGTGTCCCGTCGCGTTGTCGATCCCGATGAACAACGGGAACTCGACGACCCACACGTAGCGGTACGGCCCCTGGTGCACGGGCGGTCGACCGAGGTCGTTGCGGAGCTGGCCGAGCACCTCGCATGTCGTCGACCACTCATCGGCGACGACGAGCACGAGGTCGCCGGGCGCGACACCGAGCCGCTCGCGAAGCACCGCCTGTTCGGCGTCGGAGAGGAACTTGGCGACGGGCGAGTCGAACCCGTCGGCGGTCGCCTTCAACCACACCAGGCCCTTGGCACCGATCGACTTGGCGCGGTCGGTGAGCTTGTCGAGCTGGTTGCGGCCGTACCCGTCGGCCGCGCCCGGCACGCGAATGCCCTTGATCGCGGCCGCACCGGCGAACGCCTTGAACTCGGTACCGGAGAACACGTCGGTGAGCTCGACCAGCTCCATCTCGAACCGCAGGTCGGGTTTGTCGACCCCGAACCGGTTCATGGCGTCGAGCCACGTGATCCGCTCGATGGGTGGCGGACGGTCGCCGATCGCCGCTTCGGCCGCCGACAGCACCGCCTCGCTCACGGCGTCGAGCACGTCGTCCTGGCTGACGAAGCTCATCTCCATGTCGAGTTGCATGAACTCGTACTGGCGGTCGGCGCGCAGATCCTCGTCGCGCAGGCAGCGGGCCATCTGGTAGTAGCGATCGACGCCGGCGACCATCAACAACTGCTTGAACAGCTGCGGTGACTGCGGGAGGGCGTAGAACGACCCGGGCATCTTGCGCGACGGCACGAGGAACTCGCGCGCACCCTCCGGGGTCGACGGGACGAGCATCGGGGTCTCGACCTCGACGAAGCCCTGGCGCTCCATTGCCGTGCGGATGGCCGAGTTGACCGCCGAGCGGATGCGCAGGTTCTTCTGCATCCGCTCGCGACGGAGATCGAGGTACCGGTACTGGAGTCGCACGCCCTCGTCGACGTCGTCGGCCCTCGCATCGATCGGGAACGGGGGCGGTTCGGCGCGGCGAAGGACCTCGACGCGGCACTCCCCCACCTCGATCTCACCGGTCGGCAGGTTCGGGTTGACGGTGCCGTCGGGGCGGGCGCGCACGACGCCCGTGACCTGCACCACGAACTCGCTGCGCACGTCGACGTCGTTGTCGACGACGCATTGCACGATGCCCGTGTGGTCGCGCAGGTCGATGAACGCCAGGTGCTCGCCGTGCTCGCGGCGGCGGGCCACCCAGCCGCACAGGATGACGGTCGTGCCGACGTGGTCGGCGCGGAGCTCGCCGTTCTGGTGGGTGCGCATCGACGTCGTGCTCATGAGTCCACCATGTCAACGGGCGCGAGCGACGAGACGCCCGTCGAGGAGAGGCCAGGAATGGCCTGCGTGGCCTTGGAACGCAATTGTCATTGGAGGACCTTCTGGACGGACTCGAGGAGATCGGTTCGGGCCACGACGTGCTGGTCGTGGTGTTCGCTGCCGCGCAACGGGCGGACCACCGCGGTGCCCGCCGCCAACTCGTCGCTGCCGATGATCACGGCGACGAGCGCGCCGCTGCGGTCGGCCGCTTTCATCTGGCTCTTCATGCTGCGCCCCTCGTACGCCCGATCGGCCGAGAGACCGGCGGCGCGCAGCTCGTCGGTGATCAGCAACGCCTGCTCGCCGCCCGTCGTGTCGACGACGAACACGGCGACGGAAGCGGAGGGCGGATCGAACACGCCCTCGTCGTCGCACGCCAGCAGCGTGCGGTCGACCCCCAGCGCGAAGCCGATGCCCGGTGTCGGCGGTCCGCCGAGGTCCTCGACGAGGCCGTCGTAGCGACCCCCACCACCGAGCGCGTTCTGCGCCGAGTCGAGCGTCGCCCCCTGGTACTCGAAGATCGTGCGACGGTAGTAGTCGAGACCGCGCACGAGCCGCGACTCGACGGCGAACGGGATGCCGAGCGACGAAAGTCCGGCCTGGACGACGGCGAAGTGCGCCGCGGTCGCATCGGAGTAGAAGTCGGCGATGCGGGGGGCGCTGGCGACGGCCTCGGCGTCGTGCTCGCGCTTCGAGTCGAGCACGCGCAACGGGTTCCTCCCCAGGGTCTCGCGACTCTCGGTGGTGAGGTCGGACTGCTCGAAGTGGCGGCGCAAGGCGGTGACGTACCGGGCCCGGTCGTCGGGCTCGCCCAGGCTGTTGACGATGAGCTCGACCCGGCGCAGCCCGAGCCGTTGGAAGAACTGCCAACCGAGGGCGATCACTTCGACGTCGAGGTACGGATCGTCGGCACCGAGCACCTCGATGCCGACCTGGTCGAACTGGCGGTAGCGGCCGCGCTGCGGCTTCTCGTACCTGAAGTTCGGACCGGAGTACCACGTCTTCCACGGTGTCAGCGGGTGATGCTCGACGAACGCCCGGCAGACGCTCGC
>DATMDV010000027.1:0-4352 GCA_035557475.1 Ilumatobacteraceae bacterium
ACCCAGTGCGGCGCGCCAGGCATTGAGCATTCCGGTGACCTGCTCGACGACGCGCAGGTCACGGCCGACGATGGCCACCCGCGACACATCGAAGCCAGCGTCGGCGAGACGATCGACGAGCGCTTCGGCCTCCCGGTAGTCGGAGAACGTGGCGATCGTGCGGCGCGCGCCTTGTGCGGAGACGCTGGTCGCCGACGACGCATTCCCTGCATGGTTGGTGTGCATGACGCATTCCCTCCTGGCTGTGTTGTCGGGTGAGTTGTCGGGTGGCGAAGGTCCGAGCATCGGCTCGCCACTGCAGTTGGCGGGTGAACGGAATGGTTCGAGACGGTCGTCGCGGCGAGGGCGTCAGGTGTGTGGTCAGCCCTCCTGGCGCCGGACCGCCTCAGCCTCGATCTCGATGTCGATCTCGCGGCCGACGAGCACGCCGCCGGATGCGATGGGTTGGTTCCACGTCGAGCCGAAGTCCTCTCGATCGACCTGTGCGGATGCCGTGAACGCGATGCGGACGCTTTCCCATGGGTCAACGGCGACGCCGTCGAACTCGACTTCGAGGTCGACTCTTCGGGTCACATCGCGGATGGTCAACTCCCCGTCGACGCGCCACCGGTCGCGACCGTCGTGGCTGACATCGGTGCACCGGTAGCGCATCGAGGGGAAGTGTTCGGCGTCGAAGAAGTCTGGGGATCGCAAGTGGTTGTCCCGGTCTGGATCGCGTGTGTCGATGCTGGCGACGTCGATCTCGACATCGACGGACGAAAGCATCGGGTCGTCGGCGATGACGATCGTCCCCCTGAACGAGCCGAACCGGCCCCGGACCTTGGCGACCATCAGATGCCGGACCATGAACCCGATGTGACTGTGGGAAGGGTCGAGTTCGTAGATGCCTGGCAGGGGGATCTCGACGAACTCGTAGGTCCGGGTCAGCTGGCCGAATTCCGTGTTGGCGCTCATGACGACCGGTGCTCCCAGGCCTGCGTGGCGAGAAGCACGCGCGATCCGATTCCGAGCTTGCGGAAGATCTGGCGGAGGTGGAAGTCGATGGTGTGCGGTGACACGAACAGCTCCTCAGCAGCCTGGCGGTTCGTGTAACCGGCGGCGACGAGCCCGGTGACCCGCAACTCGTTCTCTGTGAGGCTCTCCCAGCCGAACAACGGCGCCCGGCTGGACCGGCGGTGCGGAGACGTTCGGACACCCTTGAGATCCGACATGGGCATCCCCCGCTCCTCGAGTGCCGAGTGCGCCCGTGGTGGCGAAATGATTGGATGGGGCATACCTCCGACTGTGACGTCGGCATATCGGCGTTACAACGACCCGGGAGGACGGTCTCGTTGTCCTGGCAGGACGACGGGCTCGTCGGGCCGATCGATGCCCAGTCCGCAGAGTCCGCTCCTTTCCGGTCGCGATTGTTTAGCGCGTTAAACGGTTCTCTCAACCGCGCGGCGAGGATTTCACGAGGCGATGACAGTGAGTGAGGGTCTGCCGTCTTGGACGCGTCGCATTTCAGGCTGGAACAGTTCGCCCAGCAGCACGCTGGCTGCGCCGCGAGCCCATGCTTCGTCGTCCCATGGTTCGACGAGGACTTCGAGGTCGTCGGTGAGTCCGTCGAAGGCGCAGATGTTCAGCGTGCTGGTGAAGGTGTCGAGGAGGAGGTCAGCGGCGCGTATACCCTCGCCGGTGAGCACGATGCGATCTGGGTTGAGAACGTTGACGAGGTCGGAGACGGCACGGCCGAGTGTTCGGGCCGCGTTGTGGAACACCTCGACGAGCGGTGAAGTCGGGTCGGCACGAGCGATGTCGAGTGCTTCGTCGAGCGTGAGTGGGCGGCCGACGATGTCGGATGCGGCCCGTTCGAGTGCCGGGTCGGCGACGAATGCTTCGAGACAGCCTCGCTTTCCGCAGTCACACGTTGGTCCGTCCGGATCGATGGTGACGTGGCCGAATTCGCCTGCGCCGCCGATCGCCCCGCGGTAGATGCGGCCGTCGAGCACCATGCCGAGGCCGACTCCTCGTCCGAGGCTGACGACGAGGAGGTTGTTGACATCTCGGCCGTGTCGGAACCATCGTTCGTTGGCGACAAGTGCGTTGATGTCGTTGTCGATGACTACAGGCAGACCGGTCCGACGTCGTAGGTGTTCGGCGAAGTCGGCGTTGCGCCAGTCGAGGTAGGTGGCGTGGCGCACAATTCCGGCGTCGCGGTCGATGACTCCGGCGAGCCCGACTCCGATGCCGAGTACGGGTCGTCCGTGGGCGCGTTCAGCGAGCCGTTTGGCGATTCGTGCGACGGCTGCCACGACGTGCTCCTCGGATCTGGCGGACAGTTTCGTGCTGTGTCGGGCTTCGACGTTTGCGTCGAGGTCGGCGAGGACCCCCACTGCTTGCGTTTCGGTGAGCTTGATGCCGACGACATAGCCAGCGGCGGCGTTGAGAGAGAGCAAGATGGGCTTTCGTCCGCCGGCAGACTCACCGATTGACGCCTCGAAGAGCAGACCTCGTTCGATCAGCTCGTTAGTGATTCCCGAGATGGTTGGTGGACTGAGGCCAGTGAGCCCGGCGATGTCGGTTCGTGAGACAGACCGTTGGCGGCGAACCGTGTTGAGGACCAGGGCCTGGTTGATCTCGCGGATCAACTCCTTGCTGCCCGCTCGCACCTCGTTCACTTTCACCACCTCTCGAGATCGAGAAAGTCGGCCAATTCGGCTGCATCGGCGCGCACGAAGATGGGGATCGCGTCGAGCGGGGTTTCAACGTCGATGGTGGATCGTCCGTCGTGCTGCGTGCGCGTTCGTACGTCGATCCATTCCCCGTCCGGCAGGTACACGGCGAGCCGGTCTGTTGCTTCCCAACAGACCGGGGCGACGAGCAACGAACGTCCGAACAGGTATTGGAAGGGGTGGTTCCAGACTTCGGGGTCATTGGGATGGTCGAAGGCGAGCGGGCGCATCATCGGC
This sequence comes from Ilumatobacteraceae bacterium, assembly GCA_035557475.1. Taxonomy (GTDB): domain Bacteria; phylum Actinomycetota; class Acidimicrobiia; order Acidimicrobiales; family Ilumatobacteraceae; genus JALOLG01. The sequence goes on from DATMDV010000027.1 coordinate 2,952, forward strand.
GTCCCGGTGGCGTACGTGTGGTCGGCTTCTGTTTGTAGGTAGGTCTGGAGCCGGACACGTAGCTGCGCATAGCATCGGTAGATGTCGAGCGGTCGTGGGTCGTCGTGTCGTTCGGCGACGTTCCAGGGTGTGCGGTCGCGGCATGGTGTGCGCCCGTGGTTGAACTCGCTGTGGTACTGCATGATCGGACAGAACGCAGCCATCGCCGTGGAGCGGACGAACAACTCGACCGTGGGAATCTCGCCGGAGAATCCGCCCAAATCCCATCCCCAGAATGGGATGCCGCTCACACCTGCGGTGACACCGGCGACGATCGCAGCTCGGAACGCCTCCCACGTGGAGTCCTCGTCGCCCGCCCAGTGGCACGGGACCGAGCCGGCGCCCGTGAACCCGGCTCGACTGAACGTGACGCCATCGCGTCCGGTGTCTTCGATCAATTGGTGGTATGCGGCTGCGTAGCGGTTGGCGAACACGTTGTTGGAGGTCGCGCCTCTGCTGCCGTCGTGGTACCGGAGCTCGTCACCCCAGGCGTGCTCGCCGCCGTCGGTCTTGAACCCGTCGATCCCGAGGTCGTCCAGAAGGTAGCGGCGTTTGGCGAGCCACCAGTCGGTCGCCTCAGGATTCGTCCAGTCGGGCAACAGCGCGCCGGGAAACCACCATCCGCGATTTCGGTATGGGTCACCGCTGGCCTCGCGGACGCAGTAACCGCGTTCGATCATCGTGATTGCGTCCGCGGCGACCTGACCAGCGTCGCCGCGGTCGGTCGGCACGAGCGGAATCTGCCACAACAGGACCTTGACGCCGAGTTCGTGAAGTCGGTCGACCATCCCGCGAGGGTCGGGCCATGCACCGTTCTCCGGAAACTCGAAGTCGGAGAGCGAGTGGGGGGCGCCGTCCGGGTGGGTCTCATAACGTGCGTCTCGAAAGGCGACGAACGTTGATTCGTCGCTCCACGCTTCGATGACGACGGCGCCGACTGGTATGTCCAGTTCGATGCTGCGCTCGACCTCGGCGAGCACACGGGCTTGGGTGTTCCAGTCATTGGCACTCATCCAGGGGCGAAACACCCAGTCCGGCGGGCGCCTAGGTGTGCCCACGTCGGCCAGGTGGGCGGCGAGCACATCGACCGGGGAGCCCTCGTAGGTGCGCAAGGTGAGGGTCGGGTCGAGCGGGTCGAGCGTGGTCTCGACGATGAGCCGATCCGGCCGGCTGGCGCCGACGTCGAACCACACTCGCCGGGTGGTGTCGACGTGGAACCCCCAGTTGTCGCCACCGGCGACGATTGCGAATGACGACGGGAGATATGTGCGTGCGCCTTGCTGCTTGTACTGCTCGAACACGACCGTGTCGAGCACTGTTCCACGTTGGTCGATCCGGTCGAAGCGCTCTCCGAAACCAACG
>DATMDV010000028.1:0-40031 GCA_035557475.1 Ilumatobacteraceae bacterium
CGACCGTTCGCTGAGGAGGCGGCCGACGATCAGCGATTCGGCCGCCCGGTCGTGTTGCGTGACGAGATCTGTGGTCGACGACTTGGTGTGCCGTTCCAGCACCGAGCCTCGCCGGCCGGCCAGCGCGAGCGTGCCGGCCTCGCGCGCCAGGCCGGTCGCGAGCCGGAGCAGCACGTCGGGATCGTCGGGTCCGATGGCGCCGTTCGATGACGTGTCGACCGGGGAGCGTGTCATCAGGGCGGGTGCCCGGCGGACTCGCGGTCGCTGATCTCGCGCCACTCGCCCATGGCCCGCAACACGAGCACGGCGACGATCGCCATGCCGCCGGCGGCGATCACCGCGCCGAAGAAGATGCCGAGCCCTTTGGCGAGCCGGCAGTCGCCGTCGCACTGGAGATCGACCAGCGCGTACCCGATCAGCGCGCCGGCGAGGCCGCCGAGCAGGATGCCCACGAACGCAACCGCCCTCGCAGCGGGGGAGGGGATCGCCGAGAGGGGTCGTGGCTCGGTCATCTGGCCCCGAGTGTATTTGTGCGTGTCGTCGTCGCGGGGGCTCGCATCACCACCGGTCGCGCGCCCGGTCCGCCTATCCTTCGGCGCCGTGCGTGTGGTGGCCGTCGTGCCGACCTACAACGAGGCCGACAACATCGAAGCGCTGTTCGGCGCGCTCCGCGTGGTGGTGCCATTGCTCGAGATCGTGGTGGTCGACGACGGCAGTCCCGACGGGACGGCCGATCTGGTCCGCAAGCTCGGTGCGTCGATCGGCGGCATCTCGGTGATCGAGCGTGAGCACAAGGCGGGGCTCGGCTCCGCGTATCGCGCCGGCCTCCGGGCCGCGATCGACATGGGTGCCGACATCTGCGTGCAGATCGACGCCGATCTGTCGCACGATCCCGGGGTGCTTCCCGCCCTCGTCGCCAACATCGAGCACGGCGCCGACCTCGCGATCGGCAGCCGCTACGTGCCCGGCGGGCTGACGCAGCACTGGCCGTGGCGGCGGCGGTGGCTGTCGCGTTGGGGCAATCGCTACGCCGCCGGCGTGCTCGGGCTGGCGGTGAACGACGCCACCGCTGGTTTCCGCGCGTACCGCAGCTCGGCCTTGGCTCGGATGGACTTCGAGACGGTGCGCGCCGAGGGTTACGGCTTCCAGATCGAGATGACGCACCGGCTGGTCCGCGCCGGCGGAAAGATCGTCGAGTTCCCGATCACGTTCCGCGAGCGCAGCCGGGGCGAGTCGAAGCTTTCGAAAGGCATCGTCAACGAAGCGGTCGTGCTCGTGGCCCGGCTGTGGATCGCCGATCGGCGCGGCCGCCGCCAACGCCGCCGCAGCGGAGGCTGAGTACCCGATCGACGGCGCGTCGCCGGCAACTCACGAACAGGTGTTCCACGCCGTTCACCGATCGGTCTGCGAGACTGGCGGCGATGAGCCGGCGCGTCGTACTGCACCGCGTTGTCCTGCACGTCGACATGGACGCGTTCTACGTCTCGGTCGAGCTGCGCCGCCATCCCGAGCTCGCCGGCCAGCCGGTCGTGGTCGGCGGTACGGGACCGCGCGGGGTCGTCGCGGCGGCGTCCTACGAGGCTCGCCGTTTCGGCGTGACGTCAGCGCTGCCGTCGAGCGTCGCCCGGCGCCGTTGCCCGCACGCGGTGTTCCTCCCCGGCGACCATGCGCTGTACGCCGCCGTCAGCCGCGACGTCCATGAGATCTTCCGGCGGTTCACACCGGTGGTCGAGCCGCTCAGCCTCGACGAGGCGTTCCTCGACGTGACCGGCGCGACCCGCCTGTTCGGCGACGGCGTCGCGATCGCGCACCGGATCCGCGACGACATTCGCGCCGAGCTCGAACTGGGATGCTCGGTCGGTGTCGCGTCGAACAAGTTCCTCGCCAAGCTGGCCTCCGTAGAGGCCAAGCCGGTTGCCTCCCCCGATCGGGTCGACCCGGGCCGAGGCGTCGTCGAGGTCGTCGTCGGACGCGAGCTCGAGTTCCTGCACCCACTCCCGGTCGAGCGGCTGTGGGGCGTCGGGCCGGTCACCCTCGAGCGGCTCCGGCGGCTCGGCGTCCGCACGGTGGCCGACCTGGCGTCGATCGACGAATCGGCGGTGATCGCCAGCCTCGGGAAGGCGAATGGCACCCATCTGCTCAACCTGGCGCGTGGTATCGACGATCGGCCGGTCGAGGTCAACCGCGAGCTCAAGTCGGTCGGGCACGAGGAGACGTTCGCCCACGATCTGCACGATCCGGCCGACCTCGATCGCGAGCTGGTTCGGTTGTGTGACGCCGTGGCCTCACGGCTGCGGGAGCGACACATCGGTGCAAGGACGCTCACCCTCAAGGTGCGGTTCGCCGGCTTCGAGACGATCACCCGATCGACGACACGAGCCGAACCGGTCGATACCGGTCCGTCGGTCGTCGTCGCACTGCGGCCGCTCCTCGATCGCGTCGATCCGACGCCGGGCGTCCGCCTGCTGGGCGTATCGGCGAGCAACTTCGGCGAGCCGGTCGAACAGCTGAGCCTGCTCGAGCACGCCGACCCCGCGTCGTCGGTCGCCGCCGCCGCGAGGCGTGCCGCCGGGGCGGTCGACGAGATCCGCGACCGGTTCGGTGCGATGGCGATCGGCCCCGCCAGCTCGGTCGGGCGAAACGGCCTGCGACTCGTCCGTCCGGGCGCGCAGCAGTGGGGCCCCGATCACGATCCGGGCGATGATCGTGCCCGACCGCCGGCGTGAGCCGAACGGGTTGGGCCAAACAGGTAGTGCTGGCGCGTTGAGCGGAAGGATCGGACGTGCGATGATGGGGCCACAGCGAGTTGGGATGACGACCGATGCCACTCTCCGAGGATGAACAGCGGATCCTCCGCCAGATCGAGCAAGAGCTCGAACAGGACCCCACGTTCTCGAACCGCGGGTACAGGGTGTCCCGGCGTCGCCTAGTGCTGCTCCTCGTCGGTCTCGTGGCCGGACTGGCCGTGACGATCGCCGGTTTGGCGGTCAGCTTCTGGCTCGCGTTCGTCGGCTTCGTGGCGGTGCTCGTGATGGCCGTGCTGCTCGAGTCCGAGATCCGGGTGTTGGGTCGCGAGCGCCTCGGCGCGCTGCCGATCAGCGCCTGGCTCGGCGGTGCCCGTCGTCCCGGCCGCCGCGCCGACGACTGACGATCCGTCCGCTCTCGACCGCTCCGGGCGTTCTGGCAGAATCGGCGCATGGTGACGGAGCTGGCGCCCAACCGTCCCCGTCCGGAACTTCGGCCGCACTGGCGCCGCCGGCTGGTGGCCGGCTTCATCGTGACCGTCCTCGGTGTGCAGATCGGGTTCGCCCTCAACGGCTACCGCGACCCACACAAGTTCTTCGCGTTCCAGCCGTTCAACGAGTCGAGCACGTGGCGGGCCGACATCGTGCGGGTGACGTGGGACGGGCAGCGCGTTCCCATCGACGCGGCGTGGGCCGGCTACGACTGGGACGAGCTGGTCGGCATGGCGGCACTGCGCCGCCCGCAGCGGATGCGCCACGCGTACATGGGAGTGGGGGCGACGGTCGACTTCCTCGACGACGCGCTCGACTGGGTGGCCACGCACACGCCGAACGACCACGAGACGCGCTACCTCGAAGCCACGGTCGTCTCGCTCGAGAACACCCATGGCCCGACCACGACCGTGCTGCGCAGCGTCGAGCGCACGGTGGCCCCGGACGAGTCGTGAGCGCCACGATCGAGGTCGAAACAAGCGGGGTCGAGCAGCGTTCTCCGTGGGACGCAGTGCTCGATTGGACAGGTTCGGTGCGCGCTGTCGCGGTGCTGCGCATCGCGATCGGGCCGATCACGTTGCTCCACCTCCGCCCGTTCCTGCGCGACGCGGTCGACGGTGTGTCGTACGACGACCACTTCTGGGAGCCGTTCATCGCCTGGCTGCCGCACCTGCCGGGCCGGCTGTGGTTCGCGATGCTGTGGATCGGGGCCGCCGCCGCGGTGCTGATGACGATCGGGCTGTGGACCCGGGTCGCGACGGCCACGACGTTCGTCGTCGTCGCCGCCAACCTGCTGCTCAGCCAGACGCACTTCCGTCACAATCGGGCGTTCCTCATGCTCGTGCTCGGCGCGATCGCCCTGCTGCCCGCCGGCCGGGTCCTCTCGATCGATGCCTGGTGGCGTCGGCGTCGCGGTCTGCCGGTCGCCACCGACGTTGTGGCGCTCTGGCCGGTGTGGCTGCTCCGCGTCCAGGTGTGCCTCGTCTACCTGGCGTCGGGGATGAGCAAGCTGGTCGATCCCGACTGGTTCGGGGGGCTCGTGCTCTGGGACCGCGTCGTGCGATACCAGCACGTGTTGGAGCCGACGCCGCTCCCCGGTTGGGCCGTCGACCTGCTCACCGAACGGTGGCTGTACTACGCCGTCGGACCGGCGGCGGTGTTCACCGAGCTGTTCATCGGCGTCTGTCTGTGGCTGTCGAGCAGGCGGCTCGTCGCCGTTTGGATCGCCATCGTCTTCCACGTGCTCATCGAGGTCAGCGCCTCGGTGGAGGTGTTCAGCCTGGTGGCCATCGCCGCCCTCGCGATCTGGGTGACACCGACGACACGCGACCGCACGGTTCTCGTCGGTGGTGACGACACGATGAGCCGTGCCGTCATGGCGCTCGTACGCGCCACCGACTGGTTCGGCCGATTCCGTATCGTGCGGGCCGCGCCGTCGGAACCGGTGATCAGCGTCATCGACCGGGACGGCACCGTCTCCACGGGGGGAACGGCGGTCGGGCTGCTGTTGAGCCGGCTGCCCCTCACCTTCGCGGTGGCCGCGCCGGTTCGAGTGCTCGCGTCACGGCATCGCCGCCACGGGAGGGCGGCGGCGACGGGGTGAGGACGAGCACTCGGGTCCTGTCGGTGACGGCGCTGTGGGTGGGATCGTTCGGCGCGCTCCGGATCAGCCTCTTGGCGCCAGAGGGCTGCCCGGATGTGACGCCCGCGGCATTGGAGGCATCCGCCGTTGCCGCTGGGGCGTGGATCGAACGGGGTCAGGGTGACGACGGGCGCTACGTCTACGAGTACCACCGCGACGACGACCGCGTCGTCTCGGCCGGCTACAACATCGTGCGCCACGCTGGCGTCACGATGTCGTTGTACCAACTCGCCCGGGCGGGCCATCCCGAGGTCGTCGGCACGGCCGACAAGGCGCTGGCGATGATGCTCGACAATGTCGTCCCTGCTGGCGACGGCATCGCCTTCGTCGACAGCGATACCTCGGCTCGCCTCGGGGCCAGCGCGTTGATGGCGGCGGCCCTCGCCCAGCGTCGCGACGCGACGGGAGACGACCGTTACGACGAGGACCTGCGGGCGCTGGGTCGGTTCCTCGTCGGCCAGATCACCACCGGAGGCCAGATGCTCAACCTGTACGACCTGCGGACCGCGGCGCCAAGCCCGGGTCAGACCTCGCGATACTCGACGGGTGAAGCCGCGTGGGCGCTCGCCCAGCTCCACAACTTCTTCCCCGACGAGGGTTGGGATGTCCCTGCCCGACACGTGCTCGACTACCTGGCGACGTCCCGCGACGAGGTCGAGGCCCTCGACTTCGCGCCGTGGCCTGATCAGTGGGCCGCCTACACACTTGCCGAGCTGGCGCCGTGGGGGCTCGACGACCATCACGTCCGCTACGCCGAGGCCCTCTCCGAACGCTTCGGGATGCTCGTGCGGTACGAGTCGCAGAAGGACGGCTGGCCGCTGCCGTTCATCGACCCGCGGGCACGGGGTGCCGGGCTCGGGGTATGGGTCGAGGGGCTCGGCGCGCTCGCTCGGGCCGCCGACAGCGACGACCGCCTCGCCGACGTCCGAACCGCACTCGACGACCGCATGGTGTGCGGCGCTTCACTGCTGGCCGAACGTCAACCCGATCGACGGGAAGCCGCGGCGTGGGACGCTCCGACTCTCGTCGAAGGTGCGTGGTTCCGCTACGACGTGACGCGCATGGACGACCAACAACACGCCTTGTCCGGGCTCTTGGCCGCGGCGGGCGAGTTGGGGCCGGTGGGACCGTGAGGTCGCTGCTGGCGCTGTTCTCGGCGGTGAACCCGTTCGCTGTCGCGGTCGCGCTGTGGCCGCGCGAGCGCCGAACGCTGATGGCCGCCGCTGCCGCGGTCGCGTGCGCGTGCGCGATCGGCAGCGCGGCGGTCAGCCGACCGGTGCTCGACGGCCTCGACGTCACACCGGGCACGTTCCGCGTCGCCGCGGCCGTCGTGCTCGGGATCGCCGGCGCCCGATGGCTCATCGCGGTCGCACCTTCCGTCGCCGCCGAAGGTCCGTCGGCAGGAGCGGGTCGGGTGGCGGTACCGCTGCTGTTCCCCGTGCTGGTGACGCCGCAGCTGGCGATCGTGAGCATGTCGACCGGTGCCGACCACGGCGTCGCGGTCGTCGCCGGGGGCGCAGCGGCGAGCCTCGCCATCGCGTGGCTGGCGGCGGTCGTCAGCAAGCGCCATCCGGTCGGGTGGACCGCCGGGGTGCGCCTCGTCGCAGCACTCGCCGTGGCCGTGGCGCTGGCGCTTGCGGTCGACGGCGTCAAGACGGTCTGAGTCGGTCAGCCCCAGTCGGTGGCGTAGCGCAACAACCGCTCGCGTGGAGTCAGTGTCTCGACGACGATCTCGTCGATCTGGTGGGCCCACGCGGTGCAGTCGCGAGCGACGCTGGTGCCGTATGGGCCGACGGCTTCGAGGTCGATCATGCCGGGCGTCCCGAACGTCACCGTGTCGACGACGCCCGACAGCGACCACATCGGGCGGGCGGCGACCGGCAGCACCGTTGCAGTGGCCGTCGCCCATTCCCTCGTGGTCATCGACGGCCGGCCGGAGACGCCGGCCAGTCGCAGCGCCTGGGTGGCATGTTCCCAGGCGTGGACGATGCGGACATCGGCCGGCGCCCGGCGCATGATGCGGCGACGCACACGGCGCGCCACCGCCGGCGCGGCGGCGACCGCGGCGATCAGCAAGATCACGACGAACGGCCACAGCGGCAGGCCCTTGCTCGTGTCGGCAACGGTGCCCGGATCGAGCTCCTCGGGTCGGCCGTCCGGCACGCCCGTCGGCGTCGGGAACTGGGCGTCGGGGTCGCTGAACGTGGCCGCCGTCGGTCGGGTGGTCGGGGTGACCGGCGGCCGATCGCCCGTGCCGGCCTGGGCCGGCGTCGTGTCCTGCTGGGCCGGGATGCCGGTGTACGACTCGGCGCCGGGGATGCCCCGCCCTGGTGTCGCGTCGAAGGGGACCCAGCCGATCGCGGCGCCGAACCACAGTTCGGTCCAGGCGTGGGCGTTCTTGCCGAGCACGCCGTACCAGCCGTCGAGGCCCTGCAGTCCGGGCGTGAACCCGACCGCGACTCGTGAGGGGATGCCGATCGTGCGCGCCATCGCCGCGTACGTGGCCGCGAACTGCTCGCAGTAGCCGACGCGCTCGATGAGGAAGCTCTCGATCGCCGACGTCCCGTGGCCTGCCTGCACCTGGAGGCTGTAGCTGAACTCGGTGTGGAACCAGTTCTGGAGTGCGATCGCGGCGTCGTAATCGGTGGTCGTGCCCGCCGTGACCTCGCGCGCCAGCTCGCCGACCGAGCCGGGGAAGTTGTCGGGCAGGTCGAGGTAGATCGGGTCGGGCGGGGCCTCGCGCGGGGCGGCCCGCAGCTGGTCGGGCAGGTACGAAGGCGATGCCGACTCGACCCTGAACTGCTCTCCGAGCCCGAGCTCGTCGCCGGTCTTGAGGAGCGTCGAGCTGTCGGGGTTGTACCGCAGCGACTCCGACGGTGACGCGCGGATCGGGTCGGCCGCGGCCGGCACCAGCTGGCCACCGAGCGATTGGATCTGGATCTCCTGGGTGAACGGCTCGGCTCCGCCGCGGACGCTGTCGAGCGGACCGTCAGCATCCTCGAGGTCACGTTGTGGCAGCCGGAACGAACGGCCGTCGAACTCCGCCAGTGAGGTGTAGCGCCAATTCGACTCGACCGGCGAGAAGACCCGGAAGAGGAGCGTGTTGGTGCGATTGATGAGCTGGGATCGGATGCTGACGAGCGGGCTGATGACCTCGGTCACACCGCCGCGGTTTCGGGTGTGGAAGAGCGGCTCGGCGTTGGCCCCCGGAAGTCGGGGCCCGACGATGCCGGCCACGACGCCGATCGCGATCGCGGTGGCGACGGCGGCAGGGAACACGAGCGCACGTGCCCCGCGGACCGATGCCGACGATTCGACCCGGCGGCGCCGGTCGTGCAGGCTCCGGAGCGTGAACACGGCGAGGAAACCGCTGGCGATGAGCGCCGCGGTGAGCGTGACCCGACTCTGATCGGTACCGAGCGCGGCGCTGCGGTCGGTGCCGAGGGCGGCGATGAACACGTACAGCACGCCGCCCGGCACCAACGCCTCGCCGCGGGCCTCGGCACGGAACGCGAACGTGTCGGACAGCACGACGATCGCCATGATCCCGAGCCCCGAGAGCGTCGCCCAGCCGGCGCCGTAGAGCACCGGCGCCACGGCGGTACGGAACTGCTGGCGTACGAGGCCGGTCTCGAGCCGGAACAAGTCCCACGTCTCGCCCGTGGGGAACACCGCGGCGAACGTCGCGCGATAGCTCTGGAGGGCGATCAGCCACATCAGGAGGATCACGACGGCCGGGACCGCGACCCATCCCGACACGCGGAGCCGGCGCAGTGCGAACGAGGCGCCGTGGCCGACGACGACGATCGCGATCACGTCGTCGGCGAAGTCCCAGCCCCCGAACACCCGAGCGAACCCGAGTCCGACCACGATCGTGTAGGCGGTCAGCGAGACGGTGGCCGCCAGATCGCGATCGAGAGGACGCAACTCGGTGCTCGCCTTCACGACGCCACCTTCCGCCACGCGCGGTCGGGATCGTTCGGGGATCCGGCGGCTGCCACGTCGAGCGGACCTTCGGTGTCGAGACGGCGGTCGCGGGCGCTCATCGCCGTCGCCCCGGCCAGCTTCTCCCAGCCGTGGACGAAGTTCTCGATCGACGTCGCGTCGACCGACAGCCTCCCGGGGTCGGCATCGGCCGTGAACACCCCGACCCGGGTGAGCGTGGGATCGATGAGCTGCTCGGCTCGACGCCACGCCGCCGACGACCGCGACGCCGTCACGACGATCACGAGGCCGAGCCCCTCGCCCGGGTCGCGTTCGAGGTCGTCGATCGGCTCGCCGAGCTGCAGCGGTGCTAGGACACGCAACGTCTGGGTCGCGACCTCGGGGCCGCGGAGGTCGATGCCGCCGCCGGTGACGAATCGGGTCGTGAGGCCTCCGCGGTCGCCGCCTTGCACGAGGCTCCCGGCGGCGACGATCGCCCGCTCGAAGACGTCCTCGTCGGCGTCGAGGTCGTACGCGGACACGGCGCGATCGAGCACGATGATGCACCGTCGCACGCCCTCGGCAGTGTGCTCGCGGACCTTGAGCTCTTCCGACCGGGCGGACGCCTTCCAGTGGATCGAGCGCGGCTCGTCGCCATCGATGTAGTCGCGAAGGGCGTGGAACTCGCCCGGGCCGAGGCGCTGCGCCTGTGCCATCAGGTGCCGCCCGAGCACCCCGTGCCCGAGCGCCGGCATCGAGAGCTCGACCGTGCGCGGCGCGACCATCACGTCGGTTGCACCCGCCCCGATGCTCCACGACACGGCGAGGCCGAGCTGGTCGCGCCGTTCGATCTCGAGCGGCCCGAGGGTGAGCACGCCGCGGCGCGTCGCCGGGATCCGGTAGCCGGCCGTGACCTGGTCGCCCGGCAGTAGCGACGACAGTGTCATGCGGGCGGTGTTGATCGGACCGACCGGCTCGGCGAGGTCGACCCGTGGCGATCGGTACGGGCTGTCGTTGCGCACGCCGAGGTCGACGCGGCCGGTGTCGCCGACGGTGAGCACGGCGGGATGCACCCACCGACCGATCGAGATCTCGGGTCGACGCAGGCGCACGACGAGCACCGCGCTGATGACCGCGACGAGCAGCCCGGTGCCAACGACGTACAGCTCGAGAATCCCGAACACCCGCCCGACGAGCAGCGCGACCACGCCTCCGGTCGTGATCGTCCAGCCCTGACGGGTCGGCATGTCAGCGGGCCACGGGGACGGGCACCTCAGCAAGAACCTCGCCGATGGCGTCGGCCGCCGACATCCGCGCCCCGCGATCGGCACGCAGCACGAGACGGTGTGCCAGCGCCGGCACCGCGACGCTCTTCACGTCGTCCGGTGTGGCGTAGTTGCGGCCGCGGGCGGCCGCGTAGGCGCGGGCCGCAGCTGACAGCTGGAGCGTGGCCCGCGGCGACAGGCCGAGCTCGACGGCGGGGTGCCGGCGGCTCGCCTCCGAGAGGTCGACCATGTACGACTTGAGCGCGCTGGCGAGGTAGACGCCGCGGACCTCGACGATCATCGCTTTGATCTCGTCGCTCGACACGACCGGATTGAGGTGGCGGAGGGTCTCGGCCGCGCCCAGCCCGTCGAGGATCGCGATCTCGGCGGTGCGTCCCGGGTAGCCGAGCGAGATGCGGAGCAGGAACCGGTCGAGCTGGCTCTCGGGCAGCCGGTAGGTGCCTTCCTGCTCGACCGGGTTCTGGGTGGCGATCACCATGAACGGCGGGGGCAGCGCCCGCGTCGTGCCATCGACGGTGACCTGGCGCTCTTCCATCGCCTCGAGGAGCGCCGATTGGGTCTTGGGAGACGCTCGGTTGATCTCGTCGGCGAGGACGATGTTGGCGAACAACGGGCCCGCCTGGAACCGGAACTTCTCGCTCGACCGCTCGTAGATGCTCACCCCCACGAGGTCGGTCGGCAGCAGGTCGGGGGTGAACTGCACCCGCTTCCACGCGCAGTCGATCGATGCCGCGAGGGCTTTGGCGAGGCTCGTCTTCCCGACGCCAGGGACATCCTCGATCAACAGGTGGCCTTCGGCGAGCAACGCCATGAGTGCCAACTCGATCGAGTCGCGCTTGCCGTGGACGACGGTCGCCACGTTGGCGACGATGGCGTCGAACAGTGCCGCGAAGCCCGTCGTCATCGTCGCGGAACGCGCGCCCCGCTCTCCGGTGGTCGATGAGGAGGGCACCGCAGTTTCCGTCACGTCGGGAAGGGTAGACGCTGAATCGCCAATTGTGAGATCGAGCCTCGTGACCGCCATCGACGCCCGACGCCCGGCAGCTAGGTTGGGCCTGCGTGAACGACGCTGCCGCCCCGCCCGCACCGTCGTCTCCCGGTCCACAGCTCACCTATCTCGCGATCGATCTCAGCGTCACTCGACTCGCGGCGGGCGTCGTCGACGACGCCGGCAAGCTGATCGTGCGCGACCGTGTCGCCACGCCGTCGCGACACGTCTGGCCGACCTTGGCGCGCCTCGTGAACCGGGTGATCGCCGCCGCACCCGAAGGTGCTCGACCGGCCCGCTGCGGCGTCGCCTGTCCCGGCCCGATCGACCGTGTCGTCGGCGGGACGGCATCGGCGCTGCTCCCCGAGTGGAAGGGCTTTCCGCTCCGGGAACAACTCGAGGAGGTTGCCGGCATCCCGGTGGCGATCGACAGCGTGGGACGCGCGTTCGCCTCGGCCGAGGCGTGGTGCGGCCGCGGCGCCGGCCTGCGTGACTTCGTCGCCCTGCTCGTCGGCGACTCGGTCGACGGGGGGGTGGTGTCGGCGGGCCGGCTCCTCGATGGCCGCACCGGCAACGTCGGTCAGGTCGGTCATCTCGTGGTCGAACCCGAGGGGCGCTCGTGCTCGTGCGGCGGCGTCGGATGCCTCGACGCCTACGTGAGTGCCCGCGCCATCGAGTCCGAGACGAATCGTCCGTTGCGTCGCACACCGCCCGCCGTGATCGAGACGACCGGCATCCTGCTCGCCCGGGCGGTCGCGTCGCTGGCGGCGATCGTCGACACCACTCGTGTGTTCGTCGCCGGATCCGTCCCCGCCGCCCTCGGCCAGCCGTTGCTCGACGCCATGGCCCGCGAGCTCGCGGTACGCAGCCGGCTGCCGCATCTCAACGGGCTCTCGGTGATCCCGCTCCCGGCGGGGGCCGGGGGTCCGCTCGTCGGGGCGGCCGCGATCGCCCGCTCGACGCACCGGTGACGACCGCGCCTCCAGGAGCGGCCCACGTCTACTGAACGGTAACCAGCGTCATTAGGCTGCGGCCATGCAGCCGACGTACACGAGAGAAGCCGAGGAGTACCGCGAGAAGGTGCACGCCTTTCTCGCCGAGAAGCTCCCCGCCGATTGGCACGGTCTCGGCCGGCTCGAAGGCGACGACATCCACGCCTTCGTGAGTGAATGGCGCAAGACGTTGCACGAGGCCGGCTACCTCGCGCCCGGCTGGCCGGTCGTGTACGGCGGCGGCGGCCTGTCGGCGCTCGAGCAGGTGATCATCGCCGAGGAGTTCGCGAAAGCAGGTGTTCCGACCGGCGGTCCCAACGACGTGTTCGGCATCCAGATGCTCGGCAACACGCTGCTCCTGCGCGGCACCGACGAGCAGAAGGCGCACTACCTCCCGCGCATCCTGTCCGGCGCCGACACGTGGTGCCAGGGCTACAGCGAACCCAATGCCGGATCCGACCTCGGCAACATCGGCCTGCGGGCCGTGCTCGACGGCGACCAGTGGGTGCTGAACGGTCAGAAGATCTGGACCTCGGCCGGGCACCTCGCCGACCACATCTTCACCCTCGCCCGCACCGACCCCGACGCCCCCAAGCACAAGGGGATCTCGTTCCTGCTGGTCGACATGCGCCAGCCGGGCATCGAGGTGCGCCCGATCAAGATGATCTCGGGCGAGAGCGAGTTCAACGAGATCTTCTACACCGACGCGGTCGTCCCCAAGGACGAGGTCGTGGGCGGCGTCAACAACGGTTGGGCGGTGGCGATGACGTTGCTCGGCTTCGAGCGTGGCGAGTCGGCGGCCACCATGCCGATCCGCTTCCAGTCCGAGCTCGAACGGTTGATGCGGTTGGCCGAAGAGCGCGGGCTGACCCGCGATCCGATCATCCGCCAGCGGCTGGCGTGGTGCCACTCGAAGGTCCAGATCATGCGGTACAACGGGATGCGGACATTGACCCAGTTCCTCGCCGGCCATCACCCCGGGCCCGACGGTGCGATCTCGAAGCTGTACTGGAGCGAGTACCACCGCGTCGTCACCGAGTTGGCCGTCGACATCCTCGGCGCCGACGCCCTCGTCCCGATCGGCCGACCGCCGTCGTCGGCGTTCCAGACCGACGACGCCGGTGCCCCGAACAGCTCGGCGTCCTGGGTCGACACGTTCCTGAACGCCCGGGCCGGCACGATCTACGCCGGCTCGTCGCAGATCCAGCGCAACATCATCGGTGAGATGGTGCTGGGCCTGCCCAAGGAGCCGCGCCCCGCGTGATCCGGGCTGTCTTCGCCGTCGCTCGACGGCCGTCGTTGTGGTCGACGGCCGTGCGTCAGCTCAGACGGACGGCCGCGCCGCGGTGGTGGGCCCGCCCGCCCTTCCTGCCACGCCCGCCCGACGACTATCTCCGGTTCCGTCTGCTGACCCAGTACGGCGATTCTGAACACTCCCCAGAACCAGCCGATGTGGTGAACTACCTGGCATGGTGCAAGCGGTGGCGCGAACATCGATGAACCCGACCGTCGTCACGGTGTAGATCGTCGCGGTGATGCGGAGCTCCCTCGTCCTCAACGCCAGCTACGAGCCGCTCAGCGTCGTCCCCGCGCGTCGCGCCGCGTGTCTGGTGCTCGCCGAGAAGGCCGAGCTCGTCGAGTGCGACGGGCTGCTCATCCGTTCCGCCAGCCTCACGCTCGCCAGCCCGCTGGTGATCCGCCTCCGGTACATGGTCAAGGTGCCGTACCGGCGGAAGGCGTCGCTCTCACGCCGCGGCGTCTTCGCCCGCGACGACTATCGCTGCCAGTACTGCGGCGCCCATGCCGATTCGATCGATCACGTGACGCCGCGTTCGCGCGGCGGCATGCACGAATGGGAGAACGTGGCGGCCGCCTGTCGGCCGTGCAACCTGGCCAAGCGCGACCGCACTCCCGACGAAGCCGGGATGCGTCTGATGCGCCCGTGCCGGATCCCACGGGCGACAGCGTGGGTGGTCGTCAGCACGACGCGGGTGCCCGAGGCGTGGAAGCCGTACCTGGCGCTGGCGTCGTGATCGGGCGCTGGCGTCGTCGTTGACCGCTGACGCCGTCATCCGCGTGAGCGGTTCGGCGGCCGACTTCCACGCTCGTGAGCTTCCCGCCACGGCTGGGGTGTGGCAGTTCGAGGTCGAGCGACCGACGATCGTGCTCGGCTCGCGCCAGACCGCCGAGGTGCTCGATGCCGACGCGTGCCGGCGACGACAGGTGCAGATCGTGCGACGCCGCTCCGGCGGCGGCGTCGTGCTGCTCGTGCCGGGTGCGACGGAATGGATCGACGTCGTGGTGCCTGCCGGCGATCGCCGTTGGGACGACGACGTCAGGCGGTCGATGATCGGCGTGGGGGAGCGCTGGGTCGAGGCGCTGCGTGGTGTCGTCGACGGTGAGTTGACCGTGCACCGCGGGTCGATGATGCGCACCGCGTGGTCGGAGCTGTCGTGTTTCGCCGGCATCGCGCCTGGTGAGGTGCTCCTCGACGGCGTCAAGCTGGTCGGGCTCAGCCAACGCCGGACCCGCCACGCGGCCCGCTTCCAGTGCGCCCTCAACCGACAGTTCGACGTCGAGTTGCTGATCGAGTTGCTGGCCGGCCCGCTCCCGTCGCCCCACCCGCCGGTGGCGGTGCTGCCGCCCACGGCCACCCAGGTCGCCCAACGGCTGCTCGACACACTCGGCGGGGCGTCGTCGGCCTGAACCCCTCCGTTTGTGTCACCGCCACCGGCGACCCTCGCCGATATCGGTGACACAAACACGTGAGGTCTGCCCAGCTTTCGCGCGGAGCGCGCGCAAAAGCGTGCTCTAGATCGGGTGCTGGTGGGGAAGAATGGTGAAGAATGGTTGACTTTGGGGAGCTGGGGAGTCACAATGACCTGGCGGGGAGGTTGCACGCGTTCCCCGCGCCGAGGCACGGCTCCACGCGTGACACCTGGAATCACGGAAGGCATGGGTCACGCAACGTGTTCGTCGGGGTCCACGACCGCAGCATCGACGAGAAGGGTCGTCTGGCGCTCCCGGCCGCGTTTCGCAGCGAGCTCGGCGACCGCTGCTACGTGTCGCTCGACGGCGAGGGTTGCGTCACGATCCGCGAGGTCAGCGAGTTCGAGGCCCACGCCCGCGAGCTGATCGACCAGGAGAAGCGCGGTGAGCTGACTCGCACACGGCGCCGCGCGGTTGCGGCCAACGTCACGCTCGTGGCGATCGACAAGCAGGGCCGGGTCACGCTCGACGAGAAGGTTCGCGCCCACGCCGGGCTGCTCTCGAGCTCGTCGGTCAAGGTCGCCGGGATGTTCGACGCCGTCGAGGTCTGGAAGCCCGAACGGTTCGAGACGGTGCAGGTCGAGGGTGACCACGAGGAGCCGGCCCGGGTGTGGGGGGATGGGTGATGGGTTTCGAACGGCAGACACACACGAAGGGAGGGATGAGGACGAACGACGTCGATATCAACGGTGGAGATCGCAGGCACCATGGCTGCTGACTTCGCTCACAACCCGGTCATGCTCGACGAGATCGTCGAGGTGTTCCGACCGGTGCCCCCCGGCGTCGTCGTCGATGCGACGGTCGGCGGTGGGGGACACAGTGAGGGAATCCTCGCCGCCCGCCCCGATGTGCGTGTACTCGGTCTCGATCGCGACCCGGCCGCGCTGGCGGCGGCGAGCGAGCGGCTGGCCAGGTTCGGGAGCCGGTTCTCCACCCACCGATGTCGATTCGACGACCTCCACGACGCGATGGCAGCTTTCGATCTCGACCAGCTCAGCGGCGCCCTGTTCGATCTCGGCGTCTCCTCACCCCAGCTCGACCGGGCCGAGCGCGGCTTCTCGTACCGGCACGACGGACCGCTCGACATGCGGATGGACCCCGACGCCCAGTGGTCGGCGAGCGATGTGGTGAACGGCTATCCGGAGGCTGAGTTGCGCCGCGTGATCCGCAAGTACGGCGACGAGCGCTTTGCGTCGCGGATCGCCCGGGCGATCGTGGCCGCCCGACCGATCGAGACGACAACCGACCTGACCTCCGTCGTCACCAGCGCCATTCCTGCGCCCGCTCGCCGAACCGGCGGTCATCCCGCCAAACGGACGTTCCAGGCGATCCGGATCGAGGTCAACGGTGAGCTCGACGTGCTGGCGCCGGCCATCGACGCGGCGATCGAGGCCGTCGTGCCCGGCGGGCGGATCGCGGTGCTGTCGTACCACTCCGGTGAGGACCGCATCGTCAAGGAGCAGTTCCGCGTCGCAACTGGCGCGTGCGAGTGCCCGCCCGAGTTGCCGTGCGTCTGCGGCGCGGTGCAGACGGTGCGTCTGGTGCGCGGCATCCGACGGACGCCGACACCCGACGAGCAGCACGACAACCGCCGTGCGGCGTCGGCGCGCCTGCGCGTCGCCGAACGCACCGAGCCCACCCGACGGGATGAGCGACCGTGATCGCCAATCCGCTGCATCACGTCACCGGGCACGGCGCGCCCGCGCCCCGTCGTGCCCCGAGCACGCCCACGCCGGCGCCGCGGCTGTCGGTCGTGCCGCGCCGCCGGCGGGCCGCCGGATTCGCGGTCGCGCTCTCGGTGCTCCTGGCCGCGATGATGCTCGGATCGGCGGTGCTCCACACGAGCCTCGCCGAGCGCCAGTTCGAGATCGATCGACTCGAGCGATCGGTCACTGCTGCCCAGGAGCGCTTCGACGTGCTCCGTCAGTCGCGAGCCGAGCTGCGTTCACCGACCCGGTTGTCGGCGGAGGCCACCCGGATCGGGATGCATCCGGCCTCTACCAGCCAGTTCGTGCCCGTCGACGGGCTCACGGTGGCGCTCGCAATCGCCGCCGCCGGGGAGGTGCTCGACGATCGCGAGGCGATCGACGGCCTCCAACCCCTCGACCAGTTCCGTCTCGTCAAGGCTGTGTCCGGCGAATCGCCATGAGCCGGCGAACCCCGCCCCCGCACCCGGCCCGCCGGGCGGCGCCCACGATCCGCCGCGCGTCGCGTTCGCACCACCGCGCCGGTGGCGGCTCACCGCCGTCTCGACGTCGTGGCCCCGCCCCGAGCGCGCGCCGCGCGGTGCGCCCCCCGGCCCCGCGCCGGCGCGCTGCTCCGAACAGGCGATCGGCCCAGCGCGCGACGCGCCGCGTCGTCGCGCCCAAGCACTCGCACGCGACGGAGTTCCGGTTCGGGGCCGGGCAGCCGCGGCAACGGCTGATCGTCTTGCTCGGCTCGCTCGTGCTCGTGCTGGCGTTGGTGCTGTTCAAGGTCGGCGTCCTGCAGACGAGCGAGGGCCAGGCGCTGCGGATCGAGGGCACCCGACAGTGGACGCGTTCGCGGGATGTGCCCGCAGATCGCGGCACGATCTTCGATCGCAACGGTGAAGAGTTGGCGATGTCGGTCGAGGCGAAGAGCATCAGCATCAACCCGAAACTGATCGAGGACCCCGAGGCGACCGCCGCGATTCTCACCAACGTCCTCGGACTGAGCGAGGAGCGGCGGCAAGAGCTGGTCGCGGCGATGGTCGCCAAGGCGACCGGGTTCATGTACGTCGCCCGCCAGGTCGACGACACGGTCGGCGAGCAGATCGCCGCCCTCGGGCTGGCAGGCGTCAACGTCGATGCCGAGAGCAAACGGATCCTGCCCGGCGGTGACACCGGCCGCAGCGTGATCGGGCGGACCGACATCGACGGCGTCGGCATCGGCGGTCTCGAGCTGCAGTTCGACGACCTGTTGACCGGCACCGACGGTCGGCTCGAGCGCGAGGTGGCACCGGGCGGGCGCTCGATCGCCGGCAGCGAGGCCGTCTCCGTGCCGCCCGTCGCCGGGGACGACCTGGTGCTGACGCTCGACCGTTCGATCCAGTTCGCCACCGAGCAGGCGCTGCTCGGCCGAGTCGACACGCTCGGTGCGCGCGGCGGGACCGGCATCGTCATGGACACCGACACGGGTGAGATCTACGCGATGGCGTCGGTGCGTCGCAGCGACGAGACGGGAATCGTCGAGATCACGTCCGGCAACTTCGCTGCCGTCGACGCCTACGAGCCGGGATCGGTGGCGAAGGTGATCACCGTCGCCGCCGCCCTCAACGAGGGGGCGGTCACCCCGGATACGGGCTTCAACGTCCCGTGGCGCGAGCTGTGGGGCGACGACCTGCTGGCCGACGCCGAGCCGCACCCCGACGAGTGGCTCACCGTCGCTCAGATCCTCGTCAAGTCGTCGAACATCGGCACGATCCACATCCACCAGACGATCCGGCGTCAGAAGCACTGGGAGTACATGCAGGCCTTCGGCCTCGGCGAGGCGACCGCGCTCGGGTTCCCGGGCGAGTCCCCGGGCATCATGAAGCACTGGAAGGACATGTGGGGATCCGAGCGGGTCACGGCGGCGTTCGGTCAGGGCGTCTCGAGCACGTCGATCCAGCTCGCCGCCGCGATCAACGTGATCGCCAACGACGGGACGTACGTCGCGCCCAAGCTGGTCCGCTCGACCGTCGGGCCCGACGGGACGGTGTCGGACACCCTGCCGTCGGCAACGCGCGAGGTCGTCGTCGAGGAGACCGCCGTCGAGATGCAGCAGCTGATGAAGCGGGTCGTCTGCGAGGGCACCGGCGAACGGGCCCAGGTCAAGGACTTCGACGTCGCCGGTAAGACCGGCACCGGGTACAAGGCGCAGGCCGACGGCACGTACTTCGACGCGGCCGGCAACCGCGTGTACTACTCGAGCTTCGTCGGGTTCTTCCCGGCCGACGACCCCCAGGTGACCGTGCTCATCTCGATCGACGAGCCGCCGGCCGGTACGGACGACCGCTTCGGTGGCACCGCCGCCGCACCCGTGTTCAGAGAGCTGGCGCCGACGATCGTGCACGAACTCGGGATCCGGCCCACCAGCGGCGCCACCGGCTGCGAAGCGGGCTGAAACCATGAACGGTGGCGGCGCCGCGAACGCATCGACCGGCGTTCGGGTCGACGACCTCGTGGCACGCGTGCCGACGGGACGCCTCCGCGCTGTCGTCGGCGATGCGTCGGTGCGGGTCACCGGTGTCACGCACGATTCGCGGGCCGTCGCGTCGGGAGCGCTGTTCGCGTGCGTCGTGGGGGAGCATCACGACGGACATGCGTTTGCGCCGTCGGCGGTCGAGTCCGGCGCGGCGGCGCTGCTCCTCGAGCGTGAGCTCCCGCTCGGCGTCACCCAGATCGTTGTCGACGACACCCGGGCGGTGCTCGGCCACGTCGCTGCCGCATTCCACGGTGAGCCCAGCCGGGCGCTCACGATGGTCGGGATCACCGGCACGAACGGCAAGACGACGACCGCCCATCTCATCGCCGCCGCCCTCCGCGCGCTCGGCCGCGACGTCGGTGTGATCGGGACGTTGAGCGGGGTCCGCACGACCCCCGAGGCGACGGAGCTGCAGGAGCGGCTTGCCGGCATGCGCGACGAGGGCGTCGACTCGGTCGTGATGGAGGTCTCTTCACACGCGCTCGCGCTGTGGCGGGTCGACGGCATGCGGTTCGACGTGGCGGTGTTCACGAACCTCGGTCGTGATCATCTCGACCTGCACGGCTCGGTCGAGAACTACTTCCGGGCGAAGGCCCGGCTGTTCATGCCCGAGCTGGCGGCGGTCGGTGTGACCAACGTCGACGATCCGTACGGACGCCTGCTGCTCGACGCCGCGAGCATCACGATGCTGCCGTACTCGAAGGCCGACGCGAGCGAGATCGAGGTCACCGCCGAGGGCCACCGGTTCGTGTGGCGCGGGCGGCCCGTCGCGGTGCCGATCGGTGGGGCGTTCAACGTGATGAACTCGTTGGCGGCGCTCACCGCTCTCACCGCGCTCGGCGTCGACGCCGACGACGCGGCCCGCGGGGTATCGGCAGCAGGGGCGGTGCCCGGCCGCTTCGAGGTGATCGCCTTCGCGGGCGGGACCGCGCCTACGGTGATCGTCGACTATGCGCACACGCCCGATGGCATCACCGAGCTGCTCGCCGCGACCCGCGCGGTCAGTGGTTCGGGTGTGATGACGATCGTGTTCGGGTGCGGCGGCGACCGTGATCGCGACAAGCGCCCACAGATGGGGAGCGCCGCGGTCGCCGGTGCCGACCGGGTCGTCGTGACGTCCGACAACCCGCGCGGCGAGGATCCGATGTCGATCATCGACGCGATCGTGAGCGGCATCAGGGAACCCGACCGCGCCCGCATCGTCGTCGAACCCGACCGGAGAGTCGCGATCGGGCTGGCGCTGGCGGATGCGCAGCGTGGCGACGTCGTGGTGATCGCCGGCAAGGGTCACGAGACGACGCAGACGATCGGTGCGAAGGTCCTCGACTTCGACGATCGGGTGGTCGCCCGCGAGCTGATGGAGGCCCGGACGTGATCGCGGTCATGATCGCCGGCGCGGTCGCCACGTTCACGTCGCTGTTCGGCACCCGTGCCCTGATGGGGTTCTTCCAGACCCGGGGACGTGGTCAGCCCATCCTCGGCAAGGAGGATCACGGCCCCGAGCACCACATGCACAAGCAGGGCACGCCGACGATGGGCGGTCTGGCGATCGTCGGCGCCGCGCTCGCCGGATGGCTGGTGGCCCACTTCCGACGCGGCCTGGCGTTCTCCGACCAGACCATGATCGTGTGGGTCGCCGTGCTCGCGATGGCGTTCATGGGCTTCCTCGACGACTACATCAAGGTCAAGAAGCGGCACAACCGCGGGATCCTCTGGAAGCACAAGAACTACGTGACGATGCTGATGAGCTTCGGGACCGCGTGGTGGCTCGTGGCCGCGACCGGCATCTCCGAGACGATCTCGCTGACGAGGGCCGAGGACCTCGGGTTTGCGGTGCCGCAAGTCGTATGGATCATCTGGGCCGGCCTGATCATCTGGGCCACGACCAACGCCGTCAACGTGACCGACGGGCTCGACGGCCTGGCGGGCGGAGCCGCGATGATGGGATTCGGCGCGTTCATGATCATCGCCTACTGGGCGTTCCGCAACGACGACATCTACACCGAGGTCGTCAACCCGCTCGACATGGGCGTGTTCGCGGCGGCCTTCGCCGGTGCCTGTCTGGGCTTCCTGTGGTGGAACGCGGCACCGGCGAGGATCATCATGGGTGACGTCGGCGCGCTGGCCATCGGCTCGGCGCTGGCCCTCCTCGCGCTGACCCTCGACACCCACCTCCTGCTGTTGTTGATCTGCGGCATCAACGTGATGGAGGCCGGTTCGGTCGCGGTGCAGATGGGTGTGTTCAAGGCGTCCGGACGTCGGCGGCGGCTGTTCCGCATGTCGCCCGTTCACCACCACTTCGAGCTCCTCGGATGGCCGGAGACGACCGTGATCATCCGGTTCTGGCTGATCGCCGCGATCTGCGTCGCCTCGGCACTGGCGATCTTCATCGGCGACTTCACACGGATCGCGGCGGAGTAATCGTGCGTTCGCTGGTGTACGGACTCGCGGTCACCGGTGCGTCGACCGTGCGCGCCCTCGCCCAGCGGGGACATGACGTGGTGGTCGTCGACGATCAGATCGACGACGCCAAGCGGGCGCTCGCCGCCGAGCTCGGCGTCGAGTTGCTCACGACGCCGGCATCGCTCGAAGCGCTCGTCGGCGACTGCGACCTCGTGTCGCCGTCGCCCGGCGTGCCCGAGACACACGACGTGGTCGCCGCCGCCCGCCGCCGCGGCGTGCCCGTGCGGAGCGAGATCGAGCTCGCCTACCAGTGGGAGCAGGACCGCCCGGGCGGCGCACGGCCGATCCTGGCCATCACGGGGACCGACGGCAAGACGACGACGACCCTGCTGGCAGCCGCGATGCTGACCGCCGCCGGCCTGCGCGCCGTCGCCGCCGGCAACACCGACGTCCCCCTCGTCGACGCGCTCGACATGGAGCTCGACGCGTACGTGGTGGAGTGCAGCAGCTTCCGGCTGGCGTGGACCGAGCAGTTCCGCGCGAACGCCGCGCTGTGGCTGAACCTGGCGCCCGACCATCTCAACTGGCACCGTTCGATGGCGACCTACGAGGCGGCCAAAGCACGCCTGTTCGACCTGCAACGGCCGTCGGACGTGGCGATCGGGTACGTCGACGATCCGGTCGTCATGGGCCACCTCGACGCGGCCCCGGCGCGTCACGTGACGTTCGGGCGTTCGACAGCCGACTATCACGTCGACGGAGACACGTTGCGCGGACCGACCGGCACGATCACAACTGTCGCTTCGATGCGGCGCCGGCTCCCGCACGACATCACCAACGCCCTTGCCGCGTCGGCACTCGTGTTCGAGTCAGGTCTCGCCGATCTGGCGACGGCCGGTCGCGCGATCACGGCGTTCGTCGGCCCACCGCACCGCATCGAGCCGGTGGGCGAGCGCGACGGCGTGCAGTGGTTCAACGATTCGAAGGCCACCACACCGCATGCGGTTGCGGTGGCGATCCACGGATTCGAGCACGTCGTGCTCATCGCCGGCGGTCGCAACAAAGACCTCGATCTCTCGCCGATGGCTGCTGAGCCACAACGTCTCCGGTCGGTCGTCGCGATCGGGGAGTCCGCCGCCGAGATCGCCGAGCTGTTCGCACCTCACTGCACGGTGGTGCGGGCGGATTCGATGGAAGCTGCGGTGTTGGCCGCGGCGGACGCGGCGCGCCGCGGCGACGCGGTGCTGCTGTCGCCGGGCTGCGCGAGCTTCGATTGGTATCCGAGTGGCGGGTACGGCGCACGCGGCGATCACTTCCGCCGGCTGGTCGCCGACCTCGTCGACGTCCGCGAGGTGGGGCTGCGATGACGATGTCGATCGACTCCCGCGCGGGATCGCCGCGCGATGTCCTGCCCGGGGCGTCTGTGGCCGAGCGACGGCAGGCCGCGCTCGAACGGCTCCAGGGATCGCGCCCCAAGTCGCGCCGGGCGCAACGGACGCGCGACGGTGCCGATCCGGCTGCCGTGCTCGGCCCGCCCCCTGTGGCGTACTACGTGATCGTCGTCGTCGTCGCCGTGTTCGTGATGCTCGGCTTGGTGATGGTGCTCTCGTCATCGGCGGCGACCGAGGTCGGTCAGGGCAACTCGCCGTACCGGATCTTCTCCCGCCAGTTGATGTGGGCCGGCTTCGGGCTCGGCGGCATGCTCGTCGCGATCAAGGTGCCGTACCAGCGTTGGCGACACCTGACGGTGCCGATCGCGATCCTCGCCGCGGCGGGGATGGTGCTGCCGTTCACGTCGAGTCTCGGCGCCACGATCAACGGTGCCAGGGCGTGGGTGCAGATCGGATCGTTGAGCTTCCAGCCGTCCGAGGTGCTCAAGCTCGCCACCCTCGCGCTGGCGGCCAACCTTCTGGCGACGCGCCACGAGCAGATGGCCGACCCACGTCGCACTCTGTTCCCGTTGATGCTCATCGCCGGGTTCGGGGCGGGGGCGTGTCTCGTGCAGGGCGACCTCGGTTCGGCGGTCGTGCTCGGCTCGATCGTCCTCGCCGTCGGGTTCATCGCCGGGGTGCCGATCGCCTACATGACCGGGATCGTCGTGACCGGCTCGATCACGATGTCGCTGTTCGTGCTCTCGAGCGCCCGCCGCTTCAACCGGTTCACGGCATTCTTCGACACCGAGGGCAACAAGGACTACCTGGCGTACCAGACGTATCAGGGGTACCTCGGCATCGCCAACGGTGGGCTCACCGGGTCCGGCATCGGCGGTAGCAACAGCAAGCTCGGCTACCTGCCGCTGGCGCACAGCGACTTCATCTTCGCGGTGATCGCCGACGAGCTCGGGTTCGTCGGTGCGCTCGCCGTGGTCGGCGGATTCGCGCTGCTGGTCTGGTTCGGGATCCAGACCGCGCTCGCGGCACCCGACCGATTCGGCATGCTGCTCGCCGGAGGGATCGCGACGTGGTTCGGCGTGCAGGCGATCGTCAACATGGGCGGCGTGACGGGCCTGCTTCCCGTGACCGGTCTCACGTTGCCGTTCTTCTCCGCCGGTGGGACGTCGTTGTTCGTGACGATGGTCGCGGCGGGCTTGCTGCTCAACGTCGCCAGACGGGCTCGCTGAGCCGGTGGGCTCGACGTTCGCGGTCGTCACCGGGGGCGGGACGGCCGGGCACGTGTTGCCGGCGCTGGCGGTCGCCGAGCTGCTCGTCGCCAAGGGGCACCCGCCGTCGACGATCCACTACGTCGGCGCCACGCGCGGCGTCGAGACCCGACTGCTCCCCGAGACACCGTTCTCGCCCACGTTCTTCGACGTCGTCGGCTTCCAACGCCGAGTCACCCGGCGCAACGTCGCCTTCCTCCCCAAGCTGGTGCGCAGCACGCGCGCGGCGATCCGGTTGCTCCGCGAGCTGCGGCCCCGCGTGGTGGTGTCGGTCGGCGGCTACGCAAGCGTCCCGGCCGTGCTCGCCGCCCGGCGGCTGCGGATCCCGGTGGTCGTCGTGAGCTACGACCGGTTCCCGGGGCGGGCGAGCCGCCTGGCGGCGAGACGGGCGGCGGCCTGCGCGGTCGCGTTCCCGGACTCCCCGCTGCCACGGGCGACGGTCACGGGAGCACCGGTGCGCCGGGCCGTGCTCGACGTCGATCGACGTCGTGACGGGGCGACGGCACGGGCGGTCCTCGACCTGCCGCCCGATCGGTTCGTCGTGGCGGTGATGGGTGGCTCGCAGGGGTCTGGCATCCTCAACGAGGCCGTCGCCGCGATCCTCGATGCGAGCGGGGCGGACCGCGGCCTGGCAATCCGTCACGTCGTGGGCGAACGTTTCTTGGCGGCCGCGTCGCCGCCGCGCGACGGGCGCGGTGGCGTGCTGTACCAGCCGATCGGATACGAACCGCAGATGCCGCTCGTCTACGCCGCCGCTGATCTGCTGGTCGGGCGGGGCGGGGCGAGCACGGTGCACGAGGTCGCCGTCACCGGCGTCCCGGCGATCCTCGTCCCGTGGTCCGGATCGGCGGAGGATCACCAGACGGCCAACGTGTCGTGGCTCGCCGACGCGGGCGCCGCGGTGCTGCTGCCGGAGGGGCGGATCGGCGAGTTGGGGGCGGTCGTCGACCGTCTCCGCTCCGACTCGGCGGCGCGCGAGGACATGGGCGACAAGGCCCGGGCGATGGGTGAGGTTCACCGCAGCGGTGCGCTGGCCGATCTCGTCGAAGCCGTGGCTCTAGCCTGATCGGACCGTGTCCGTGCCAGCTCCACCGCTCGATCTCGCCCGACCGCGCCGGTTGCACGTCGTCGGGGTCGGCGGCCCCGGGATGAGTGCGATCGCGCTCGCATTGGCGCAGATGGGACATCGCGTGTCGGGGAGCGACCTGCGCGAGCGACCGGTGCTCGACCGCCTGCGGGCGGCCGGCGTCGCGGTGAGCGTCGGTCACCATCGATCCCACGTGCAGGGGTGCGACGCAGTCACGGCATCGACCGCCGTGCCGGCCGATCTGAACGAGCTCGACGAGGCGCGCCGGCTGGGAATCCCGGTGCTCACGCGGGCCGGAATGTTGGCATCGATCTGCGCCCAGGCCCGATCACTTGGCGTGGCGGGCACCCACGGCAAGACGACGACCTCGTCGATGTTGATGTTGATGTTGGCGGAAGCCGGATTGCGCCCGAGCTTCGTGATCGGTGGCGACGTCACCGACATGGGGACCGGAGCTCAGTGGACCGGCGGGGAATGGTTCGTCGTCGAAGCCGACGAGAGCGACGGAACACATCTCGAGCTGCCGCTGCACGGCACGATCGTCACGAACGTCGAGACCGATCATCTCGACCACTACGGGTCGTTCGAGTGCATCGTGGCGAGCTTCGACCAGTACCTGCGCAACGTCGGCGGTCCCAAGGTCGTGTGCGGCGACGATCCCATCGGCGCCCGACTCGCCGCCGAGCACGGTGCCACCACGTACGGCACGTCCGAAGGCGTCGACGTCCGTGCCGTCGATGTGCGCGCCACACACGGCACGTTGACGTTCGCGATCGAACAGGCCGGAGCGCACCTCGTCGACATCTCGCTGCCGCAGCGCGGGATGCACAACGTGCGCAACGCCACCGCCGCGCTGGCGATGGCCTTCGCGATCGGCGTCGCCCCCGCAGTGGCGGCCGCCGCGCTCGCCAAGTTCGGTGGCGTCGCCCGCCGGTTCGACATCCGGGGTGTCGATCGCGGTGCGACGTTCGTCGACGACTACGCACACCTGCCATCGGAGATCACAGCCGTCCTCGACGCCGCGCGTCGCAGCGACGACGGGTGGCGCCGAGTCGTGGCCGTGTTCCAGCCCAACAGGTACAACCGGATCGCCGAGATGTGGGCCGACTACGGCGACTCGTTCGGCGATGCCGACGTCGTGGTGCTGACCGAGATCTACTCGTCGGGGACGCAGCCGATCCCCGGCGTCACGGGGAGGCTGATCGTGAACGCGGTGCTCGATCACGCCCCGTTCACCCGCGTCGCGTGGTTGCCAAAGCGCGACGACCTGGTGACGTTCCTCGCCGGCGAGGTTCGCGACGGGGACGTGTGCATCTCGATGGGCTGCGGCGACATCGCGACGCTCCCCGACGAGGTGCTGGCCGCACGGCGCGGGAGCCCGGTCCGATGATGTCGCGAGCGACGGCGAGCACCGATGTCGAAGCGGCGGCCGCGTTGATCGGCCAGCGCGCTCGACGTGACGTTCCGTTGGCCCCGCTCACGACCTACCGCGTCGGGGGTCGAGCCGCGTTGTTCGTCGAGGTCGCCACGATCGACGACCTCCACCGTGTCGCCGCGGCGCGGGCGGCGACCGGGCTGGCGGTGCTGACGATCGGGCGTGGCTCGAACATGCTCGTGGCCGACTCGGGCTACCCGGGAATCGTGGTGTCGCTCGCCGAGTTCGCGGGCCAGATCGCGATCGGGACGGCCGACGACGACGGACGTGTCGTCGTGGCGGCCGGCGGAGGCGTCGCGCTCCCGGTGCTCGCCCGGCGGACGGCGGCGGCATCGGTCGCCGGGTTCGAGTGGGCGGTGGGCGTTCCCGGATCCATCGGCGGGGCAGTGCGGATGAACGCCGGCGGCCACGGCTCCGACATGGCTGCCTCGGTCATCGACGTGGACCTGTTCGACCTCGGCGACCCCGCCGCGGTGAAGCTCCGCCGAGTCGACGCTCGCGACCTCGGCTTGCGCTTCCGTGGATCCGATCTCACCGACGACCAACTCGTGGTGGAGGTGCGCCTCGATCTCCGCCGCGGCGACCGCGAGGCAGCGGAGCGTGAGATCGCCGAGATCGTGCGCTGGCGTCGCGAGCACCAACCCGGCGGGCAGAACTGCGGATCGGTCTTCGTGAACCCGGTGCCGGGTGAGGTGACCGCCGGCGGACTGATCGATGGTCTCGGGCTGCGCGGCCTGCGGATCGGAACCGCCTGGGTGTCGGAGAAGCACGCCAACTTCATCCAGTCCACCGACGGCGGCGCGGCCGCCGATGTACGGGCCGTGATGGAGGCGGTGCGCGACCGGGTCGCGGCGGCGACCGGGTACGTGCTGCGCAGCGAGGTCCGTCTGATCGGGTTCGACGACGAACCGGGCGCGGGAACGAGCAGCGATGAGTAGCCCGAGATGAGTGGCCCGAGATGAGTAGCCCGAGATGAGTAGTGAGGAGTGGCCCGTCGGGCGACCGGCCGACACCGACGCCGAGGTCGACGCTGACCGCGTCGCGCTCGACGAACTGCTCCGAGCGTTCGCGATCGACGCGACGCGCGTCGCCGAGGAGGATCGCACCGACTCCGAGATCGATCGCCACGTCGACGAGGTGCTGGGCGACCCAGAACCCGACGGATCGGACCCCGACGGTTCGGTGGCCGACGGATCGGTCGGCGCCGATCCCGAGCCGCCGATCGACGTGGCCGCGGTGACCCACGCGCCCAACGGCGCGTCGGCGTCGGAGGCACCGCTCGGTGACGACGCCGCGACCCCGTCGCACCCGACTCAACCGCCACCGTCGTCGACGAACGTCCCGGGAAATGTCCCAGGGAGCGTCCCGGGAAATGTGAAGGTGATCGCGATCGCCGACGACGAGTATCCGCCCGACGCGGTGTACGTCGAGGGCGATCTCGGCGGACCCGACACCTCGGGCGACCGACCCGTGGTGTTCATCGACGACGACGTCGTCGTCACCGAGACGCCAGAGGACAGTCGCCGATTGCGGCGTCGCATCGAGCCGCGCCTGCGCGATCGGCGGATCGCGGTGCGCCGCGCCGAGAGCCGGCGCCGCCTGCGGTGGGTGTTCCTCGCCGTGTTCGTGCTCCTGGTGGCGGGTGCCGCCCTGGCCGTGCTGGGCTCGTCGCTGTTCGCGATCGAGGCCGATCAGGTGAGCGTGAGCGGCAACGTCTACACCGACCGGGTCCGTCTCCAAGCCGTCGTCGACGACCTCGTCGGCACGCCGGTGTTGGCGGCCGACACACAGGCTGCCGAGCGCGAGTTGGAGGAGATCCCGTGGGTCGATCAGGCACGTGTGCGCACAAGGTTCCCGCACGGGGTGAACATCGAGATCCGCGAACGCGTCGCGCTCGCGACGTACGCCGGACCCGACGGGCAGTTCCGGGTGATCGACAGCGACGGGCGGGTGCTCGACGTGATCAGCGGCCAGCCGATCGCGTACATGCTGATCACCGGGCCCGATCCGGTCGACCGGCAGCCGGGTGAGTACGCCCCGGTCGGCTACGGAGCGGCGGCCCGGCTGGTCCAGGGCCTCACCGGTTCGGTGCGCGGTCGAGTGCAGTCGATCGACGTCACCGCCGACGGCTCCCAGCTGCGGCTCCTACTCGACGACGCCACCGAGGTGCGGTTCGGCGCGGCCAGCGACCTGGTGACCAAGCTCGTGCGCCTCGAGACCGCGCTCGGCGCCACCGGTGACCAGGTGGTCAGCGTGATCGACGTCTCCACCGCCGAGGTGGTCATGCGATGAATCGCGCCCTGACGATCGAATGGGACGATCGACCGGCTGACCGTGGACCGGCGATGAGAGGTAGCATCACCTGTTCCAGTACCTCCGACGTGCGAGGATGGGCCACAATGCGGCACGTCCCGACGGGCACCACGCAGGCATCGGAGTCCTGACACGACCATGCACAGAAATCGGCTATGCAAATGAACCGACCGTGCCCACGCTGCACTGCTCGACGGAGGTACCGCTGATGGCCGGCGCGCCCCAGAACTATCTCGCCGTGATCAAGGTGATCGGCGTCGGCGGCGGTGGTGTCAACGCGGTCAACCGCATGATCGACGCCGGGCTCAAAGGGGTCGAGTTCATCGCCGTCAACACCGACGCGCAGGCGTTGCTGATGAGCGACGCCGACGTCAAGCTCGACATCGGACGCGACCTCACCCGCGGGCTCGGTGCCGGCAGCGACCCCGAGGTCGGGCGCACGGCCGCCGAGTCGCACAGCGACGAGATCGACGAGATGGTCAAGGGCGCCGACATGGTGTTCATCACCGCCGGCGAGGGTGGCGGCACCGGCACCGGTGCGGCCCCCGTGATCGCCGAGATCGCGCGCGCTGCCGGTTCGCTGGCGATCGGTGTGGTCACCCGGCCGTTCTCGTTCGAAGGCCGCCGGCGCTCGGTCCAGGCCGACAACGGTGTGCAGCGGTTGAAGGAGAAGGTCGACACGCTGATCGTCATCCCCAACGACCGTCTGCTGACGGTCGCCAACGACAAGACGAGCGTGCTCAACGCGTTCAAGATGGCCGACGAGGTGCTGCTCCAGGGGGTCTCGGGCATCACCAACCTGATCACCACACCGGGTCTGATCAACACCGACTTCGCCGACGTCCGGATGGTGCTGTCGAACGCCGGCTCGGCGTTGATGGGCATCGGGCAGGCGACCGGCGACGACCGCGCGATCACCGCAGCGAAGTCGGCGATCTCGAGCCCGCTGCTCGAGTCCGCGATCGACGGGGCGCGGGGCATCCTGCTCAACATCACGGGCCCGTCGAGCATGGGTCTGTTCGAGATGAACGCGGCCGCCGAGATCATCCACGCCGTCGCCCACCCCGACGCCAACATCATCTTCGGCACCGTGATCGACGACGAGGTCGGCGACGAGGTGCGAGTCACGGTGATCGCCGCCGGCTTCGACCGCTTCGACGGCGGCGCGAGCACCGAGCAGATCCTGCGCACGCCGTCGCGGATCACCGAGCTGTTCGCCGAACCCGACGCCGATCCGCTCGACGACAACGACGACGACGATTTCGACGTCCCGTCGTTCCTGAAGTAGCCGGGGGCGCGGCCTCGGGGCCAGTCGCGTGATCGACGCCGGGCTGGTGCGCGAGCGGCTGGCGACAGTGGAGGCGCGGATCACGGCGGCGGGTGGGACCGGGGTCGCCGTGCTCGCCGTGACGAAGGGGTTCGGAGCCGAGGCGATCGACGCCGCGGTTGCCGCCGGGTGCCGGCAGATCGGCGAGAACTACGCCAAAGAGTTGCTCGAGAAGCTGCGCCTCGTCGGCGCGACCACAGCGCGACCCGAGATCCACTTCATCGGTCGCCTGCAGTCGAACAAGGTGCGGTCGCTCAGCGGCGTCGTCGACGTGTACGAATCGGTCGACCGGACGTCGCTCGTCGACGCCATCGCCCGGCGCGACCACGGCGCCCGGGTGCTCGTGCAGGTCGACACGACGGGAGACCCGGGCAAGGGTGGGTGTCCCGCGGCTGATGTCGAGTCGCTGGTCGGCGCCGCGGTGGAGGCCGGACTTCGCGTCGAAGGGCTGATGACCGTCGGTCCGACCGAGGGGGGTCCGGAGGCGTCGCGTCGCGGCTTTCGCGAGGTCCGCCGGCTGACCACGGAGTTGGGTCTCGGCGTCTGTTCGATGGGCATGACGGACGACCTCGAGGTCGCCGTCGAGGAGGGCAGCACGCAGGTACGCGTCGGCACCGCGCTGTTCGGGTGGCGCGACGCGAGGTGACGCTGTGAGCTAGCCTCCCGCCCAGGAGGAACGCTCGGATGTCATTGTGGAAAAGGACCATGGACTATCTCGGTCTCGGTCCTGACGACGCGTACGACGACTACGACGACTACGACGAGCCGGAGCCGGCACCGCGTCCGCGGCGCGCCTCTCACGAACCCGAGGCCCGGCAGGGTCGTGGGTATCCCGAGCACGAGCCCGAAGGTGTGGTGCGCACGGTGCCGTCGCGTCCAACGTTTCCGACCCGCGACTTCGATCCGTCACAGGCGCGCCGCCAGCAGGCCGCCGACGAATCGGGCGTCCAACCCCGCCCCCGCGGCGGGAGCAGTGTGAGCCCTCGCAACACGACCGTGGCGACGAGCGAGCCCACCACCGTGCGGCCACGCCGCTTCGACCAGGCGCAAGAGGTGGCCGACCGCTTCAAGGAAGGTCAGCCGGTGATCATGAACATCGAGGGCACCGAGCGCGAGGTCGCCCGTCGCCTGATCGACTTCGCGAGCGGTCTGTGCTACGCCCTCGACGGCTCGATGGAGAAGGTCGCCACGGGCGTGTACCTGCTGAAGCCGATCAGCAGCCGCCGCCACGACGAATACGACGACTGAGTCGCCGCTGCACTGAGTCGTCCTGCACGGTCCAACGACGGGCCACACGGACCGGACTAACGTGCCGCTCATGGAGATGAGCCCGCAGCAGGTTCGGAACGCGTCGTTCAAGTCGGCCAAGCGCGGTTTCGATCCCGACGAGGTCCAGGCGTTCCTGCGCGACGTGGCCGAGTCGCTCGAGGCGGCGCAGAACCAGTCGACGGCGATGGAGGCGCGGGCCCGGGCGGCCGTCGCCCGCCTCCAGGAGGTGAGCACGGCGCGCGAATCGCCGGCCGAGCCGGTCAGCGCCGGCGACGCCGAGACGATCAGTCGGACGTTGCTGCTCGCCCAACGCACCGCCGACGCGACGGTCTCGGAGGCCAAGTCCGAAGCCGACCGCATCGTCACCGCCGCCCACCAGGAGGCCGCGACGACGATCGATTCGACGCGCGAGATGTCGTCGCGTCTCCTCGAAGAGGCCCGATCGGAAGCCCGACAGGTCTCCGAGGTCGAGCTCAAGGCGGTCCAGAGCGAAGTCGAGGCACTCGTCGCCCGGCGCGACTTCCTCGAGTCCGACGTCGAGCAGCTCGAGCACTTCCTCGTCGATCAGCGCGACCGCCTGCGTCAGGCGGCGTCCTCCCTGCTCGACATCTCCGAGCGCGTCCCGGGTGGGCTCGGCGAGGTGCGCCGACCGCTCCTGTCCGCGTCCGACGACCCCGCGCCGGCGCTCGACTCGCGTTCGTCGGGCAACACCGCGTCCGACGTCGCGCCCGAATCGGCTGGTGCTCCTGACGGCACCTCCGGCCCGCCGTACGAGGCTTCACCCGAATCGTCACGTTCCGACGACGACGATCCCGCCACCGACACCAGCGACGACCAGACGACGCGCATCGAGCGCGCGCC
The DNA here is from genome assembly GCA_035557475.1 of Ilumatobacteraceae bacterium. Taxonomy (GTDB): domain Bacteria; phylum Actinomycetota; class Acidimicrobiia; order Acidimicrobiales; family Ilumatobacteraceae; genus JALOLG01. The sequence goes on from DATMDV010000028.1 coordinate 32,398, forward strand.
CGACGAGCGCGCCGGCGGCGATCCCGTCGTCACCACGCCGTGGGCGCCCGAGCCCGACGATGAGCCGCAGTTCCGCTTCGGCCTCGGTGAAACCCGCCGCTACGACTGAGTTGAATTGAGTCGGCTCACCGCGGGTCGCGTCGCGAAACGTCGCGTCGCCGACTGGCCGGTGCGTCGGTAGCGTTGCTGGCCAGCGATGGCTACTGCGCGATATCCCGACGTCGAACAACAACCCGATCTCGCCGCGATCGAGCGCGCCGTGCTCGACCGCTGGTCCGACGACAAGACGTTCGAGGCGTCGGTCGAGTTGCGCCCGGCGGGCGACAACGGCAGCAACGAGTACGTCTTCTACGACGGCCCACCGTTCGCCAACGGCCTGCCGCACTACGGGCACCTGCTCACCGGCTTCGTGAAAGACGCCGTGCCGCGCTACCAGACGATGCGCGGGCGCCACGTCGAGCGCCGCTTCGGCTGGGACTGTCACGGCCTGCCGGCCGAGGTCGAGGCCGAGCGTGAGCTCGGGATCGCCGGCCATCCGGCGATCACCGAGTACGGAATCGGCCGGTTCAACGAGTACTGCCGCACGAGCGTGCTGAGGTACACCAACGACTGGGAGCGATACGTCACCCGTCAGGCCCGCTGGGTCGACTTCGAGAACGACTACAAGACCCTCGACCTCGACTACATGGAGAGCGTCATGTGGGCGTTCAAGACGCTGTGGGAGAAGGGCCTCATCTACGAAGGCTTCCGGGTGCTGGCGTACTGCTGGCGCTGCGAGACACCGCTCAGCAACACCGAGACCCGGATGGACGACGTGTACCGCGATCGCCAGGACCCGGCGCTGACCGTGTGGTTCGAGCTCGACGACGGCGATCGCGTGCTCGCGTGGACCACCACGCCCTGGACGCTGCCGTCGAACCTGGCGCTCGCAGTCGGTCCCGACATCGACTACGCGGTCATGGAGGAGGACGGGCAGCGCTACATCCTCGCCGAGGCGCGCCTCGATGCGTACGCCAACGATCTGACGCGCGCCGAGCGGGTCGGCACGGTGAAGGGTTCCGAGCTCGTCGGGCGCCGGTACCGGCCGCTGTTCGACTTCCTGGCCGACACGCCGAACGCGTTCCAGGTGCTCGCCGGTGACTTCGTGTCGACCGAGGAGGGCACCGGGGTCGTCCACATGGCGCCCGGCTTCGGCGAGGACGACCAGATCGCGTGCAACGCGGTGGGCATCCCGACGATCTGTCCGATGGACGAGCACGGACGGTTCACGGCGCCGATCACCGACTGGATCGGTCAGCACGTGTTCGAGGCCAACAGCGACGTGATCCGCCATCTCAAACTCGACGGCGTCGTCGTGCGCCACGACTCCTACAACCACCCGTACCCGCACTGCTGGCGCTGCGCCGAGCCGCTCGTGTACCGCGCCATCTCGTCGTGGTTCGTCGAGGTGACCAAGTTCCGAGACCGGATGGTCGCGCTCAACGAGCAGATCCGGTGGGTCCCCGAGCACGTCAAGGACGGCAGCTTCGGCAAGTGGATCGCCAACGCCCGTGACTGGTCGATCAGCAGGAACCGGTTCTGGGGTTCGCCGATCCCGGTGTGGGTCAGCGATTCGCCCGAGTACCCGCGGACCGACGTGTACGGCTCGCTCGCCGAGCTCGAGGCCGACTTCGGGGTCACGGTCACCGATCTCCACCGGCCGGCGATCGACCAGTTGGTGCGCCTCAACCCTGACGACCCGACCGGCCGGTCGTCGATGCGTCGCGTGACGCAGGTGCTCGATTGCTGGTTCGAGTCAGGTTCGATGCCGTTCGCCCAGGTGCACTACCCGTTCGAGAACGCCGAGTGGTTCGAGCACCACTATCCGGGCGATTTCATCGTCGAGTACATGGCCCAGACACGTGGGTGGTTCTACACACTGCACGTGCTCGCCACGGCGTTGTTCGACCGGCCGGCGTTCTCGACCTGCGTGAGTCACGGCATCGTGCTCGGCGACGACGGGATGAAGATGTCGAAGTCGTTGCGCAACTACCCCGACCCGATGGTGGTGTTCGAGGCTTACGGGTCGGACGCGATGCGGTGGAACCTGCTCTCGTCGCCGATCCTTCGCGGTGGCGACTTCGCCGTGACCGAGCACGGGATGCGCGACACCGTGCGGCACGTCATCCTCCCGATCTGGAACACGTGGTACTTCCTCACGCTCTACGCGAATGCGGCCGGAACGACGGGAACGTTCCGCACCGACCAGACCGACGTCCTCGATCGATACCTGCTCGGTGAGCTGCGCACGCTGGTGCGGACGATGACTTCGACGATGGACGACTACGACCTGTTCGGCGCCTGCCAGAACGTGGTGGAGTTCGTCGAGACGCTCTCGAACTGGTACATCCGTCGCAGCCGTGACCGATTCTGGGCCGGCGACCAGGACGCCATCGACACGTTGCACACCGCGCTGGTCACGTTGTGCCAGGTCGCCGCCCCATTGCTCCCGATGGTGACCGAGCACCTGTACGTCGGCCTCACCGGCGAGCGCAGCGTGCACCTCACCGACTGGCCCGACGCCGAGCAGTTCCCCCACGACGACGACCTGACGACGGGGATGGGACAGGTGCGCGACGTGTGCTCGACGTTGCTGTCGTTGCGCAAGTCGGAGGGTCTCCGGGTCCGCCTGCCGCTGGCGAAGGCGACGATCGCCACACCCACCACCGAGCTCATGCGTCCACACCTCGGCATCCTGCGCGACGAGCTCAACGTCAAGGAGATCGAGTTGATCGACGACGTGCAGTCGGTCGGGCGAGTGGAGCTGAACCTCAACCCCGCCCGCCTCGGCCCGCGGCTCGGGGGCGACACCCAGCAGGTCATCAAGGCCCACAAGGCCGGCGACTGGAGCATCGACGGCGACAAGGTCGTGGTGGGCGGCGTCGAGTTGCATCCCGACGAGTACACGTTCCGGCTGGTGTCGGCGTCCGAGGGCGTCGCGGCGACGCTCCCCGGCAACAACGGGATCGTCGTGCTCGACACCGTCGTCACCGACGCACTCGCCGAGGAAGGGCTCGCCCGCGACCTGATCCGGGCCGTTCAGCAGGCGCGCCGCAGCGCCGGACTCGACGTCAGCGACCGGATAACCCTCACCGTCGAGGCGCCCGCAGCGGTCGTCGAGGCGTTCGAGGCACACCGTGAGTTGGTGATGGGCGAGACACTTGCGACGAACGCGACTGCCGTCGAAGGCGCCGGCACCGAGCCTGCCATCACCGTCGCTCGCGTTTGATCGCGCGCTAGAGTCCGGCGTTCGATCCGCCTGGAGGTACCCCCGAGATGGCAGCAACGAAGAAGGCGCCGGCCAAGAAGGCGCCGGCCAAAAAGGTGCCCGCCAAGAAGGCGCCTGGGAAGCCAACCGGACAGCAGTCGGCCAAGAAGAAGGCCACGGTGAGCAGGACTTCAGCCAAATCGGCGCCCGCCAAGCGGTCGAGCGCACGGCCTGCGGCGGCGAAGGGCTCGTCGGCGAAGAAGGGCTCGGTCACGCGGGCGCCGGCGAAGAAGACGGCCGCCGCCAAGCCGTCCAAGACGTCGACCAAGACGTCGGCGACGAAGGCGTCGGCGACCAAATCGGTCGCCAAGACCGCGCCACCGACGCCCACCGTGGGTGGTATTCAGCTGCCAGAGCCCCGTGGGGTGAGCAAGGACGGGATCGCCTACACGAAGGACTTCGACGTCAAGTTCCTGAAGGCCCAGCGCGACCTCCTCGACGAGGAGAAGTCCAAGCTGATGGGTCAGGCGACGCGGCTCGAGAACGAGGCCAACTCGCTGATCGAGGAGGCCGAGATGGGGGACGTGCAGTTCGACGACGAGGGCGGCGAGGGCGACACGATGGTCGTCGAGCGTGAGCGCGACCTCGCCCTGTCGGCGCAGGCGCGCCAGACGATCGCCGACATCGACGAAGCGCTCGCCCGCCTGGCGAAGGGCACGTACGGCTACTCCGAGGCATCCGGCCGTCCGATCCCGCGCGAGCGTCTCGAGGCCATTCCGTGGGCGACCGTGCTCGTCGAGGAAAAGGTCGGAGGGATCGGGCGGCGATGACCGGATCGACCCGCGCCGTGCGTGGGTCGGTGCTGATCGCGATCCTGATCGTCGTCGTCGACCAACTGACGAAAGCGTGGGCGCTGTCGGCGCTCGACGACCGCGACATCGACCTGGTCTGGACGCTGCGCCTACATCTCACGCGCAACAGCGGAATGGCGTTCAGCCGCGGCGAAGGACTCGGGCCGGTGATCGGCGTCATCGCCCTGATCGTCGTCGCCGCCCTGTTGGTGTCCTTGCGCCGCCAGCCGGGCGCGGCCAGCACGGCCGCCGTCGGGCTCGTCATCGGTGGGGCGGCGGGCAATGTCGTCGACCGGCTGTTCCGTTCGCCCGGCTGGCTGCGCGGTGCGGTGATCGACTTCATCGACCTGCAGTGGTGGCCGATCTTCAACGTCGCCGACATGGCGATCACCGTCGGCGGCCTGCTCCTCGTGTTCGGCACGTTCATCGCATCCCGCCAACGTCCCGAAGTGGTGTCTGCGGAATGATCCGAGCGGAATGATTTGTGCGGAATGAACCCAGCAGCATGATCGCCGAGGTCGTCCCCGCCGCCCTCGCCGGCGAGCGGCTCGATCGGATCGTCTCGTTCGTCGCCGACATCAGCCGTTCGAACGCGTCGGCGACGATCGCCGCCGGGGGAGTCCGCGTCGACGGCGTTGCGGCGCCGAGCGGCAAGGTCCGCCTCATCGAGGGCCAGCAGGTCGAAGTCGACGAGTCGGCGATCCCGCGCGTGCAGTTGCCCGTCGCCGATCCGGCGGTCGAGTTCGAAGTCGTGTACGAGGACGCCGCGGTGGTCGTCGTCGACAAGCCGGCGGCGCTCGTGGTGCATCCCGGTGCGGGCAACATGGAGGGCACGCTCGTGCACGGGCTGCTCGCTCGATATCCCGACATCGATGGCGTGGGCGACCCGACCCGACCGGGGATCGTCCACCGCCTCGATGCCGGCAGCTCGGGCCTGCTCGTCGTCGCTCGCACACAAGAGGCGGCCGACCACCTCGTGGCCCAGTTCGCTTCACGGGATGCCGTCGATCGTGCCGGGCGCCGCTACGTCGCGCTGGTGTGGGGCCACCCGGCGGCCGCCCACGGCATCATCGACGCCCCGATCGGGCGCGACCGGCGCGACCCGCTGCGCATGGCCGTCGTGGCCGACGGCCGGCCGGCACGCACCGAGTACTGGCTGGTCGAGCGGTTCTCCTCGCCCGCCGAGGTGGCTCGGGTCGACTGCCGGCTCGAGACCGGGCGGACCCACCAGATCCGTGTGCACCTCGAATCGATCGGGCACCCGCTCGTCGGCGACTCGACCTACGGCCAGCGGCGGCCGATGCTCGGCCTCCACCGCCCGTTCTTGCACGCCGCCGAGTTGGCGTTCGACCACCCGACGACGGGCGAGCGGGTCGAGTTCCGCTCCGAGCTCCCCGCCGACCTGGCGACGATGCTCGCCGGCCTGTCACCCTCGCCCTGAAACCCTCGAACTGTCTGCTTCATCCGAGCTACCGCCGAGTCTGAAGCAGACAGAACGGGTTATCGGGCGGGTTCGGAGTCGGTGGCGGGCCACGGGGCTTCGCCGCGGGCGACGTCGGCGATCGACGCGAGCGTGTGCTCTTCGAGGTGGCGTTGCATGTAGCGGCCCGCTTGCTTCCAGACGGCGAGCAACACGCAGTGACCCTCGTGGTCGCACGCGCCGTCCTGGTGCGGCTCGCCGAAGTCGCCGAGCGTGATCGGGCCGTCGACCGCCATCACGATCTCCGACAGCCTGATCTGGTCGGGTTGTCGGGCGAGCACGTAGCCGCCTCCGACACCGCGCTTCGACCGCACGAGGCCGGCGCCCTTCAGCGCCAGCAGGATCTGCTCGAGATAGGGCTGGGGAAGCGCCGTGCGCTCGGCGATGTCGCGCACCGAGGTCGGTCCGCCGTCGTCGTGCAACGTCAGCGACAGCAGGGCGCGGCACGCATAGTCGCCGCGGGTCGACACTCGCATGTGGGTCATCGTACGGCGTCCACGGCAGATCACTTGGCCTCGACCCGCCGGAGGTGGTGGACTGGGCCCCCGTGGACCCAGTCGCGACGCCGTCGCCCGTGATACCTGACTACCAGGGTCCGAACATCCGCGGCATCGTTCCCGCGCTCCTCGGACCGGGCGACTGGCGCACGGAGCTGCCGGCCTGGATGCCCGACGAGGTGCGCCACGCGCGCCAGGCCGTGCTGCTCGTGCTCGACGGCTTGGGGTGGGACCAGCTCCAGGATCACCGTCATCTGATGCCGACCGTGTCGTCGCTGAACGGCGGCCCGATCACGTCGGTCGCCCCGACCACGACCGCCACCGCGTTGAGCTCGATCGCCACCGGCCTGACGCCGGGAGAGCACGGCTTGATCGGCTACCGCATGGTGCTCGGCGGCGACATCCTCAACGTCTTGCGGTGGTGCATCGGCGAGAACGACGTCCGTCGCATGCATCCGCCGGCCGACGTGCAGCCGTTCCCGGCGTTCCTCGGACTGGCCGTGCCGGTGGTGAGCCCGGCCGAGCTGCAGACGTCGGGTTTCTCGGTCGCCCATCTGCGCGGGTCGAAGCCGGTCGGGTGGCGGGCGGCATCGTCGATCGCGGTCGAGGTCGGCCACCAGCTGACCGCCGGCGAGCGGTTCGTGTACGCCTACTACGGCGGCATCGACAAGATCGCCCACGAGCGTGGCTTCGGCGAGTACTACGAGGCCGAGCTGCGCGCCGCCGACCGCATCGTGGGCGACATGATCGAGACGCTCCCCGCCGGCGCCGCGCTGCTCGTGATCGCCGACCATGGACAGGTGCACGTCGGACCGAACATCGTGCACCTCTCCAAGGAGCTGTTGGCGCACGTCGCGCTGCAGTCGGGGGAGGGGCGGTTCCGATGGTTGCACGCCCGGCGGGGCGGCATTCCCGACCTCCTGGCGGCGACCACTGCGGAGTGCTCGTCGCTGGCGTGGGTCGTGGCGCGTGAACAGATGCTCGACGAGCACTGGTTCGGCCCGACGATCGCGGCGCCCATCGCATCGCGGCTCGGCGACGTCGCGATCGTGGCGCACCAACCGGTCAGCTACTGGGAGCCCGCCGACTCGGGACCGTTCGAACTGGTGTGCCGACATGGTTCGCTGACTTCGGCCGAAGTCCGCGTTCCGCTCGTGGCGGCGCTTGGATGACCGAGTTCGATTTTCGACCAGTTTCAACGTGAGAGGAATGTGATGTCGCAACCCGACGGAAACGGGCCATCCGAGGACGGCGTCGCGCCGACCGACGTCGAGCACGGCGAACTGGTCGAACTCGATCCCAGCGCGGTCGAGGTGGTGGACATCGACGCGACCGAGTCGGTCACCGAGCCGGGCAAGGTGATGCGGATCGGCTCGATGGTGAAGCAACTGCTGGAAGAGGTTCGTCAGGCACCACTCGACGAGGCCAGTCGCGAACGGCTCGCCGAGATCTACGAGCGCTCGATCGTCGAGGTTTCCGGCGCCCTGTCGCCCGACCTGCAAGAGGAGCTGCACTCGTTGGCGCTGCCGTTCCGCCCCGACGTGGTGCCGAGCGAAGCC